>DASVFS010000081.1:0-24624 GCA_036379915.1 Conexibacter sp. | reverse complement strand
TGCGCGACCTGCGCCGCGTGTTCGAGTACCACGGCGCCGAGCACAAGACGATCTCCTGCTACGAGGCCGGGCTGCCGCTCGAGCCCGAGAACGCGCAGCGCTTCTCGCGCCTTCATCCGCGTTGTGGCACCAGCTTCCTGTTGATCGTGATGGTCGTGGCGATCTTCGTCTTCGCCCCGCTCGGCCTGCCCGAGTGGTACCTGCTGGTGGCGTCCCGGATCATCGGCGTGCCGCTGATCGCCGGCATCTCGTTCGAGCTGATCAAGCTGTCCGGCAGACACCGCAGACGCCGCTGGGTGCGAGCGATCATGTGGCCCGGCATCCAGCTCCAGTACCTCACCACCCGCGAACCCGACCGCGCCCAGCTCGCCGTCGCGATCGCCGCCCTCGAGGCCGTCCTGGCGGCCGAGCCCGACCTCCTCACCAAGCGCGCCGACGACCTCGTCGGCGTCGAGGTCGTCGCCTAACGGGGCGAACCTCCCGAGCTGTGTCACTCCGGGGGTCGTATGGACCCCCAGAACGACACAGATCGCGTGATCGGGGCGCTCGCGGCTGAGCAATGGGGGGTGGTCTCCCGCGGCCAGCTCCTCGAGGCCGGCGTGTCGCCGACCACGATCCGGGATCGGGTACGCGGCGGGCGCTTGATCCGCTTGCATCGAGGGGTGTATGCGGTCGGGCACGCGCGGCTGCGATGGGAGGGGCGGTGGCTCGCCGCGGTGCTGGCCGTGGGGCCCGAGGCGGTGCTGAGCCATCGGGACGCCGCCGGGCTGCACGACTTGCGGCCGGCCAACCACGCACGCGTGGACGTGACAACGACGGCGAACCGGCCGGACGAGCCCGGGATCCAGGTCCACCGCACACGCGTCCTCGACGCCGAAGACGTCACAACCGTCCACGGCATCCCGACCACGACGGTGGCCCGCACGCTCGTGGACCTCGCCGGCCGGATCCCGCATGACCACCTCGCGCGAGCGATCAAGGAGGCCGAGCGAAACCGCACGTTCGACCTCAGAGCGGTCGAGGCGGCCATGGCGAGGACGCGAGGCCGCACCGGCCGGGGCCACAGAGCGCTGAGGGAGGCGATCGCGGAGCACGCGGCGCTCGGGCTCTCCGCCACCGACTCCGTCCTCGAGGATGCCTTTCTGCGGCTCGCCCAGCGGGCCGGACTGTCGAAGCCGGCCACGCAGGCACTCGTGGAGGGCTTCCGCATCGACGCCGCGTGGCGCGCCCAGCGGGTGGCAGTCGAGCTGGACGGATGGGTCTGGCACCGCACCCGCGACGCCTTCGAGCGCGATCGCGAGCGGGATGCGGTGCTGACCGAGAACGGCTGGCGCGTCGTGCGCTTCACGTACCGCCAGCTGACGGAGCGACCCGACCGCGTGGTCCACGTGCTGCGTAGACTCGGCATCCGATGATCGAGCAGCTCGTGGAACAGATCGAGGCCCGCTTCGCGGAGCTGGAGCGCCAGATGGCGGACCCCGAGGTGATCGGGGACCGCGAGCGCTACGCCGCCGTCGGGCGGGAGTACGCGAGCCTCGAACAGGCGGCGAGACTGGCCGCGGAGTGGCGCCGCGCCGTCGACGACGAGGCCGGCGCGCGGGAGCTGCTCGCCGAGTCCGGCGAGGATCCGGAGCTGCGTGAGATGGCGACGACGGCGAAGGAGCGGATCGAGGCGCTCGACGAGGAGATCCGCCTCGCGATGGTCGAGCCCGACCCGAACGACGAGAAGAACGTGATCGTCGAGATCCGTCCCGGCGCGGGCGGCGACGAGGCAGGCCTCTTCGCCGGCGACCTCTACCGGATGTTCAACCGCTACGCCGAGCGCCGCGGCTTCCAGACCGAGGCGCTGTCCGAGGGCGACGGCCAGTACGCGTTCGCGATCAAGGGCTCCGGCGCCTACAGCGTCTTCAAGTACGAGGGCGGCACGCACCGCGTCCAGCGCGTCCCCGAGACGGAGACGCAGGGACGCATCCACACGAGCACCGCGACGGTCGCGGTGCTGCCCGAGGCCGAAGACGTCGACGTCGACGTCAACGAGTCGGACCTGCAGATCGACGTCTACAGGAGCAGCGGCCCCGGCGGCCAGTCGGTCAACACGACGGACTCGGCGGTCCGCATCACGCACAGGCCGAGCGGGATCGTCGTCTCGATGCAGGACGAGAAGTCGCAGCTGCAGAACCGCGAGAAGGCGATGCGGGTCCTGCGCGCGCGCCTCTACGAGAGGGCCCTGGCCGAGCAGCAGGCCGCCCTCGCCGCGGACCGCCTCGCGCAGGTCGGCTCCGGCCAGCGGGCGGAGAAGGTCCGCACGTACAACTTTCCGCAGGGCCGCGTGACGGACCACCGCATCAAGCTCACCGTCCACAACATCGACGCGGTGCTCGGCGGCGAGCTCGACGAGCTGAGCGCGGCCCTCCAGGACGACGAGAAGCGCCGCCGGCTGGAGGCCCAGGCGGTTGCATGACCGAGGGGGACCGATGCCGGAGCTGGGGGAGCCGCAGTTCGCCGACGGGCCGTCGGTGCGAATGTCGCTGGCGATCGCGACGGCCGAGCTGCGCGACGCCGGCTGCGACACGCCGCGCCTCGACGCCGAGCTGCTGCTCGCCGACGCGCTGGGCGCCACGCGGACGCAGCTGCACCTCGCGCCCGAGCGCGAGCTGACGCTCGCCGAGTCGGACCGCTTCGCCGAGCTGCTGCGGCGGCGCAGGGCGCGCGAGCCGGTCGCCTACGTGCTGGGGAAGCGGGCGTTCCGCTACATCGAGCTGACGGTCGACGAGCGGGTGCTGGTGCCGCGACCGGAGAGCGAAGGGCTCGTGGAGGCCGCGCTGAAGCTGCCGCCGGGCGCGCGCGTCGTCGACGTGGGGACCGGCAGCGGGGCGATCGCGCTCGCGTTGAAGCACGAGCGGCCGGACCTCGAGGTGATCGGCGCGGACGTGAGCGCCGACGCGCTCGCGGTCGCGCGCGCGAACGCCGACGCGCTCCAGCTCGACGTGACGTTCGTGCAGGGCGACCTGCTCGACGCGGTGCCGGGGGAGCTGGACGCGGTGCTGTCCAATCCTCCCTACGTCGCCAAGCGCGACCTGTCGACGCTGCAGCCGGAGGTCACCGCCGAGCCCGACGTCGCCGTCTTCGGCGGCTTCGACGGCTTCGAGATCGTGCGGCGGCTCGTGCCGGCGGCCATGCGCCGCGCGCCGCTCGTCGCGATCGAGGTCGGGATGGGGATGGCGCAGACGGTCGGCGGGCTGCTGCGCGAGGCCGGCGCGAGCTCGGTCGAGGTCGAGCGCGACCTCGCCGGGATCGAGCGCGTCGTGGTGGGGCGGCGGTGAGCGACGCCGCCGCGTTCACCGCGTGCATCGAGCGGGGCGGGGTGGCTGTGTTCCCGGCCGACACGGTCTACGGGCTCGCGTGCGATCCCGAGAACGCCGATGCGGTCGCCAAGCTCTACGCGCTCAAGGGGCGCCCGGCCGACAAGCCGGCGGCCGTGATGTGGTTCGACCGCGACGCCGCGCTGGCGGCGCTGCCCGAGCTGGGGTCGCGGACTCGTGCGGTCGCGAAGGCGCTCACGCCGGGCGGCGTGACGCTGCTCGTCCCGAACCCACGCGGCCGGTTCCCGCTCGCGGCTGGTCCGGCTGGGGAGGGGGGCGTGCTGGGCGTGCGCATCCCGATCGTGCCCCAGCTCCAGACCGTCCCCCTCGTGGTCCTCCAATCGAGCGCGAACGCGTCCGGGGGAGCGGATGCGCGGGTGGTCAGCGACGTCCCGGAAGCGATTCGGCTCGGCGCCGACCTCGTGCTCGACGCGGGTCCGCTCCCCGGCACGCCCTCCACCGTGATCGACCTGCAGCGCTTCGAGGACACCGGCGAGTGGAGCGTCGTCCGCGAGGGCGCCGTGCCGCGCGCGGACGTCGCCAGGGCCCTTGGTATCGTCGGCCGTCCATGAGGATCGCGCTCGCCTCCGACCACGCCGGCTTCGCGCTGAAGGATCGCCTCGTCGCCGCGCTCGCCGCCGCCGGCCACGACGTCGTCGACGTCGGGACCGAGGGATCCGAGTCGGTCGACTATCCGCAGTACGCGTTCACGGCCGCCCGCATGGTCGCCGACGACGAGGCCGACCGCGGCGTGCTCGTGTGCGGCTCCGGCAACGGCGTCGCGATCGTCGCCAACAAGGTTCCGGGGATCCGCGCCGTCAACGCGCACGACGCCGGCGAGGCCGAGATGGCGCGCCGGCACAACGACGCCAACGTCGTGACGCTGTCGGGGGCGCGCCTCGACCCCGACGCGGCCGACGCGATCGTCGCGACCTTCCTGCAGACCGACTTCGACGGCGGCCGCCACGCGCGCCGCGTCGACCAGATCACCGCAATCGAGAGCGCCATCGGCGCGACGGAGACCTCCGCATGACCGAGCTGCCGCCCGACTACTTCACCCGCCCGCTCGCCGACGTCGACCCGGAGATCGCGGACGTGCTCGGCAGGGAGCTCGAGCGTCAGCAGCGCACGCTGGAGATGATCGCCTCGGAGAACTTCGTCCCGCAGGCGGTGCTGGAGTGTCAGGGCAGCGTGCTGACGAACAAGTACGCCGAGGGCTATCCGGGTCGCCGCTACTACGGCGGCTGCGAGTGGGTCGACGTCGCGGAGCAGCTCGCGATCGACCGCGCGAAGGAGCTGTTCGGCGCCGAGCACGCGAACGTCCAGCCGCATTCGGGCGCGCAGGCCAACACGGCCGTCTACCACGCGCTGCTGCAGCCGGGCGACACGATCATGGGCCTGGAGCTGGCGCACGGCGGTCACCTCAGCCACGGCATGAGAAACAACGTCTCGGGCCGCCTCTATGACATCGCGCCCTACCAGGTCGATCGCGAGACGAGCTTGATCGACATGGACGAGCTCGCGCGCGTCGCGCGCGAGCGCAAGCCGCAGCTGTTGCTCGCCGGCTGGTCGGCGTACCCGCGCCAGCTCGACTTCGCGCGCTTCCGCGAGATCGCCGACGAGGTCGGCGCGCTGCTGATGGTCGACATGGCGCACTTCGCCGGGCTCGTCGCCGCGGGCCTGCACCCGTCGCCGGTGCCGCACGCCGACGTCGTCACGAGCACGACGCACAAGACGATCGGCGGCGGCCGCGGCGGCCTGATCCTCTGTAGAGCCGAGCATCAGAGAACGATCGACTCGGCGATCTTCCCCGGCCAGCAGGGCGGCCCGCTCGAGCACGTGATCGCCGGCAAGGCGGTCGCGTTCAAGATCGCGATGAGCGACGCCTTCAAGGAGCGCCAGCAGCGCACCCTCGACGGCGCCAAGGCGGTCGGCGCCGAGGTGCTCGAAGCCGGACACGGCGTCTCGGTCCTCACCGGCGGCACCGACGTGCACTTGATCCTCGTCGACCTGCGCGAGTCCGAGCTCGACGGGCAGCAGGGCGAGGACCGTCTGCACGAGATCGGCATCACGGTGAACCGCAACGCCGTGCCGTTCGATCCGCGCCCGCCGATGGTCTCGAGCGGCCTGCGGATCGGCACGCCGGCGCTCGCGACGCGCGGCGTGCAGCTCGACGACTTCGCGGAGATCGGCCGCGTGATCGCGGCCGCGCTCGGCCCCGACTTCGACGCGCGCCGCGACGAGCTGGCCGACCGCGTCCGCGCGATCGCCGAGCGGTATCCGCTGTACCCGCACCTGAGCGCGGTCGCCCCCGTCTGACGGCGGCGGGTGTCAGGATTCGCCCGTGGGCGAGCTTGACGCTCTCTACGCCTTCCTCGTCGCGCTCGCCGTGGCCGCCCTGCTGACGCCGCTCGTGGCGCGGCTCGCGGTACGCGTCGGCGCGGTCGACGAGCCGCGCGAGCGGGGGCTCGCGGCGCGCCGCACGCCGCTGCTGGGCGGCCTCGCGATCCTCGCCGGCGTGCTCGTGGCGGCGCTGATCTGGCTGCCCGTCGACCAGCAGACGACCGGCATCCTGCTCGGCGCCGTCACGATCGCCGCGATCGGCGCGGCCGACGACGCCCACGAGCTGTCGCCGGCGATCAAGTTCGCCGGGCAGCTGCTCGCGGCGCTGATCCCGGTGCTCGCGGGCGTGCGCGTGGAGCACGTCACGCTGCCGTTCCTCGGCGCGCTCGACTTCGGCACGTGGCTCGGCGGCGCGCTCACGGTGATCGGCATGGTCGGATTGATGAACGTCGTGAACTTCTCCGACGGCGTCGACGGCCTCGCCGCCGGCGTGTGCGCGATCAGCGCGGTCGCCTTCTCGATCATCGCGTTCGACCTGGGTCGCACCAGCGCCGGCGTCTTGGCCGCGATCGTCGCCGGCGCCGCGCTGGGCTTCCTGATCCACAACTTCCACCCGGCGTCGGTCTTCATGGGCGACTGCGGCGCCATGCTGCTCGGCTTCCTGCTCGGCTGCACGGCCGTGCAGGGCTCGCTCAAGACGAACGCCTTGATCGCGCTCGTCGGCCCGCTCGCGATCCTGGCCGTCCCGTTCCTCGACACGAGCTTCGTGATCGCGCGGCGGCTCAAGTACAGACGCGCGCCGTGGTCGGCCGACGCCCACCACTTCCACCACCGCATGGCGCGGATCGGCTTCAGCCAGCGGCGCACCGTCCTGTACCTCTACGCGTGGACGTTCCTGCTGGCCGGCCTGGCCGTCGCGCTGCGCTTCGTCCCGTACTCGGACAACCACGGCAACCTCGACCTCGGCTGGTCGCTGGTGATGAGCGGGCTGTTCCTGTTCGTGCTGGCGGCGAGCGTCTACCTCGTGGTCGTGCTCGAGATCCTCAAGCTCAAGCGGCTGCGCGCGTGGCAGCTGCGGCGCGCGGACCCCGACACGACCGAGCACGAGATCGTCGAGCAGGTCGAGCGGGAGCTCGAGACGGGGGAGTTCCCGGCGCTCGAGCCGCAGCAGCGCACGTGAACGACTCGGCGCGGCGCCGCGCATTCACTGCGGCATAGCGGTTCATCGATCTCCTAGCTTCTCGGAAAGCGCTTCGCGTGGGCGGAGCGCGTCCGAGCGGGAGGGATCGCATGCCGCGTTTCGTCGAGATCGCCGGGTGTCCGTGCCCGGCTGAGCTGGCGCCGTTCGTGCGCGAGGTGATGCGCCGCACCGGGTCGGCGCCGGTGACCATCTACCGGGGGTCCGAGCCCGACGCGCTCGCGATCCTCCACGCGCACGGGAAGCACTCGCAGGCCGAGCTGGTGGCGCTGGCCGCGGCGGGGCGCGGCGCCGAGGCCGGCATCAAGGGGACGCCGAACCCGGCGGGCCAGAGCACGCACGAGCTGTGCTCGGACAGCCGCGCGTTCCCGGGCCCGGTCGGGCGCAGGCTCGACCCGATGCAGTGCGGGATGGACTGGCCGGACGCCGACGTCCCGCGCGTGATCGCGGAGTTCGCGAAGCTCGGCTGCGAGCCGTTCAGACCGTACGGCGCCTCGACGAACGAGTCGCAGCACATCTGCTGCAGAGCCGAGGGCGCGAGACTGAGCATCCTCGCGCGGCTCAGAAGCGATCCGATCAACCCGGGCGACCGCTCCGAGGCCGTGCGCACCGTGCAGGTCTACCTCGTGCGCGCGAGACTGCTGCCGCAGGACTTCGACGTCGCCGAGAGAGTCGGCACGTACGGCCCGAAGATGGTCGCGGCCGTCAGAGCGTTCCAGACACGCCACAGACTCGAGGTGGACGGCGTCGTCGGACCGAAGACGTTCGCCGCGCTGCGCCGTCGCTTCGGCGCGAGAGGCTCCGCGATGAGAGCGCGCGCGGCGGCGCGCAGAGCCGCGGCGGCCGCGGACGGCGACGGCGTGCCCGTCGCGAGAGCGGCGACGAGAAGAGCGGCGACGAGAAGAGCGCGGGCGAGAGCGGCCGTCGACGGTCACCCCGGCGCGATGCAGATCGGCCCGGCCGGCCTGCAGCTGATCAAGAGCTTCGAGAGCTTCCGCGCGAGACCGTACGACGACGGGACCGGCGTCATCACGATCGGCTACGGGGAGACGCGCAAGCCGCTGCC
Organism: Conexibacter sp.; assembly: GCA_036379915.1. Classification (GTDB taxonomy): domain Bacteria; phylum Actinomycetota; class Thermoleophilia; order Solirubrobacterales; family Solirubrobacteraceae; genus Conexibacter. The sequence goes on along the minus strand of DASVFS010000081.1, from coordinate 16,655 downwards.
GAGACGCCTCACCGAGCCGCAGGCGGCGAGACTGCTCGCCGAGCGCCTCGACCGCGACTACGAGCCGGCCGTGCGCGCGGTCTTCAGCGGGCCGGGAGCGCTGCCGTTCAACCAGCACCGCTACGACGCGCTCGTGTCGTTCGTCTACAACCTCGGGCCGAACGCGCTGAAGGGCGGCCCCGGCTTCGAGACGATCGGCCGCGCCATCAGGGCGAGAGACCTGAGAGCGATCGTGAGAGCGCTGCCGCTGTACTGCAACCCTGGCACCAACGTGCACGAGGGCCTGCTGCGGCGGCGCAAGGCGGAGGTCGCGCTGTTCCGCAAGCCCGTCGCCAAATAGCCGCGCTGCTGTGACACCCGGCGCGCACCGCGTGCCGGGTGTCACAATGTTGTTACAAGCACGCGCGATTCTGTAGACTCGAAGCGTCCGAGCTCATGGAGGAAATCTTCAGGCTCGTGGCACACCCGCGCCGCCCGGTGCGGGCTTTTTGCATCCGGCGGCAACGCCCTTCATGTCTCCCCCGAACCAGCCAGAACGGCAGCAAGATGACTGCTTCGCATGCATTGAGGTCGGCTGATCCGATGGCGTTCCTGCGCTGGTTCGACCTGCTGCTCGCCGCGCTCGCGCTGCCGCTGTTCGTGTTGACCGACCTGCCGCTCGCGGGCTGGCTCGCGGGCGCCGGCACGTACGCCGGCCAACGCGCGATCGGGGAGTACACGGCGCGCCGCGCGGCCGCCAGCGACGACGCGCGCACCACCGTCGGGCTGATGGCCGGCTCGATGATCGGACGCGGATGGCTCGTAGCCCTTACGATCTTCGCCGTCGGGGTGGCCGTCGGCGACGAGGCCGGCCTGTCAGCCGCCGTCCTCTTCATCGCCCTCTTCACCGTCTACTTCACCATGCAGATGATCCTGCGCCCGTTCGAGAAGGAGAACCCGCGTCCATGAAGGCTCGTCTGCTCGCTGCCGCGCTGACCGCGCTCGGCCTGCTGCTCGCCGGCCCCGCCGGCGCGCTCGCGATCGAGGTCAACGAGCACTTCAGACCGCAGAACGAGTTCAAGCTCGACCCCTGGATCTCGATCCACATCGGCGGGCTCGACCTCTCGATCAACAAGGCCGTCTTCTACGTCTTCCTCGCGGCCGGGCTCACCTGCATCACGATGGTCTGGATCGCCAGACGCATGCAGGCGCGTCCCAACCGCGTGCAGACCGCCGTCGAGGCCGCCTTCTCGCTGATGCGCGACAACATCACGCGCGGCAACATGAGCGACGCGATGGCGAAGAAGTGGTTCCCGTTCATCGGCGCGCTGTTCCTCTTCATCTGGTTCTCGAACATGATCGGGTACCTGCCGCTGCCGACGAACACCGAGCACAAGGTGAACATCTTCGGCGCGGAGATCCCGTCGCTGGCGCTCTACGCGGCCACGGCGAACCTGTCCGTCCCGCTCGCGCTGACGCTCGTCGTGTGGGTCAGCTACCACGTCGAGGGCGTGCGCGCGAAGGGGCCGGTCAAGTACCTCGCGAGCTGGATTCCGGCGGGCGTCGAGGGCGCCGCGCGCATCCCGATCTTCATGATCGAGGTGATCTCGCACTTCGTGCGGCTCGTCTCGCTGTCCGTCCGACTGTTCGCGAACATCCTCGCCGGCCACCTGCTGATCCTCTTCATGGGCGGCGGGCTGGTCGTGCTGCTGAACCTCGCGGTCGCCGGATCGGTCGTGCTCGGCCTGCTCACCGGCACGATGGCGATCGCGTTCTTCCTCTTCGAGGTGGGCCTGGTGGCCACCCTCCAGGCGTTCATCTTCGCCACGCTCACTGCCATCTACCTCGGCGGCGCGGTCGCCGAGTCTCACTAACGAACCAGGAGATCTGCTGTGGACCTCTCCGTCATCAACACGCTGGCCGCCACGGTCGCCGAGAACGAGGCGATCGGCCGCAAGGCCGGCAAGGCGATCGCGCTCGGCGTCGGCGCCGGTCTGGGCACCGTCGGCCCGGGCATCGGCGTCGGCTACATCTTCGGCAAGGTCATCGAGTCGGTGACGCGTCAGCCCGAGATGCGCGACGAGATCACGAGCATCCAGTGGCTCGGCTTCGCGCTGACCGAGGCGATCGTGTTCTACGCCTTCATCTTCGGCCTGATCGCGTTCTTCCTCTCCTAGGGCCATGACGACCGTCTTCGCCGCCACCGAGGCCGCCGCGGAGGAGAGCGGCAACTTCCTCGTCTCGCCCGACGTGGGCCTGATGATCTGGTTGCTGCTCGCGTTCTTCGTGACGCTGTTCATCCTGCGCAAGTACGCGTTCCCGGCGATCTCCGACGCGCTCGACAAGCGTCAGCGGGCGATCGAGGAGTCGATCGACGCGGCCGAGCGCACGCGCACGGAGGCGGACCAGCTGCTGGCGGAGTACCGCCAGCGGCTCACGGACGCGCGCGCGCAGGCCGACGAGATCGTCGCCAGAGCCGAGCGCGCCGGCGAGGTCGCCAAGGAGGAGTCGCTGGCGGCCGCCAAGCAGCAGCGCGAGGAGCTGCTGGAGCAGACCAGACGCGACGTCGAGGCGGAGACGCGCCGGGCGCTGCAGGAGATCCGTCGCGAGGTCGCCGACCTGACCGTCCTGGCGACGGAGAAGGTCACGCGCAAGACGCTCGACGAGGCCGACCAGCGCCGGCTCGTCGAGGACGCGCTCGGCGAGCTCGACTTCAGCGGCCTGTCCGGCGAGCGGAATCAGGGGTAGGGGGCCGCTGTGGAGGAGATCGCCCAGGTCTACGCCCGCGCCCTCTTCGAGGTCGCGAAGGAGCAGGGCAAGCTCGACCTCGTGCGCGAGCAGCTCGGGCAGTTCGCCGACGCCTTGAACGAGAACGGCGACCTGCGCGTGTTCTTCTTCTCCCCGTACTTCTCGACGGAGGAGAAGAAGGACGGCCTGCGCAGAGCCGTCGACGGCGCCGACCCGGCGATCGTGAACTTCCTCGAGGCGCTGCTCGAGCGCCACCGCATGCCGGTGATCTTCCGCATCCGCGACGAGTACGGGCGGCTGTGGGACTCGGAGAACCAGCTGCTGCCCGTCGAGGTGACCAGCGCGGTCGGCCTCGACGACGCTACGGTGAGATCGATCGGCGAGCGGATCGGGGAGCAGACCGGCCAGCGCGTCGAGCTGACCAGCAAGGTCGATCCCTCGATCCTCGGGGGAATCGTCCTGCGCGTCGGCAACTCGATCCTCGACGCCTCGATCAAGCATCGCCTCGACCAACTTCGCAAGCACGTCGCGCAGGCCTAGCTGCCGCTGCGCCTGTCACGTCAAGGAGCCAACGAACCTCTCATGCAGATCAAGCCCGACGAGATCACCTCCATCCTCAAGTCGCGCATCGAGGGCCTCGACACCGGCGGGGCGGACCTGACCGAGGTCGGCACCGTGCTGTCGGTGGGCGACGGCATCGCGCGCATCCACGGCCTCGAGAACTGCATGTCGTTCGAGATGCTCGAGCTGCCGCACGACGTGACCGGCCTGGCGCTGAACCTCGAGTCCGACAACGTCGGCGTCGTGCTGTTCGGCGACTGGCAGAAGGTCGCCGAGGGCGACACCGTCAAGCGCACAGGCCGCCTGCTCGAGATCCCGGTCGGCGAGGCGCTGCTGGGCCGCATCGTGGACCCGCTCGGCAACCCGCTCGACGGCAAGGGCGACATCGGCACGACCGAGTTCCGCCCGGCCGAGTTCAAGGCCCCCGGCGTCGTCCAGCGCCAGCCGGTCACGGAGCCGCTGCAGACCGGCATCAAGGCGATCGACGCGATGATCCCGATCGGCCGCGGCCAGCGCGAGCTGATCATCGGCGACCGCCAGACGGGCAAGACGGCGATCGCGGTCGACACGATCATCAACAACAAGGACACCGGCGTCGTCTCCGTGTACGTCGCGATCGGCCAGCGCATGGCGACGGTCGTGCAGCTCGCCGAGACGCTCGCCGAGAACGGCGCGCTCGACAACACGATCATCGTCGCCGCCCCGGCCGACGAGGCCGCGCCGATCAAGTTCATGGCGCCGTACGCGGGCGCCGCGATGGCGGAGCACTTCCTGTACGCCGGCAGACACGCGCTGTGCGTGTATGACGACCTCACGAAGCACGCGTACGCGTACCGTCAGATGTCGCTGCTGCTGCGCCGCCCGCCGGGTCGCGAGGCGTACCCGGGCGACGTCTTCTATCTGCACTCGCGCCTGCTGGAGCGCTCGGTGAAGCTCAACGACGACCTCGGCGGCGGCTCGATGACGGCTCTCCCGATCATCGAGACGCAGGCGGGCGACGTGTCCGCCTACATCCCGACGAACGTCATCTCGATCACCGACGGGCAGATCTTCCTCGAGCCGAAGCTCTTCTACTCGGGCGTGCGCCCGGCCATCAACGTCGGCATCTCGGTGTCGCGCGTCGGCGGCAACGCGCAGATCTCGCCGATGAAGAAGGTCGCCGGCAAGATCAAGATCGAGCTCTCGCAGTTCCGCGAGCTGGAGGCGTTCGCGCAGTTCGGCTCCGACCTCGACGCCGACACGCAGCGCACGCTCGCGCGCGGCGAGCGGCTCGTGAAGACGCTCAACCAGGGCGAGCGCCAGCCGCTGCCGGTCGAGGACCAGGTCGTGCAGATCTTCGCCGCCACGAACGGCTACCTCGACCGCATCGAGGCCGACAGAGTCGAGCGCTTCCTCGACGGCCTCACCCGTCGCGCGCACGCCGAGGGCGGCGAGGTCCGCGGCAAGATCGCCGGCGGCGACTGGAGCGACGAGACGCAGCAGGCGGTCGATGAGCTCGTCAAGCGCTACGCCGAGGACTTCGGCTACGACCTCGACGAGGAGGGCCAGCCGCTGACCGACGAGGACGCGCCCGAGGTGCGGCCGACGCATGCCGAGCCGGCCGCGAGCGCGAACGGCGCCGCGGAGGCTGCCGAGCCGGAGGCCGCAGCGGTCTAACCATGGCCCAACGAGACGTCAAGAACCGCATCGCGTCGGTCAAGAACATCCAGAAGATCACGCGCGCGATGGAGATGGTCGCCGCGGCGCGCTTGCGCCGCGCCGAGCAGCGGATCGAGGCGCTGCGCCCATACGCGGGCGCGATCCGGCGGATGACGCGCCAAGCGGCGGAGGCGGCCGGCAGCGTGCCGACGTTGCCGATCCTCTCCGAGCACGAGACCGAGACGCGTGTCGCGCTGCTGCTCGTGACGGCCGACCGCGGCCTCGCGGGCGCGTTCAACTCGCAGATCATCCGCGCCGGCGTGCGCACTGCGGCCGACTACCGCGAGGCCGGCAAGGAGATCGTCTACTACGCGACCGGGCGCCGCGGCGTCTCGTCGCTGACGTTCCGCGGCACGGAGCCCGAGCAGGGCTTCACCGGCTTCACCGAGCGGCCGACGTACGCGAACGCGCGCGAGATCGCGCACTGCCTCACGGCCGCGTACGTCGACGGCAAGGTCGACCGCGTCGAGATCCTCTACAACGGCTACATCTCGCCGATCTCGCAGGAGGTGCGGCGCGAGACGCTGCTGCCGCTGCAGCAGGCGACGATCCTCGAGGCGGACACGCCCGAGGAGGCCGAGCAGCCGAGCGGCCACCACGCGCTCGTCGAGTACGAGCCCGAGCCGGAGGAGATCCTCCAGCGGCTCGTGCCGGACTACGTCGAGATCTCGATCTTCCGGGCGCTGCTCGAGTCGACGGCGTCGGAGCTGGGCGCGCGCATGACCGCGATGCGCAGCGCCTCCGACAACGCCGGCGACATCATCGACGACCTCACGCTCGAGATGAACCGCGCCCGCCAGGCGGAGATCACGCAGGAGATCATGGAGGTCGTCGGCGGCGCCGAGGCGCTCGCATAGACGACGACTGGAATTCCCCGAGGAGACACCCAACACATGTCAGCCACAGCAACGAAGAACGTCGGGCGCATCGAGGAGATCCAGGGCGTCGTGATCGAGGCCGTCTTCCCCGACGAGCTGCCCGAGATCAACTCCGCCATCACGATCGACCGTGGCGAGGACGGGATCCTCGTCTGCGAGGTGCAGCAGCACCTCGGCGACGACCGCGTGCGCGCGGTCGCGATGGACTCCACGGACGGGCTCGCCCGCGGCACCGAGGTGCTCGACACCGGCGGCCCGATCACGGTGCCGGTCGGTCGTGGGACGCTCGGCCGCATCTTCAACCTGCTCGGCGAGCCGATCGACCTCGCCGGCGACGTCGAGGCGGAGGAGCGCTGGCCGATCCACCGTCCCGCTCCCACGGTCGAGAATCTCACGCCGACGACGGAGATGTTCGAGACGGGCATCAAGGTCGTCGACCTGCTCGCGCCCTACGCGAAGGGCGGCAAGGTCGGCCTGTTCGGCGGCGCCGGCGTCGGCAAGACGGTGCTGATCCAGGAGCTGATCCACAACCTCGCCAAGGAGCACGGCGGCCTGTCGGCGTTCTGCGGCGTCGGCGAGCGCTCGCGCGAGGGCAACGACCTGTGGCTCGAGATGAAGGAGTCGGGCGTCATCGACAAGACGATGCTCGTCTTCGGCCAGATGAACGAGCCGCCCGGCGCGCGCATGCGCGTCGCGCTGTCCGGCCTGACGATGGCGGAGTACTTCCGCGAGCAGGGCCAGGACGTGCTGCTGTTCATCGACAACATCTTCCGCTTCGTGCAGGCCGGCTCCGAGGTCTCCGCGCTGCTGGGCCGCATGCCGTCGCAGGTCGGCTATCAGCCGACGCTCGAGTCGGAGATGGGCCAGCTGCAGGAGCGCATCACCTCGACGCGCCAGGGCTCGGTCACCTCGGTGCAGGCGATCTACGTCCCCGCCGACGACCTCACCGACCCGGCGCCCGCGTCGGTGTTCGCCCACCTCAACGCGACGACGGTGCTCTCCCGCGCGATCTCGGAGAAGGGCATCTACCCGGCCGTCGACCCGCTCGACTCGACCTCGACGATCCTCAAGCCGGACATCCTCGGCGAGGAGCATTACGAGGTCGCGAACGCCGTCAAGCGGACGCTCCAGCGCTACAAGGAGCTGCAGGACATCATCGCGATCCTCGGCATCGACGAGCTGTCCGACGAGGACAAGCTCGTCGTGCAGCGCGCGCGCAAGGTCGAGCGCTTTCTCTCGCAGCCGTTCCACGTCGCGGAGCAGTTCACCGGCACCCCGGGCGCGTATGTTCCGATCGCCGAGACGATCCGCGGCTTCAAGGAGATCATCGAGGGCAAGCACGACGAGCTGCCCGAGCGCGTGTTCCTGCTGAAGGGCACGATCGACGACGTCGTCGCGGCGGCGAAGGGCTAGGCGAGGCGCGCGATGGCCCGCACGACGTTCCCAGTCGAGGTCCTCACCCCCGAGGGAGAGGTCTTCAACGACGAGGTCGAGATGATCTCGACGCGCACGACCACGGGCTCGATCGGCATCCTCGCCAACCACACGCCGCTGCTGGCGATGCTCGACCCGACGGAGCTGCGGCTCTACCGCAGCGAGTCGGAGGTTGTGCGCTACGCCCAGGGCGAGGGGTACCTGCAGGTGGCGGAGGGGCGCGCGCTGATCCTCGTCGAGGACGCGGTGCGCCCCGACCAGCTCGACGCCGCCGACCTGAGCGAGAAGCTGCGCGCCGCCGAGGACGCCTACGCGAGCGCGGACGACGGCTCGGAGGAGCAGCGCCTCGCCGCCCGCGACAGACGCCGCTGGGAGGCGTTCCAGCGGATCGCGAGCGGCGAGTGAGCACAGGCGGCCCGCCCGGCGAGCCGCTTATCCTCTGCCGATCGTGCTCGACGAACGCGCCCTCGCGGAGCAGCTGATCGCCTACGACACCTCGCGCCCCGAGGAGCTCGCGGCGGCGGCGGCGTTCGTGAAGGGGTGGCTCGAGGCGCGCGAGATCGCGGTGCGCGAGCACGTCCACAACGGCCTTCCGGTGCTCGTCGCCGACGTCGGCGCGGACGGTGACACGTGCCCGACCGTGCTGCTGCACGGGCACCTCGACGTCGTGCCCGGCCACGAGGAGCAGTACGAGCCGCGCGTCGAGGGCGACCGCCTGATCGGCCGCGGCGCCTACGACATGAAGGGCGGGCTCGCGGCGATGATGTGCGCCGTCAAGGACTGCGCCGCGCAGCGCGACGTCAAGGTCCGCCTCCTGTGCGTGCCCGACGAGGAGGCGGAGGACGTCGACGAACGCTCGACCGACGAGCTCGTGCGCAGCGGCATGCGCGCGGACTTCGCGATCACCGGCGAGCCGACCGACCTGCACATCGGGATCGAGGCGAAGGGCGTGCTGGCGATGCGGATCGCCGTGCACGGGCGCGCCGCCCACGGCTCGACGCCGTGGCTCGGCGACAGCGCGGTGCTGAAGGCGTTCGACGTCTTCCGCCGCATCGAGTCGATGGACTTCGCGCGCGAGTCCTCGGAGCTGTTCGACCGGCCGTCGATCAACCTCGGCCGGATCGAGGGCGGCGACGTCTTCAACAAGGTGCCCGACCGCTGCGAGATGGTCGTCGACATCCGCTACCTGCCGAGCCAGGACCCGGGCGCGATCCTCGCGCAGATCCGCGCGCTGCCGGACGTGACGGTCACGAAGACGCTGATGCGCGCGCCGGCGCACGTCGAGCGCACGAACCCGTACGTGCGCGCGCTGCGCGACGCGGCGAGACGCAGCACCGACGGCGAGGCGCTGAGCATCGGTCGCGACGGCGCCTCGGACGCGATCTCGTTCCTCGAGGCCGGCATACCGGCGGTCGAGTTCGGGCCGACCGGCGCGGGCCACCACGGCCCCGACGAGTGGGTCTCGATCTCCTCGATGCAGCGCTACCGCGAGGCGCTCACGGCGTTCGTGCGCACGCTGCCGGAGTGGCTCGCGCGCGACCGCGCGGCCGGCGCGTCCGGCCTGACCGCGATCGACGGAGGGCTGGCGTGATGCCGGAGTTCCCGCGCCGCGGCGGGCTGTGGCTGCGCTTCCTGCTCGCCGCGCTCGCGATCGTCGTGCTGAGCGCCGGCGTCACCGCGACCGTCGGTCTCAACACGGTGCAGGGCTTCGTCGACGACCTCAGCCAGGGGGGGACGATCGCGGGCGCCGGCAGCGTCATCGACCCCGCGCAGGCGGGCGAGCCGCAGACGCTGCTGCTGATCGGCTCCGATCACCGCTACGGCGACGACACCAGAAACGCGCGCTCGGACACGATGATGCTCGTGCGGCTCGACCCGAAGGCGAGCGCGACGACGGTGCTGTCGATCCCGCGCGACCTCAAGGTGACGTTCCAGCTGCCCGACGGCGGCTACCGCGAGGGCGCGAAGATCAACGAGACGTACACCGACGGCGGCGAGGTGCTGACCGCGAGAGTCATCAGACGCCTGCTGCGGATCCCGATCAACCACATCATCAACGTCGACTTCGGGGGCTTCCGCGCCGCGGTGGATGCGATCGGCTGCGTCTACGTCGACGCAGACCGCTGGTACTACCACTCGAACGTCGGCGCGCTGGAGCAATACGCCGAGATCGACGTCCCGCCCGGCTACCAGAGACTGTGCGGGCAGAGCGCGCTCGACTACGTCCGCTTCCGCCACCTCGACAACGACTTCGTGCGCGCCGCGCGCCAGCAGGACTTCCTGCGCCAGGCGAAGTCGCAGTACGGCATCGACCAGTTCATCTCCGACCCGCACAAGCTGACGGGCAAGGTCGGCAAGCACATGCGCACGGACGCGGCGCTGCAGTCGAAGGAGGAGTTCCTCAAGCTGGCGCTGCTCGCGGGGGCCTCCATCAGCCATCCGGTCCGCCAGGTGCAGTTCCCGATCACCTACGACAACAGCTCCGCCGGATCGTTCGTGACCGCCACCGACGCGCAGCTCGCGCAGGTCCGTCACGAGTTCCTCTCGCCGCCGCCGAAGGAGCCGACGGCGCAGCCGGCGGGGGGCGGCAAGGGCGGCGGCAAGGGCAAGCGGCGGGGGGCGGGCGGTCCCAGCCTCGACGGCCTCGTGAACGCCCAGACGGAGGGCGAGGACTACGCGATCCAGCTCGGGGCGATGCGGTTCCCGGTCTACTACCCGAAGCTGATCGTCGCGGGTCGCCACTACATGCAGCCGGCGCGCGACGCGAACGGCCAGCTGATGTACCCGCGCGCCTACCGCATCAAGGCGACCGACGGCAAGATGAAGGCGGCCTACCGGCTCGTCGTCGCCTACAACACGCTCGAGGGCGACTACTACGGGATCCAGGGCACGACCTGGACGGATCCGCCGATCCTGCGTAATCCGTCCAGCGACGCGCGCACGGTCAACGGCAAGAAGCTGCTGCTGTTCTACGACGGCAAGCGGCTGCGGACCGTCGGCTGGAAGACGCCGAAGGCCGCCTACTGGGTGCAGAACACGCTGCGGGCGAGACTCACGAACGACCAGATGCTCGCGATCGCCGGCTCGCTCACGCGGCTCGGCGGGCGCTGAGCGGACCCGGCGGCGTGCAGGGCTTCTCGCCGTTGCGCTAGTAGTCTTCGCCGCCGCATGAGCTCCGCGCGCGAACCGATCGCGGTCATCGGCACCGGCTACGTCGGCCTCGTCACCGCCGCCGGCTTCGCCGAGCTCGGCAACGAGGTCCGGTGCGTCGACGTCGACGCCGACAAGGTCGCCCGCCTCGAGCGCGGCGAGGTGCCGATCTACGAGCCCGGCCTCGCCGAGTCGATCGCCGCCAACCGCGACCGCCTGCACTTCTCGACGGAGCTGGCGCCCGCGCTCGAGCACGCCCGGCTGCTGTTCGTCGCCGTCGGGACGCCGCCGACGTACTCCGGCGACGCCGACCTGTCGGCCGTGCGCGCGGTCGTCGACGCGATGCCGCCGTCGGACCGCCACGCGCTGGTGATGAAGTCGACGGTCCCGGTCGGCACCGGCGCGTCGATCAAGCGCACGTTCGCCGAGCGCGGCAAGGACGGCTTCCGCTACGTCTCCTGCCCGGAGTTCCTCAAGGAGGGCAGCGCGCTCGCCGACTTCCGCAGACCCGACCGCGTCGTCGTCGGCGACGACGGCGACTGGGCGGGCGACGCCGTCTGCGAGCTGTACGCGCCGCTCGGCGCGCCGCTCGTGCGCACCGACGTCGCCAGCGCCGAGATGGTCAAGCTCGCCTCGAACGCGTTCCTCGCCACGAAGATCTCGTTCATCAACGAGATCGCGAACGTCTGCGAGGAGACCGGCGCCGACGTGCAGGAGGTGGCGAAGGGCATGGGGCTCGACCGCCGCATCGGCGAGCACTTCCTGCGTCCGGGCATCGGCTACGGCGGCAGCTGCTTCCCGAAGGACGTCAGCGCGCTCAAGCAGCTGGCGGGCAACTCGGGCTACCACTTCCAGCTGCTGACGGCGGTGATCGAGGTCAACGAACTGCAGAAGCGGCGCGTCATCTCGAAGCTGCAGAAGCACCTCGGCTCGCTCGTCGGCAAGACGGTCGCGCTGCTCGGCGTGTCGTTCAAGCCCGACACCGACGACATGCGCGAGGCCTCGTCGCTCGTGCTCGCGGCGCGGCTGCAGGCGGACGGCGCCAGCGTCCGCGCCTACGACCCGATCGCCGAGGAGGAGGCGCGGCGGCTGATGCCGGGCGTGCACTTCGCGCCGAGCGCGATCGAGGCGCTCGACGGCGCCGACGCGGCCGTGCTCGTGACCGAGTGGCCGGAGTTTGGGCAGCTCGACTGGGACACCGCCGCGCGGCGCATGCGCGGAGGGCTCGTGATCGACGGGCGCAACGCGCTCGACGCGCAGGCGGTGCGCGCCGCGGGCTTCGCGTTCGAGGGCGTCGGACGCGGCGCCGACCGCACGGCGGCGGGCGCGCCGCCGCGCGCGGCCGAAGGCGTCGGCACGGGAACGGCCCGCTGATGCAGGCGCTGATCCTCGCCGGGGGGGAGGGCACGCGCCTGCGACCGCTGACCTCGACCGTCCCGAAGCCGGTCGTGCCGCTCGTCGACCGGCCGTTCATCGTCTTCATGCTCGAGTGGCTGCGCGGCCACGGCGTCGATGACGTCGTGATCTCGTGCGGCTTCCTCGCCTCCGGCGTGCACAACGTGCTCGGCGACGGGTCGGCGTACGGGATGCGGCTGCGCTACGTCGAGGAGCCGAGACCGCTCGGCACCGGCGGCGCGGTCAAGTTCGCCGAGTCGCTGCTCGACGAGCGCTTCCTGATGCTCAACGGCGACGTGCTGACCGACATCGACCTGACGGCGCAGCTGGCCCAGCACGAGCGCACGGGCGCTCGCGCGACGCTCGCGCTCGTGCCGGTGGAGGACCCGTCCGCCTACGGCCTCGTGCGCCGCAACGGCGACCTCAGCGTGAGCGAGTTCCTCGAGAAGCCGAGCCCCGACCAGATCGACACGAACCTGATCAACGCGGGCGCCTACGTGCTGCACCGCGACGTGCTGGCCGACGTCCCGCGCGACCAGCAGGTGTCGATCGAGCGCGAGCTGTTCCCGACGCTCGTCGGCGACGGCCTGTACGGCTACGAGGCGTCCGGCTACTGGCTCGACATCGGCACGCCCGAGCGCTACCTGCAGGCGACGTACGACATCCTCGACGGCGCGGTCAGGACGAGCGTCACGGACGCGTACGACGCGGCCCATCTCGCCGTCGCCGACGGTGCGCAGCTGAGCGGTCGCGTCGTCGGGCCCGCGCTCATCGGAGCCGGCGCGCGCGTCGCCGACGGTGCGCTCGTGACCGGGCGCAGCGTGCTCGGGCGCGGGGTCGAGGTCGCCGAGGGCGCGCACGTCGACGGGTCGGTCGTGCTCGACGGCGCCGTCGTCGGCCCGCACGCCCAGCTGACGCACTGCATCGTCGGCCCCGGCGCGCGCGTCGGCGCCCACACGCGGCTCGGCGAGGGCGTCGTGCTCGGCGAGTGCGTCACGCTCGGCGCCGAGAACCAGCTCGCAGCGGGCGCGCGGCTGTCACCCAACGTGTCCCTTCCCGATGGAGCGATCAAGTTTTGACTGAACCGGCCAGCCTCTCCCGCGCCGCGATCGCCGCGGTCGACGTCGCGAACCAGCTCGACGACATCCTCGCGCTCCCCGAGCATCTGCGCGACGCGCTGTGGCGCGTCGAGTCGGCCAAGCTCGAGCGGCACGACGCGCCCGGCGGCCTGATCGTCGCCGGCATGGGCGGCTCGGCGATCGGCGGGGCGCTCGCGCGCGCGGCGCTCGGCGACCGCGCCTCGCGCCCGCTGATCGTGATGCGCGACTACGGCGTGCCCGCGTGGACGACGCCGGACGCGACCGTGCTGTGCGCGAGCTACTCCGGCAACACGGAGGAGACGCTGGCGGCGTTCGAGGCCGCCGGCGCGCTCGGCGCCCGCCGCGTCGTCGCGACGACCGGCGGCAAGCTCGCCGCCGCCGCGCGCGACGAGGGCGTTCCGGTGATCCCGGTGCCCGGCGCGTTCCAGCCGCGCGCCGCGGTCGGCTACGCGCTCGTGATCGCGCTCGAGGTCGCGGCCGCCTGCGGCGTCTCCGAGGCGCTGCACTCGGAGATCGACGTCGCGGCCGCGCACACCGAGGAGCTCGTCGCCGAGTGGGGGCCGGACGGGCCGGAGGACTCGCTGCCGAAGCAGCTCGCGCGCGGCCTGCTGGGCACGATCCCGCAGATCGCCGGCGCCGGCCTCACCGCGCCGATCGCCTACCGCTGGAAGACGCAGCTGAACGAGAACGCGAAGGTCCTCGCGCACTCCTCCGAGCTGCCGGAGCTCGACCACAACGAGGTCGCCGGCTGGGTCGGGGCGCCCGAGCACGGGCAGTTCAGCGCCGTCTTCCTCGACGACTCCGACCTGCATCCGCGGATCCGCCAGCGGATCGAGCTGACGCGCGGCCTGATCGGCGCGAGCGCGGCCGCGTCGTTCCGCGTCGAGACGCGCGGCGAGACGCGCCTCGAGCGGCTCGTCTCGCTGCTGCTGCTCGGCGACCTCGTGTCGCTCTACCTGGCCGTCCTGCGCGGGATCGACCCGACGCCGGTCGACGCGATCGAGCGCCTGAAGGGCGCGCTCATCGGCGGCTGACGGAGCTCGCGCGCCGCGACCGGGCGCGCTAGGAGCTCTTTCTGAAGCCTATGAGCGCCAGTCTTTCCCATTCGACGTACGCTCTGTAGCCGCGCTTCGCGAGCCAGTCGATCTGTTCCTGGAACAGCGTTTCCTGCTGCACGAACAGCTTGCGGCCGCCGGAGCGCTCGAGCACGCGGATCATCTCGGTCCACTGCTGCACCGTCATCATCGAGTCGATGTTGGCCCAGGGCGTGACGTCGACGATGCCGATGTCCTCGGAGATCTGGTGGCCCGGTCTGACGAGCACGGCGACCGGCTCGCCGGGACGGGTGCGTTCTCTGATCGATTCCTCGATCGCCGTGTTGACGCGGACGTCGTGCGGCTGGCTGTTGCGGATCCGGTCGATCTGCGACCACGGCGTCGGGATCTGCGCGAGCGAGCAGACCGTCACGCCGATCCCGGCGAACACGAGCAGCTCCGCCAGCTGGGGCCGGCGCCCCGGCCGCAGCGCGATCGCGCGCAGCGCGACGACGGCGAGCAGCGCGAGCGCGTAGGACCAGACGGAGAACAGGTCGATCAGCACGTGCGGGTGCGAGCGCCCGGCGAAGTACGCGCCGACGCCGAGACCGAAGATGCCGATCCACGCGAGCGCGACGGTCGCCTCGCGCTGCTCGGCGCCCAGGCCGCGAACCGCCGCCACGACGATCGCGGCGACGAACGTGACGTACACCACGAGGTGGAAGGCGACCGACGGGATCGGCAGCAGGCCGAACCCTTCGCTGCCAAAGATGCGCGGGAACTCGAACAGCATGCCGAAGTGCGGCAACGAGCCGCCGACCGCGAGCGTGAGCACGGACACGAGCGCGACGGCGATCGCGCCGCCGGCGAGCGCTTCGAGGCCCAGGTGCGCGAGCGCGCGCCGCGAGCGCTGCGGCAGCGTCCAGGCGAGCGCGACGAGCGTCGCGCCGAGCGCGGGCACGCCGAACTCCGGGTTGTTGATCACGACCAGGCCGGCGAGCGCGAGCAGCGGGAGCGGCCGCCGCGCGACGCGGCCGTCGAGGCGGCGCACGAGCAGCCACAGCAGCACGTACGGGCCGGCGTAGCGCATCGGGAAGAGGCTGAAGAGGCTCGCCGGGCTGTAGCGGTTGTCCGGTGGCCCCAGCTTCATGAAGAAGCTCGTCGCGACGAACGGCGCGAACAGCGCGAGCGCCAGCAGGCTGCTGCCGCCGGCGATCCTGCGCAGCGTCGCGAAGACCGCCGCCAGCAGCGCGGCGGTGCCGGCGAGCATGATGGTGCAGTAGACGCCGAGCGAGGCGCCGAACAGGACGAGGCCGCCGGCGGCGACGTACGCCCACAGGTGGCCGTACTGGGCGTGGAAGTCGACGAGCGGCGCCTGGCCGTTGAGGATCGAGAACGCTTCGTCGAGGTAGAAGGCCGTGTGGTTCCACAGCGCCGAGTGCGCGACGTTGATCGTCCCGTCGGTGTTGAACGCCGACAGCAGGTAGGCGAGCACGACGAGCGCCGCCACGGCGATCGCGAGCGCGCGCCGCGCCGGCGTCTCGCGCGTGAGGCGGGCGATCCGCTCGGCGAGCGTCGCGCGCGCGGCGACGAGCGCGATCAGGCCCGCGAGCGCGGCCGCGACGACGAGCGTCGCGAGCGTGAAGTAGATCGTGTACGGCGTGCCTCTCGGGCCGACGTAGGCGACTTCGTACCGGTACTCGCGCTGGGCGACGATGCAGACGACCGTGAACGCGACCAGCGCCGTCTGCGTGACCGCGGAGGCGGCCGTGGCGAGCGCGCCCGGCACGCGCCGGCCCCGCACGGCCCATGTCGCGCCGAGCATCAGCAGCGGGCCGGTCAGCGCGAGCACGTAGCGCGCGTGCTCGGTCGGCTCAGGGCGCACGCCCTGGAAGTCGTAGAAGCGCCGCCATATGACGTAGTGGCCGGTCGGCTCGAACAGCGCCCTGCCCAGCGGCGGACCGAGCACGACGACGACGGCCAGCAGCGCGAGCGCACACGGCAGCGCCACGAGCCATGCGGACTCGCCTGCGCTGAGCGCGTGCGCCGACGGCACCGAGCGGATGCGTCCCCCGACGCCTCCGATGCGTGATCCCCCGACGGCCTCAGCCCGGTCAGGGGCCTTTGCCGACACCGGGCCACTCTACCGGAACGACCCGGCCGGATCGGCTGGCTACGAGCCCCGGCGCACGTACTCCACGATGCCGACGCCGGCCGCTTCGCGGGCGCCGACGTAGCCCGCCCTGCGCAGGTACTCGATCCGTTCCGGGAACAGCCAGTGCTGCATCAGAATCACCTTCCGGCCCCCGGCGCGCCGCAGCGCACGCAGCGTCTCGGTCCACTGCTCGCGGGTCATCATCGAGTCCATGTTCGCGTACGGGGTCACGTCGTCGAGGCCGAGCTCGTAGGCGATGCGGTGCCCTAGCATCACCATCAGCGCGACGGGTTCGCCGCGCGCCGTGAGCTTGTCGACGACTTCCGTGCTGATCGCGGCGATGCGTTCCTGCGGGGGGCGGGCATGCCACAGCCGCTCGACCTGGGACCAGGGCGTCGGCGTCTGCGCGAGCGAGCACGCCATCACGCCGACGCCGGCGAGCACGAGCAGCTCGGCGAGCTGCGGACGGCGCCCGGGCCGTCGCGCGACCGCCCGTGCGACGACGATCGCCAGCAGGCTGAGC
>DASVFS010000080.1:0-8618 GCA_036379915.1 Conexibacter sp. | reverse complement strand
GGAGTGGGCCGGACGCGCCGGGTGGGAGTCTTGTGCCGCGGGGTGCTAGCCGCGCTCGGCGGCCGGCTTCGCGGGCTGCGCGGCGAGCGGAGCGCGCGCGACGCCGCGGGAGGACGGAGCGACCCGCTCCATGCTCCAGCGCGACGCGCTCGCGTCGTGTTCCCGCTGCCGCAGCAGCACGTAGCGGCGAATGGGTGAAGTGCTCTGCATGGACAGGATGGTCGGCGATCCGCCGCGCGCGTCCATCGGCCCCGCGTCGAGGATCTGCGGCGAGCGCTGCTCCATCTGGCGGATCGACGCCGCGCATGCGGCCACGCTCCAGCGGGAACAGTGCGGCCGAATCCACGAAAGGGGACTCCGATGATCGCGTTGGTCGTGCTGTTGCTCCTGTTGGTCCTGCTCGGCGGACTCGGCTTCGCCGCGCACGTGCTGTGGTGGATCCTGATCGCCGCGCTGGTGATCTGGGCGATCGGCTTCTTCGTCGGCGGCGCCGCCGACGCCGGGGGCCGGCGCGGCTGGTACCGCTGGTGACGTCGGCGGTCCGGGGCGTCTGCGGGAGCGCCCCGGACCGCGTTGCGACCGGCTAGTACCCGACGGCGTTGATGCGCGCGAGCGTGACTCTGGCGGTGTTCTGCATCCCGAGCGCGTTCGGGTGCACCGGCGCGGCGGGCGAGGTCGGGACGAGCCCCTCGACCCACTTCGTGCCGGTGCCCTTGCAGACGTCGTGCCCGACGCTCGACGTGTACGTGTCGACGTAGAAGGCGCCGTCGGCGGCCGCGCGGCCGGCGAGCATCGCGTTCAGCTCGAGCTCCTTCGCGCGCAGGTACGGCACGTCCGTCGGCGTGATCGGCACGGTCGGCCAACAGCCGAAGCCGGACGCCGGCAGGATCACCGGGTAGCCGACGACGTGGACCCTCGCGTCCGGCGAGGCGGCGTGGATCGCCGCGATGACCGCGTCGACCTTCGGCGCCGTCGCGGCGATCCTGACCGAGATGTCGTCGGTCGAGCCGTGCACGTAGTCGTCCTTGCACGGGTCGAACGGGTTCAGCCGGGCGCAGTTGAGCACGATGTCGCTGAAGCCGATGTCGTTGCCGCCGATGCCGAGCGTGACGACGCGCGTGTCGGCCGTGAGCGCGCTCAGCTGCGGCGCGTTGGTCCCGGCCGAGGTCGACTGCGCGGCGAACATGTCGTCGGTCGTGGCGCCGCTGCAGCTGATGTCGGCGAGCGACGCGGTCGTCAATCCGGGCTGCACGAGGTGCGGATAGTTGTGGTCGGAGCGCAGGCAGCCGAGCGGGCTGAGGCTCTGGTTCGGGATCAGCGGACCCGCGGTGTACGAGTCGCCGAGCGCGACGTATCGGCCGGTCGCGGCCGTCGCGGCGCCGGCGAACAGCGCGAGCGCGACGAGCGCGAGGACGGTGACCGCAGCGCGTGAGCGCATGGCATTACCCCCCTGTCGTGTGTGACAGAGGAGAACACCGGAACCCGGAGCGGCGTGTCAACCGCGTTCGTGCGCGTGCGGACGCTCGGCGGGCTCCGCGGCGGCCGCGGGCGCCGGCGGCTCGAGCGCGAGGGCGTGGAACGCGTCGACGACGCCCGGGTCGAACTGCGAGCCGGCGCAGCGACGCAGCTCCTCGAGCGCCTCCGCGCGCGTGAGCGTGCGCTGGTAGGGCCGCGGCGTGGTCATCGCGTGGAAGGCGTCGCAGACGCTGACGATGCGCGCCCCGAGGGGGATCTGCTCGCCGGCGAGTGCGTCGGGGTAGCCGGCGCCGTCCCAGCGCTCGTGCGAGGCGCGCACGATCTCGGCGACCGGTCGCATCGCCGGCGCCGCGCCGAGGATGCGGTCGCCGATGATCGTGTGCTGGCGCATCAGCTCCCACTCGTCCTCGTCGAGCGCGGCCGGCTTGTGCAGGATCTCGTCGGGGATCGCGATCTTGCCGACGTCGTGCAGCTCGGCCGCGCGCGTGATCTCGTCGAGCTGCTCGGCGCTCAGGCCGAGCCGTCTGCCGACCGCGCCCGCGAGCGATCCGACGCCGTGCAGGTGGTGATGCAGTTCGGGCTCGCGCTCGCGCAGCACCTGCAGCAGCACGTCGCGCGTCTGCGTGCGGCTCGAGGCGCGCGAGCTGCGCTTGGCGGCGTACATGCGCTCGTCCGCGAGCCCGAGCGCGTGCGTCGGGTTGTCGGCCTCGTCGGGGATCGCGACCGCGCCGCAGGAGGCGCCGACGCGGAAGCCCTCGCCCTGCTCTTCGAGCGCGGCGCCGCAGGCGGCGAAGCGCGGGTCGTCGAGCGCCAGGTGGCCGTCGAGCAGCACGCAGAACTCGTCGCCGCCGAGGCGGTAGGCGCGGCCGCGGCCCTCGACGGCGGCCGCGAGGCGGCTCGCGAGCCGGTCGAGCAGCATGTCGCCGGCGGCGTGCCCGTAGGTGTCGTTGTAGCCCTTGAAGCCGTCGAGGTCGAAGAACGCGAACGTCGCCGGCCGCACCTCTTGGTGGCGGCCCTGAGCGCGAAACGCGAGCTCGAGGTCGAGCATCAGGCGGCGGCGGTTCGGCAGGCCGGTGAGCCCGTCGGTGAGCGCCTCGGCGCGCGTGGCGCGCAGCAGCTGCGTGTTGTCGCGGAACGTGATGCCGGCGCGCAGGATCGCCACCACGAGCGCCGCCGTCGCCAGCAGCGCCGCGCCGTCCGACAGCGGCACGAAGTGGTCGTAGGTGAGCAGCGTGAGCGAGACGACCGCGAACGCGCTCGGGTAGACGAACGTCTGGATGCCGTAGCGGTGGCGGGGCGCCGGCGCGCGCCACGGCTGCCACGCGGCCACGCTGCAGCAGACCAGCGCGGTCGGCCACAGCACGTCGACCACCGAGCCATCGTGATAGCTGCCGACGGCGTCCTGGTAGAGGTAGAGCGTGTCGGCGACGGCCGACAGCGCCATCCCGAAGCCGAACAGCGCCCAGCCGCGCCCCGGCCGCCACGCCTGCGTCGCGAACGCGATCAGCACGAAGCCGACCAGCACGAGGTCGCCCAGCGGGTAGGCGAGGTTGACCGCCGCCTCCGCCGCGTCGCCGTGCGTCGCGCCGATGATCGGGTTGAACGCGAGCGCGACGATCAGCGCGGCCGCGGTCAGCGCCGCCAGCAGCCCGTCGATCCACATGCGCGCGGCGACGCGCTCCTTGCCGTGCGCGAGCAGCAGCGCCGCGCCGGCGACGCACAGCGGGTAGAAGGCGAGGTAGAGGCTCTCGGTGATCGGGCTGTCGCCGCTCGCCGGGAGCGTGACCCACGCGAGGTCGCCGGCGGTCCAGCAGGCGAAGCCGAGCGCGATGCACCACCACGCCGCGCGGTCGGGCCCCACGACGGCGCGCCAGGCGCACAGCGACACGCCGATCAGCTCGACGCCGATGTAGATGTCGTCGGTGAAGATGTGCTCGGCCGACGGTCCCCCGACACCGGTCAGCGCGTAGGCGAACAGCGCCGCGAGCGCGACGGCGGCGGCGGCGAGGAGGAGCCTCCGCGCGAGCAGTCCTTGCGATGTCACCTGCGACCGGCTCCTCTCGTGGTTCACCGTCGTATCGGCGTTCGGGCGCGCCGACTTGACGCCTCTTGGCGGTTTGGCACTCCGGCTGCGGGGTAGCTCCCTTCCCGGAGGAGGTTGGCCGCTCGGCCAGCCAGCAGGCCCGTGAGGAGGTGCGTCATATGGCGGTGGTCGCGTTCGACGCCGTCAGCAAGGTCTATCCCGACGGGACCCGCGCCGTCTCGTCGATGGACCTGGAGGTCGGCGACCAGGAGTTCGTCGTGCTCGTCGGCCCGTCGGGCTGCGGCAAGACGACCGCGCTGCGGATGGTCGCCGGGCTGGAGGAGATCAGCGAGGGGCGCCTGCGGATCGGCGAGCGCGTCGTCAACGACGTGCCGCCGCGCGAGCGCGACATCGCGATGGTGTTCCAGAGCTACGCGCTCTACCCGCACCTGTCGGTGTACGAGAACATCGCGTTCGGGCTGCGGCTCAAGAAGGTCCCGAAGGACGAGATCGACAGACGCGTGCGCCAGGCCGCGAAGGTGCTCGACCTCGAGCCGTGGCTGAGGCGCAAGCCGCGCAACCTCTCCGGCGGCCAGCGCCAGCGCGTCGCGATGGGTCGCGCGATCGTGCGCGAGCCTGCCGCCTTCCTGATGGACGAGCCGCTGTCGAACCTCGACGCGAAGCTGCGCGTCGCGATGCGCGCCGAGATCGCGCGGCTGCAGTCCGACCTCGGCGTCACGACGATCTATGTGACGCACGACCAGGTCGAGGCGATGACGATGGGGGATCGCGTCGCCGTGATGCGCAGAGGCGTGCTGCAGCAGGTGGCGCCGCCGCAGGAGCTCTACGACCGCCCGGTGAACGTGTTCGTCGGCGGCTTCATCGGCAGCCCCGCGATGAACCTGCTGCAGGGGCGGCTGGAGGACGCGAACGGCCGCGGGCCGGTGCTGCGCCTCGGCGAGCAGACGCTCGCGCTCGAGCGCGAGCTGTTCGAGTCGCGCCCGGCGCTGCGCGCGTGGGCCGGCCGCGACCTGATCGCCGGGATCCGCCCGGAGGACCTGCACGACGCGGCGCTCGAGCGCGACGGCGCCGACGACCGCCGGCTGCGCCTGCAGGTGCAGCTGCGCGAGGCGCTCGGCTCCGAGGTGATCGTGCACGCGCGCATCGACGCGCCGCCGGCGCGGACCGAGCAGATCGAGGAGCTGACCGAGGACCTCGGCGTGCGCACGCTCGACGGCGGCGACGAGACCGCCGACGGCGCGGCCGGCACGACGATCGTCGGGCGTCTGTCGCCGCACTCGGCGATGCGCCAGGGGGAGACGGCGGAGGTCGTGGTCGACACGCGCCAGCTGCACTTCTTCGATCCGGAGACCGGGCTCGGGATCTACGACGAAACCCCCACGTCAACGGGAGGAGCCACACCGTGATCAGGCACCGTCTCCATCTGCATGCGCTCGCCGTGCTCTGCGCGGGCGCGCTGCTCGCGCTCGCCGGCTGCGGCGGGGGCGGCGACGACAACGGAGGCGGGTCCACCACCTCCGCCAACGCCAACGTCTCCGGCAGCGTCTCCGTCGTCGGCGTCTGGACGGGCGACGAGCAGAAGTCGTTCCAGGCCGTGATCGACAGATTCAACGCGACGTATCCGAACGTGAGAGTGAAGTACACCTCCGCGGGCGACAACGTGCCGACCGTCGTCGGCACCGCCGTCGAGGGCGGCAACCCGCCCGACATCGCGACGATCGCCCAGCCGGGCCTGATCAGAGAGTTCCAGCAGAAGGGCGCGGCGAGACCGATCGACTACGTCAGCTCGACGCTCGAAGCGAATTATCCGCCCGATCTGGTGAGACTCGGGCAGATCGACGGCAAGGTCTACAGCTTCGTCTTCAAGGGCGCCAACAAGTCGACCGTCTGGTACAACGTCTCCGCGTTCAGAAGCGCGGGGGTGGAGCCGCCGAGAACGTGGGACGAGTTCCTCTCGACGGGCAGAACGATCAAGGCCTCGGGCGTCCCCGCGTATGCGATCGGCGGCTCGGACGGCTGGCCGCTGACGGACCTGTTCGAGAACGTCTACCTGCGGCAGGCCGGGCCGGAGAAGTACGACCAGCTCTCGAAGCACGAGATCAAGTGGACCGACCCGTCGGTCATCGAAGCGCTCAGAACGATGGCGCCGCTGCTGAGCGACACGGCGAACCTCGCCGGCAGAACGAGCGCGACGCAGACCGAGTTCACGACGTCGGTCGAGGACGTCTTCCAGGATCCGCCGAAGGCGGCGCAGGTGATCGAGGGCGACTTCGTCCCCGGCGTCGTCGCGAGCAAGACGCAGCTGAGAGCGGGCACCGGCTACAACGTCTTCCCGTTCCCGGCGATCGGCGACAGCGGTGAGAACGTCGTCGTCGGCGGCGGCGACTCGATCACCGTCTTCAAGGACACGCCGGCGGTGAGAGCGTTCGTGAGATACCTCGCGACGCCCGAGGCCGCGGACGTGTGGGCGGCCCGCGGCGGCTTCTCCTCGCCGAACAGAGGCGTGAGCGACAGCACGTATCCGGACGAGATCACGCGCACGGTCGCGACTGCGCTCGCGGACGCACAGACGTTCCGCTTCGACATGTCCGACCTCGCGCCGGCCGCGTTCGGCGGCACGCCGGGGCAGGGCGAGTGGAAGATCCTGCAGGACTTCGCCACCAACCCGAGCGACGTGAACGGGACGGCGGCGAAGCTCGAGGCGGCCGCGGCGAGAGCGTACGGCCAGGGCTAGGCGCGTGGAGGCGTCGGCGCTTCCAGCCGGTGGGACGGGCCGCTCGCGGCGCGAGCGGCTCGTCCCGCTGCTGTTCCTGGCGCCGGCGCTGATCTTCCTGCTGGTGTGGCTCGTCTATCCGACGGTCCGCACGATCGTGCGCTCGTTCTTCGGGCGCGACGGCGGCGACTTCGTCGGCTTCGACAACTACAAGTCGCTGTTCACGACCGACACGCTCACGACCGCGATCAAGAACAACGTCCTGTGGGTCGCGATCGTGCCGGCGTTCGTGACCGCGATCGGCTTGATCTTCGCGGTGCTGACGGAGCGGATCCGCTGGTCGACCGCGTTCAAGACGGTCGTCTTCATGCCGATGGCGATCTCGCTGTTCGCGGCGGGCGTGATCTGGCGCGTGATGGACCAGACCGACCCGTCGCTGGGAACCGTCAACGCGACGCTGAAGGTCGTCGACGACGCGTTCAGCTCGTCGGGGACGCTGACGACCGCGCAGCCCTCGACGCCGGCGTTGACCGGGAGCCCGTCGAACGGGTTCGTGCTGAGAGCAGTCGTCAGACCGGGCGGCGTCGCGCTGATGGGCCTGACCGCGATCCCGCCCGAGGAGGTCCCGGCCGACGCGCCGGATGCTGTGAGACCGGTGCCGAGAGCCGGCGCGATCGACGGCGTCGTGTGGCGCGACTTCAAGCCGGGCGGCGGCAGACCGGGCGTCGTGGAGCCGCAGGAGCAGGGCCTCGGCGGCGTGAGCGTGGAGCTGCGCGACGCCGCGGGCGGCGGCACGGTGGCGAGCACGACGAGCGCCGACGACGGCTCCTTCTCGTTCGGGGAGGTGAGACCCGGCGCCTACAGAGTCGCGATCGCCTCCTCGACGTTCGCGGAGCCGTTCTCCGGCGTGAACTGGCTCGGGCCGAAGCTGATCACGCCCGCGGTGATGATCGCCTACGTGTGGGTGTGGGCCGGCTTCGCGATGGTGATCATCGCGGCCGGGCTGGCGGCGATCTCGCGCGAGGTGCTGGAGGCGGCGCGCACCGACGGCGCGACCGAGTGGCAGGTCTTCCGGCGCGTGACCGTGCCGCTGCTGGCGCCGGTGCTGAGCGTCGTGTTCATCACGATGATCATCAACGTCCTGAAGGTGTTCGACATCGTGCTGAGCGTCGCGCCGCAGTCCTCGCAGGACGACGCGAACGTGATCGCGCTCGCGATGTGGCGCACCTCGTTCGGCGGCGTGAACGACTTCGGGCTCGGCTCGGCGATCGCGGTGTTCCTGTTCGTGTTGGTGCTGCCCGTGCTGCTGCTGAACGTGCGCCGCTTCCGGCGGGAGACGTGATGGAGGCCTCCGGACAAGCGGCCGGACAGGCCGTGGCGCTGCCGCGCGAGCGCGCGCGCACCGGCGAGCCGCTGGCGGCGCGGATCGGGCGGGCGGTCGCGCATGGGCCGCTCAACATCCTGCTGATCGTGCTGGCGGTGCTGTGGCTCGTGCCGACGCTCGGGCTGATGCTGACGTCGCTGCTGCCGACGACGGAGATCACGCAGAGCGGCTGGTGGAACGTCGTCGCGCATCCGAGCCTCGCGACGTTCGAGAACTACAAGGAGATCTTCCAGAACGAGGCGATCACGAGCGCGCTGTGGACGACGGTGCAGATCAGCGTCTTCAACACGATCCTGCTGGTGATCGTCGCCTCGCTCGCCGGCTATGCGTTCGCGTGGCTCGACTTCCCCGGCCGCGACTGGCTGTTCGTCGTCGTGATCGGGCTGCTGGTCGTGCCGCTGCAGGTCGCGCTGATCCCGATCTTCACGATCTACCAGGACACCGGGCTGTTCGACACGATCCTGGGCCTCGTGCTGTTCCACGTCGCGTTCGGGCTGCCGTTCGGGATCTTCCTGATGCGCAACTTCTTCATCGGGATCCCGAGAGACATCATGGAGTCGGCGCGGATCGACGGGGCGTCGGAGATGCGGATCTTCACGCGGTTGATCCTGCCGCTGGGGCTGCCGGCGATCGCCTCGCTCGCGATCTTCCAGTTCCTGTGGACCTGGAACGACCTGATCGTGGCGCTGACGTTCGGGCGCAACACGCAGCCGCTGACGGTCGCGATCTTCTCGCAGACGCGCCAGTTCGGCTCGAACATCGAGCTGATCGCGCCGGCCTCGTTTCTGTCGCTCGCGATCCCGCTCGTCGTGTTCCTGGCGTTCCAGCGCTTCTTCGTGCAAGGGCTGCTGGCGGGCTCGGTCAAGTAGCCATGGTTCCACGCTTACGGCCGCGCGTCGCCGGCTGTGCCGGCGACGCTTGCAGCCTCGAGACGTGCGCGATCGTCGGCGGTGGACTCGCCGGGCACCTCCTCCCCGGACACGGTGAACCGACCGTCGAGG
>DASVFS010000079.1:0-7376 GCA_036379915.1 Conexibacter sp. | reverse complement strand
TTGGAGCAGTCTGTTCGTGCCCAGCGCGCCGGCCGCGACGACGACGCCGCGCGCGGTGAGCGTCTGCCGATCGCGGTTGCGCCGCAGGCCGGACGCGACGCTCGTGATCGCGTAGCCGTCGGAGCCGTCCTCGGCGCCGAGCGGTCTGACGTCGATCACCGTGCGGTCGGGCGTCACGGTGACGCCGCGCCGCTCCGCCAGCCACAGGTAGTTCTTCACGAGCGTGTTCTTCGCGCCGTGCGGGCAGCCGACCATGCAGCGGCCGCACTGCATGCAGCCGGTGCGGTCCGGGCCCTCCCCGCCGAAGAACGGGTCGGGGACGGTCGCGCCCGGCTGCTCGCCGAAGAAGATCCCGACCGGCGTCTTTCTGTACGTGTCCTCCACGCCGAGGTGCTCGCCGAGCTCCTTCAGCAGCTGGTCGGCCGGATCGTCGTTCGGCGTCTGCACGACGCCCAGCATCCGCTGCGCCTCGGCGTAGTGGGGCGCCAGCTCGCGCTCCCAGTCGGCGAGGCCGGACCACTGCCGGTCCTGGAAGAACGGCGACGGCGGCACGTAGAGCGTGTTCGCGTAGCCGAGGCTGCCGCCGCCGACGCCGCAGCCGGAAACGACGGCGATGTCCTTGAAGGTCGAGAGGCGCAGGATCCCGCGCATCCCCACGCGCGGCGCCCAGAAGTATCTGCGCACGCTCCACGTCGAGCCGGCGAAGTCCTGGTCGCGGAAGCGTCTGCCGCACTCGAGCACGGCGACGCGGTAGCCCTTCTCGGCCAGCCGCAGCGCCGACACGCTGCCGCCGAAGCCCGAGCCGATGACGACCCAGTCGACGTCGAACTGACGGGCGCTCTCCTCCATTGCGGCGCACGCTACCAGGAAAGGTGACGCGTGCGTCACGATTCTGCGGCGACTAGGCTGAGCCGCGATGGCTCGCCGCCCGGTGATCGGCGTCTGCACTGCGCTCGAGCGCGCGCAGTGGAGCGTGTGGGACCAGCAGGCCGCGCTGATCCCGACCAACTACCTCGACGCGGTCCGCCGCGCCGGCGGCTTCGCCCTGCTGCTCGCGCCCGACCCCGCGCTCGCCGCGGAGCCCGACGAGGCGCTCGACCTCGTCGACGGGCTGCTGCTCGTCGGCGGCGCCGACATCGATCCGGCGAGCTACGGCGCGGAGCTCGATCCCGCGACCGTCGGCCCGGTGCCGGAGCGCGACGCGTGCGAGATCGCGCTCACGCGCCGCGCGCTGGAGCGCGCGATCCCGCTGCTGGGGATCTGCCGCGGCATGCAGCTGCTGAACGTCGCGCTCGGCGGGACGCTCCACCAGCACCTGCCCGACCGCCTCGGCCACCGCGACCACCTGAAGGCGCGCGGCTCGTTCGAGGGCGCCGACCACGACGTGCAGCTGACGCCCGGATCGCTCGCCGCGCGCGCCGCCGGCGAGGAGCTCCACGGCACGAAGTCGCACCATCACCAGGGCGTCGACCGCGTCGGCGGCGGCCTCCTCGTCACCGGCATCGCGACGCTCGACGGGCTGCCCGAGGCGCTCGAGCTGCCGGACGCGGACTTCGTCCTGGGCGTCCAGTGGCACCCCGAGGCCGACGAGCGCAGCCGCGTGATCGGCGCGCTCGTGGCGGCGGCGCGGGACTACGGCAGCGCGACGACCGCGTCGAGCTCGACGAGCGCGTCGCGCGGCAGACCGGTGACGGCCACCGCCACGCGCGCCGGCGGGTCGGTCTCGAAGAACGAGCCGTAGACCTCGTTGACGGCCGTGAAGTCGGCCATGTCGCGCAGGTAGACGGTGATCTTCACCGCGTCGGCGAGGCTCGCGCCCGCCGCCGCGCACACGGCCGCGAGGTTCTCGAGGCAGCGACCGACCTGCTCGGCCGCGGTCGCGCCGACGAGCTCGCCGGTCTCCGGATGCAGCGGGATCTGGCCCGAGCAGAACAGCAGCCCGCCGGCGCGCACGGCGTGCACGTAGGGACCGATCGCAGCGGGCGCGCCGTCGGCGGTGACGGGATGGCGATGGTGCGACATGCCGCGAACGCTACCGTGAGGCCGTGTCCAACCGCCTCGCGCACGAGACGTCGCCCTACCTGCTGCAGCACAAGGACAACCCGGTCGCGTGGCAGCCGTGGGACGAGCGTGCGCTGGCAGAGGCGCACGAGCGCGACGTGCCGCTGCTCGTCTCGATCGGCTACTCCGCCTGCCACTGGTGCCACGTGATGGAGCGCGAGTCGTTCGAGGACCCGGACGTCGCGGCGTACATGAACGAGCACTTCGTCTGCGTCAAGGTCGATCGCGAGGAGCGCCCGGACGTCGACGCGATCTACATGGACGCGGTGCAGGCGATGACCGGCCACGGCGGCTGGCCGCTGAACGCGTTCGCGACGCCCGACCAGGTGCCGTTCTACGCCGGCACGTACTTCCCGCCGGTCGGGCGACAGGGCCTCCCCGGCTGGCGGCAACTGCTGGAGGCGATCGTCGACGCCTGGACGCAGCGGCGCGGGGAGATCGAGCAGCAGGGCGCCCGGATCGTCGAGCACCTCGGCGTCAGCGCGCGCATCGAGCCCGAGCCAGGCGCGCCCGAGCCCGGCCTGCTCGCGACGGCCGCGCAGGCGATCGCCGACCGCGAGGACCACGTCCACGGCGGCTTCGGCGGCGCGCCGAAGTTCCCCTCCGCGTCGGCGATCGAGCTGCTGCTCGCACGCGCGGACGGCGACGCCGGCCCGGCGCTGCGGGCGCTGCGCGCGATGGCCCGCGGCGGCATCTACGACCAGCTCGGCGGCGGCTTCGCACGCTATGCGGTCGACGCCGCGTGGATCGTCCCGCACTTCGAGAAGATGCTCTACGACAACGCGCTGCTGGCCCGCGCCTACCTGCACGGCTGGCAGGTCAGCGGCGGCGATCCGCTGCTGAAGCAGGTCTGCTGCGAGACGCTCGACTGGGCGCTGCGCGAGCTGCGCGGGCCCGAGGGCGGGTTCGCGTCCGCGCTCGACGCCGACAGCGAGCGCGTCGAGGGCAAGTTCTACGTGTGGACGCCGCAGCAGCTGCGCGCCGTCCTGCACGACGAGCGGCTGGCGGAGATCGCGATCGCGCACTGGGGCGTGACCGAGCAGGGGAACTTCGAGGGCGCGTCGATCCTCGTGCGCGCCGGCTCGGACGACGATCCGTCAGAGCTGCCGGAGATCAAGCGGCGGCTGATGGCCGCGCGCGACCAGCGCATCCGTCCGAGCCTCGACGACAAGCGCCTCACCTCGTGGAACGCGCTGATGCTCGCCGCGCTCGCCGAGGCGGGGGCGGTGCTCGAACGCGCGGACTACCTCGACGCGGCGCGCGCGTGCGCGGACTTCCTGCTGCGCGAGCTGCGCGGTCCGGACGGCCGCCTGCTGCGCACGTGGAAGGACGGGCGCGCGCACCTCGCCGGCTACCTCGAGGACCACGCGTTCCTGCTCGAGGCGCTGCTGACGCTCTACGAGGCGACGTTCGATGCGCGCTGGTTCGTCGAGGCGCGCCGGCTGGCGGACGCGACGATCGCCCACTTCGCCGACGACGAGCGCGGCGGCTTCTTCTCGACCGCCGACGACCACGAGCGGCTCGTCGCACGCCGCAAGGACCTCGAGGACACGCCGATCCCGTCGGGCAACTCGGCGATGGCGCTCGGCCTGCTGCGGCTGGCGCGGATGACGGGCGAGGCGTCCTACGAGGAGCGGGCGCGCGGCGTGATCGCGCTGCTGCACCCGCTCGCCGCGCGCCATCCGCTCGCGTTCGCGCACCTGCTGCGGGCGATCGACCTGCTGCTCGCCGACGACGTGCGCGAGGTCGCGATCGTCGGCGCCGGCCCGGACGCCGACGCGCTCGCGCGCACGGTGCGCGGCGCCTTCCGCCCGCACGTCGTGCTGGCGGGCGCGAGCGCGCTCGCCGACGAGCCGCCGCTGCTCGCCGGTCGCACGGCGGGTCCGGGCGGCGGCGCCGCCGCGTACGTGTGCGAGCGCTTCGCCTGCCAGGCGCCGGTGACCGAGCCGGCCGCGCTCGCCGCACTGCTCGACTGAGCCGCGCCGGCTACCCTCCAGGCCATGCCCACCTCCCCCATTCGCGTCGCCGTCGTCGGCTCCGGACCGGCGGGCTTCTACGCCGCCGAGCAGCTGCTGACCGCCAGAGACGTCGACGTGACCGTCGACATGTTCGAGCGCCTCGCGACCCCCTGGGGGCTGGTGCGCGCCGGCGTGGCGCCCGACCACCCGAAGATCAAGGCGGTCACGCGCCGCTACGAGAAGACCGCCGGCATCGACGGCTTCCGCTTCTTCGGCAACGTCGAGGTCGGGCGCGAGCTGCCGGTCGACGAGCTGCGCGCGCACTACCACGCGGTGCTCTACGCGTTCGGGGCCTCCGGCGACCGCCGGCTCGGGATCCCCGGCGAGGAGCTGCCGGGCTCGCACTCCTCGACGGAGTTCGTCGCCTGGTACAACGGCCACCCCGACTTCGCCGAGCACGCATTCGATCTGGATGCGACGACCGCGGTGGTCGTGGGCAACGGCAACGTCGCGCTCGACGTGGCGCGCATGCTCGCGCTGCCGCGTGCGACGCTCGCGCAGACGGACGTCGCCGACCACGCGCTCGAGGCGCTCGCCGGGTCCTCGATCGAGGAGGTCGTCGTGCTCGGCCGCCGCGGTCCGGCGCAGGCGGCCTTCACGACGCCGGAGCTGATCGAGCTGTCCGAGCTGGCGGAGGCCGACGTGATCGTCGACCCGGGCGACATGGAGCTCGACGCGGCGAGCGCGCGGATCGTCGAGGAGGCCGACGCGCAGGTCAAGAAGAAGATCGAGGTGCTGCACGGCTACGCCGCGAGCGAGCCGCACGGACACGACAAGCGGATCGTGCTGCGCTTCTTCGCATCCCCGCTGGAGATCGTCGGCTCCGAGCGCGTCGAGGGCGTGCGCGTGGGGCGCACCGAGCTGGTCGACGACGGCGAGGGCCGGCTGCGCGCCGTCGTGACGGAGGTCGAGGAGACGATCCCCTGCCAGCTCGTGTTCCGCTCGGTCGGCTACAAGGGCAAGCCGCTGCCGGGCGTGCCGTTCGACGAGCGTTCCGCGACGATCCCCAACGACCACGGCCGCGTGCTCGACGCGCCGGGCGGGACGCAGCAGCCGGGCGCGTACGTGTCGGGCTGGATCAAGCGCGGCCCGAGCGGGATCATCGGCACGAACAAGAAGGACAGCCAGGACACCGTCGACGCGCTGCTCGCGGACCACGCCGCCGGCAAGCTCCCGCAGTCCGCGGTCGAGGATCCCGACGCGATCCTCGCCGTGCTCGCCGACCGCTGCCCCGACCACATCACGTACGCCCACTGGCAGGCGATCGACGACGCCGAGAGAGCGGCCGGCGAGCCGCACGGCCGTCCGCGCGTGAAGCTCGTCCACCACGAGCACCTGCTCGACGCGGCCAAGGGCGCCGAGCTCGCGCGGGACTGAAGGTCCACAAGACCGTCAGACGGCACCCTATAATCCAGTCCCTCATCGGAGGGGGGACCGGGGGAAGTCCGTGCGCTGCGTCGACGGCGCTCGAGCGATTGGGCGCTTGGCGCAGTCGCCGCGACTGCGGCGTTCATAGCGATCACCTGCTGGTGGCTGAGCCGAGACCTCGCGGTCCCGTCCGCCGACGCGGCCTCGCATCTGACTGACGACGATGGTCGGCTACCGCGAACTGCTGCAGTCGGGCGACCTCGGCGCTCTGCTGCACCGCTCATGGATCTATCCCCCGCTGACGTTCACCACCGGCGCAGTCGCGTCGCTGCTCGGCGGCATGAACGTCAACGGACCGCTGCTGGCGCTCGGCTGCTATCAGACGGGTCGTCTCGTCTCGGGACCGGCCGCCGGATTCCTCGCGGTCTTCGCGCTCGGCTCACCGTTGCTGGCCGAGCAGTTCCACCTGTTCATGATCGACGCGCCCGAGGCCGCGCTGGTCGCGATCGCGGTCTGGTTGATCCTCGCCAGCGACCGCTTCCGGAACGTGCGGGTCGCGGCGACGGCGGGCGTCGCGGCCGGCGCCGGCATGGCGTCGAAGGAGCAGTTCGTCCTCTTCGTCGCGGGCCTGCTCGTCGTGGTCCTCGCGCGCGAGGATGGATGGCGCAATCGGCGCGGCATCGCGGCGTTCGCGTCGTGCGCGTTGGTGATCGCGGCGCCGTGGTACCTCGCCAACCTGTCGGAGCTCGGCACGTACGCGACGGCGGCCGGCGGGAGCGTCGACCTGCCGCCGGGCGCGAAGCCGCCGCTGCTGTCGCTCGCGAGCCCCACGCCGCGGCGACGACGTACCCGGACTCTTCGCGGCGATGCGACGCGACGGCATGACCGGCGTCGCCTGGAATCCGGCTGAGGGGCCGCAGAGAGACCCGGTCTTCGACTCGCAGGGCGTCTGGCTGCTCGCGCGCTTCAACGACATGGCGACGATCGACCTCGGCGGGACCCGGTTCCTGACGAGAGAGCCCGCCGAGCCGCCTGAGGAAGCGATATTCAACATCGCCGATCCGGACCACGTCTATCTCAGACGCGAGGAATCGCTGGAAAGGACATCCCCGTGCCTCGCGCTCAGCGACGGCACCTACCTCTACCTCACCCGCGGCAATCCGTTCGACGACTCCGGCGGACCGTACTGCCCGCGGCTCTGAGCGCTACAAGATCGGCAGGTAGCGCTCCAGCTCCCAGCCCTGACCGGGCACGGGCAACGGCAACGTCGCGCTGGAGGTGGCGCGCATACTCGCGCGCGCCCAAGCTACTTCCTACTCTCCGGTAGGAATCTAACTATAATCCGGTCCCTCCTCAAGAGGGGGTATGGGGGAAAATGTACGCTGCGCGCCCACCGCACCGTAGTCGGTGGGCCTGGGCCTCGGCTGGACTTGTCGTGGCCTTCATAGCAGTCACGTACTGGTGGATAAGCCAGGACCGCGGCGTGCCGTTTGCCGACGCCGGCTCCCACCTCTACACCGCGATCGCCTACCACGATCTGTTGAACGACGGAGACCTGGACGCGTTCTTCCAACGCTCCGGCTACTACCCGCCTGCGACCTTCGTCACCGGGGCCCTGGCTACGTTCGTCACCGGCGTCAATGCCGACTCACCGATCATCGGCGAGAACCTGATCTACGTCTCGCTCCTGGCGCTGGGTTGCTACGGCGCCGGCAAGCTGGTCGCAGGGCCCATTGCTGGCTTCCTCGCCGTGCTGTTCGTGCTCGGATCGCCGCTGCTCATCGAGCAGATGCATGTCTTTATGATCGACGCGCCACTGGCCGGCGTCGTCGCGGTGTCTGTGTGGCTGATACTCCTCAGTGACCGCTTCCGCCGCATCGGCGTAGCCGTGGCGGCAGGAGTCGCCGTCGGCTTCGGATTGGCGTCGAA
>DASVFS010000078.1:0-6727 GCA_036379915.1 Conexibacter sp. | reverse complement strand
CGACACTGGTTGCGCGGGAAGGTCTGGCGTCAAGATCCGCCCGCCGCCAGCTCCGCCAAAAACGGGTTCGTGCGCCGCTCGGCGCCGAGCGTCGTGATCCCCATGTGGCCCGGGTAGACGGTCGCGTCGTCCGGGTAGGCGTCGAGCAGCTCTTGGATCGACTGCATCAGGCGCGCATGGTCGCCGCCGGGCAGGTCGGTGCGGCCGATCGACTGCTGGAACAGCACGTCGCCGGAGAACAGCGCGGTGTCGTCCTCGTCGCTCGTCGCCCACGTGACGTGGCCGGGGCTGTGGCCGGGCGTGAAGCGCACGTCGAAGTCGATGCCGGCGAGTGTGAGGCGCTCGCCGCCGGCGACGAGGTGGTCGGCCTCGTAGGACTCGAACGGCCCGAACCCGGGCCACGGGACGTATCTCATGATGTCCGCGAGCACGGGGCGCTCGATCTGCGGGCAGTAGACGGGCGCGCCGGTGGCTCTGGCGACGGGCGCGACGGCGCCGACGTGGTCGAAGTGCGTGTGCGTGAGCAGGATCGCGTCGAGCGTGACGCCCCACTGCTCGATCGCCTGCAGGAGGCGCGGCGCCTCCTCGCCGGGGTCGACGATCACCGCACGGTCGGCGCCCTCGCGCCGGACCAGGAAGCAGTTCTCCTGCACCGGCCCGACGGTGAGCATGCCGACCTCGATCATCTGGAAGGGGCGTCGCGCTTCGCGGCCTGCTCGCGCAGTCTTCTGGCCTGCCGGCGGCGGTAGATGAAGAGGTCGGTGTAGTAGCCCATCGGGACGTAGACGGCGAGCATGAAGACGGCGATCAGCAGCTTCGGGCCGAGCTGCTGGTCGCGGAAGAAGAACAGCAGCAGGAGGAAGAACAGCGCCGCCGCGAGCAGCGCGCGGTTGGCCGCGCCGCGCCACGTCGGCGGCTGGTCGAGCCGCGCCGCGCGCAGCTCGCGCGCGCTCGGCTTGCGCTCGGCGTCGGTCGGTCTGCGGCCGGTGCGACCGCGCGCTTCGACCTGGCCGGCGGCGTTGCCGCGGTGCTTCGTCTGCCGCTTCTTCTTCGTCTGCGCCATGGCTTTGGAGATTAGAGGGTCGCGAGCGCGCGCTCGATCAGGTGCGCGTCGGGGTCGAAGCCGGGGATCGGCAGGTCGGCCGGGAAGCCCGCGAAGGCGGCCTCCGGCGCGAGGCCGATCAGCTCGGCGGCCGCCGGCTCGGCGTGGCGGGCGATCGCCTCGACGACCTGCGCGAGCGGGACGAGGTCGGGCCGCTCGACGTTCATCGAGATCTGGATCTCCTGCTGCTTGTCGAGCCGCAGCCCGATCGCGCGCAGCCCCGGCAGGCCGTCGGGACCGCCCTCGCGGATGCGGGCTGCGATGTCCTGCGCCTGGTGCAGCGTGGCCGGCGGGCGCAGCGTCACGTTGAAGGCGACGAGCGGGGGGCGCGCGGCGCACAGGGTCGCACCCGCGGACGGGTGGGCGGCGCGCGGGCCGAAGTCGGTCGTGAGCTCGCCCGCCTGAAGGCGTCGTGCGAGCTCGGCCGGGCCGCCGCGGCGCAGCTCCGCGCGCGTGCGCCCCTGCGCGAGCGCGCCGTACATCAGGACCGGCAGGTCGAGGTGGCGCGCGAGCAGGTCGGCGGTCACGAGCGCCTCCGCGCAGGCGGCCCCCCGGGTGCTGTGGTCGAGGTGCACGATCGGCGCGACGTCGAGCGCGCCGACGTGCGGGTGGACGCCCTCGTGCCGGCGCAGGTCGATCCGCTCGAGCGCGACGCGGGCGCCCGCGAGCAGCGCCGGCGCGAGCGTCCCGGGTGTGCCGGCGAGCGTGAAGACGCAGCGGTTGTGGTCGGGGTCGCGGTGGGTCGCGAGCAGGTGGACGCCGCCCGCGTGGTCGCCCGCGAGCGCGTGCCCGAGCGCGTCGATCGTCGCGTCGTCGCGCCCCTCGGAGAAGTTGGGGACGGCGAGCAGCGTGGTCACAGCGTCCAGCGGCCGGCGTCGAGCACGCGCGTGCCGCCGACGTCGAGCGTCGGCTCGGTGACGACCACGTCGAGGTGGATCGGGACGGACACCGTGCCGCCGATGCCGGCGCTCGCGCCGAACGCGACGTGGACGGTGCCGAGGATCTTCTCGTCCTCCAGCACGTTGCCGGTGAGGATCGCGGCGTCGTTCGTGCCGACGCCGAGCTCGGCGACGTTCGTGCCGTTCGGGCCGTGCTGCTGCAGGCGCTCGAGGAAGTCCGGCCCGAGCGGCCCGTTCGCGGCGGTCAGGTGGCCGTGCTCGACAGTCAGCAGGACCGGCTCGGGCGAGATGCCGAGCGGCGCGAGGCTGGTGGCGGCGAGCGTGCCACTCGCGCTCAGCGGGGCGATGAAGCCCTCGCCGGCGGGCAGGTTGCCGAACTGGTTGCCGCTGGAGATCTCGCCGTAGTCGGCGAGCCCTCTGCGGCCGGTCAGATCGAGCGTGAGGTCGGAGCCGTGCGCGCAGGTGACGTGGGCCGTGTCGGCCTGGTCGAGCAGCTCGGTGACCTGGAGCGTGCGCGCCTTCAGCGCGTCGAAGTCGATCGCCATCATGCGCGCGAGCATGTCGGCGGTCACGCCGGGCAGCG
The DNA here is from genome assembly GCA_036379915.1 of Conexibacter sp. Taxonomy (GTDB): domain Bacteria; phylum Actinomycetota; class Thermoleophilia; order Solirubrobacterales; family Solirubrobacteraceae; genus Conexibacter. The sequence goes on along the minus strand of DASVFS010000078.1, from coordinate 4,143 downwards.
TCGCGCCGCGCGCGCCGGCGTTGGTGGCTTGCCGGCGCGCCTCGGTGTGGGAGAGCGAGCGGCTCGTGGGAACGATGTAGACGTCGCAGGCGGCGAGCGCGGCGGCGACGGTCGGCGGCGGCTCCGTGCCGTCGTTCGCGCGCGCGTCCATGAGTGTGAGGACGGCGTCCGCGCCGTAGCGGGCGGCGGTGTCGCGCAGCGCCTCGGCGAGCGCGCGCGAGTCCGGCTCGTAGTCGCCGATCACGAGCACGTGCTCGCCGCCGCGGACGTCGAGGCAGCGCCCGATCACGGTCTCGAGCGCGCGCTCGAGCTGCTCCTGCGGCGGGCTTGCGGCGGCGCTCATGCGCGAGACCGTACCGCTTCCGCACCGATACACTCTCGGTCCCCCGCCGGAGTAGCTCAGTCGGTTAGAGCAGCGGAATCATAATCCGCGTGTCGGGGGTTCGAGTCCCTCCTCCGGCATCGCTTTCTCCTCCCTGCAGGCGCCGGATTTTGTCGTTCTTGTGGTCTTTCCCAGGTCGGCATCGAGGCTTTCGGAGTACCGCCTGGGAGTACCGGCCTGGCCGAAAGCTGTCCGGCTGCGCCTTAGGCTTCGCCGCAATGCCGATCGAGCGCTTCACCTGGACCGCACACGCACGGTTGCGCCTCGGACAGCGACAGCTCGATCGGCAGGAGGTCGAGCAGGCCGTTCGAGAGGGACACGACGCCCGCGAGGTCAACGACGGTCGCGCACAGTGGCTCGTGCGTGGCACGACGGCCGACGGCACGCCCTTCGAGGTGATCTACGACCATCCGCACGGCGGCGACGTCGATACGGCCCGCATCGTGTCCGTGTGGCGTCTCCTCTAGGGAACCGCTGACTGGCGGGGTATTCTCGAACCATGTCGTTCGCCTACTACGACCCAGACGCCGACATCGCCTGGTTTCCAACCGGCGAATCAGAGGACGTCGTCAGCGAGCGCGTCCCGGGCGGCCTGCGCGACTACGATCGGGCGACGCACCAGCTCGTCGCGATCGAGGTGTGGGACGCCAGCACACGCCTCCCCGCGAACCTGCTCGACGCCCTCCCTGCGCCGGACCAGCCGCACCACCTCGCGGCCTGACTTTGTCGGGCACCGCCCTGCCTGCGACTCCTACGCAGTTGGTTCCGAACGCATGTTGCGCTGTAACAGCGGGCAGTCGTAGCGTCGAGGGGACATGACAAAGCGGCCCGGCGGGTGCTGTAACACCCCCGGGCCCGGCACAGGAGACAGAACCTCCCATGCACGAGCAGCCTAACCCGCGCGCCCGCGAAGCGGCAGCGCAAACCACGCTTGGCCGAGCCGTCCGCGAGCTGCGCGCCCGCTTCGGGCTCTCGCAAGAAGGACTCGCCTTCCAGTGCAGACTGCACCGCAACTACGTCGGCGCGATCGAGCGCGGCGAGATCAACGCTCAGAGGCACCGTCCGCGCTTTGCCCGACTTCGGCACGTCCTCGCCCTCGCCAGCGAGATAGCGATGCCGGACGGTGATGCTCTGCCCCTCCCACGCAATGTCCCGCAACCGGAGCCCCAGCAGCTCGCCTTGGCGAAGCCCCGTGAGCGCCGCGAGACGAATCGCCTCGCCGAAGATCCCGCCGGCTTCGCGGGCGATCTGCTCGACCGTCTCGACCGAGAAGACCTGAATCGCTGGCTTGCGCTTTCGCTTCCGCTTCGCTCGCGGGCGAGCTGCCATCGGGTTCAGGTCGATCAGCCGGCGGTGGACGGCGAAGTCGAGCACCATCGAGACGACGACCTCGTACTTCTTGCGTGTGCCGACCGAGAGGCCGGCTGCCCGGAGCTTGCGCAGCCAAGCGTCGATCTCGTCGGCGTCGATCGCGTCGACGGGGCGCGTATCGAACGCGCGCATGATGTGAGCCGTGCGGCCGCGCCCACGGCGTCTGAGCGGCTCGTCGGCACGCCGCAGCATCGATGCGTAGTCGCGAACGGTGCTCGCCTTCAGCTCGCCGTCGCGGACCTCGGCACGGCGCTCGGCGAGCCAGTCGTCGGCGACACGACCGAAGAACCGGGCCGCCGCGCTCTGCCCGCCGCGCCGCCTCCTCCGCTTCGACGGCATCGCGTCAAGTCCCGCGTACCGTCGCTTCGCCCGCCTGCCTACCGGATGACGAGGCGCCTTCAGGATTGACCGCGTCGCGCCGATCTGGAGCCAAGGTGGCAAACGGGAGCGACACCCGGCTCGTGGCGCACAGCGCGGCTGCGATCTACGCCGGTGCGGCGGCGCTCAGCCTGGTGCAGATCATGCTGCCGGGCGGCGAGGCGTTCTCGCCCGCGCCCGCAGCGGCAGCGCTCGTCGTGGCGCTCGCGGTCGCGCTGGCGGGCCCGCGCGCGCCGCGCTGGGCGCTCGCGCCGCTGGCTCCGCTCGGCGTGGCGCTCATCGGCGCCGCCCTCGCCGACACCCACGAGTACAGCGACGGCGCGCTGCTCTACATCTGGCCGGCGCTGTGGGCGGCGTACTTCTTCGGCGACCGCGGCGCGGCCTTCGTCGTCCTCTGGACCGGGCTCGTGCACGCCCTCGCGCTCGTCGCGATGCCCGCCGGACACGCGAGCGCCGACCGCTGGATCGACGTCGAGGTCGGCGTGCTCGCCGCGGTGGCGGTCGTGCGGGTGCTGATCAGGCGCAACGAGCGACTCGTGCAAGACCTCGTCGACCAGGCGCGGATCGACCCGCTCACCGGGCTGCTCAACCGGCGCGGGTTCGAAGAGCGACTGGACATCGAGCTGGCGCGGGCGATCCGCGACGCCTCGTCGCTGGCCGTCGTCGTGCTCGACCTCGACCGCTTCAAGGACGTCAACGACACGCACGGCCACGAGGTCGGCGACCGCGTCCTGACGTGGATCGGCGCCGTGCTGACCGAGCATGTGCGCGGCGTCGACGTCGCAGCGCGACTCGGCGGCGACGAGTTCGTCGTGGCACTCCCCCGCACGGACGTCGCCGACGCGCTGCACGTCGCCGAGCGCGTACGCGCCGCGGTGGCGAACGGCGGCCAGCGGCGAGCCCGCTTCGGCGTCGGCGACGAGCTCAGCGTCACCGTCAGCGGCGGCGTCGCGGCGCATGTCGGCCCGATCGACCTCCACGCGCTGCTCGCGGACGCCGACCGCGCCCTGTACGCCGCGAAGCATGAGGGCCGCAGCCGCGTCCTGATTGCCTGACCCGAACGTTGGTCGGTTCCCAGCTCGTGGTCGCCGTAGGCTCAGGCGCCATGGCAATCGACCGCGTCGTCTGGACCGCGCATGCGCAGCGGCGCCTGCAGCAGCGTCGCTTGGACTGCAGACGAATCCCCACCTCGGCGGTCTGCTCAGACCTGCCGCTGCGGCTCCGTGACCTGCGCCGTCCAGGCGGCGGTCCAGAGCTTGCGGGCGGCGCTCCAGTGCGCGTCGAGCCGCCCCTCCGTGCGCTCGACCATGTTGAGCCACGACAGCGCCCGCTCGTAGTCGCGCTCGCGCGCCGCGCGCTCGGCCCAGCGCAGCGACTGGCGCACCGACAGCGCCCGGCGCTCGGCGGCCGGCAGCCGCGCGGCCGGCGCCGCCGGCGGCGCCGGGCGGCGCACCATCCCGCGCCGCAGCTGGCTGTGCGCGTCGCTGAGCGACAGCGCGACGCCGACGCTCGACGGCAGCAGGTCGACCAGCTCGGAGCCCGCCGGCGCGACGACGACCGCCTGGTAGCTGGCCGGGCGCCCGGCGAAGACCGCCGCCAGCAGCGCGCACTGCTCGCCGGTCGGCTCGATCGTGCTCGCGTCGACCACCAGCCGACGGCAGCCCCGCTCGAGCAGCTCGGACACGCGCGTCCACAGCCGCCCGGCGAGCGCGGCGTCGAGCGGATCGACGAGCGTCAACGAGCGGACGCCGTCCGCGAAGGTGTGGGAGCGCCAGCCGGGCTGCGCGCCCCCATGTGCGATCTCCGTCCGCTGCTGCGTCATCGTCCGCGTCATCCCTTTGGTCCTCCTCGCTGCCCACAACGTGCACGAGCGGAACGGAAGGGCGCGTTCACCGGCGCATGTCGGGGGTCGGCGCCGGACCCTTCCCTGGAGCGCGACGCGCCCCTCCGTCCGCTCGCGGACCCGGCCGCACGGGGGCCGGGCCGTCGGCGCCGCCGACGTGAGCGTGAGA
>DASVFS010000077.1:0-2072 GCA_036379915.1 Conexibacter sp. | reverse complement strand
GCCGTCCGAGGATCAAGGGGTCCCTCTTCTTCCATTCGTCCATCTCGCCCGGCCTGCGGTACCTGCCGGGATCGGAGCGCGAGTGGCCGACGAGGCGGTAGGTCATCGTCTCCAGGAAGGCCGGGCCCTTGCCCGAGCGGGCGTGCTCGATCGCCTCGGCGGCCGCCTCCCTGACCGCCCAGAGGTCGTTGCCGTCGACCTTCTGGGTGTGGATGCCCATCGCGATCGGGCGGGCGCCGATCGCCCCGGCGGTGACCTCCTCGATCGGGGTGAACTCCATGTAGAGGTTGTTCTCGCAGACGAAGAGGACCGGCAGCTTCTCCACCTGGGCCCAGTTCAGGCACTCGTGGAAGTAGGCCTGGTTCGAGGTGCCGTCGCCGAAGAAGGCGACCGCGACGGCGCCGGTGCGCAGCCGCTGCTCGCTAAGCGCGGCGCCGGTGGCGGCGCCGATCGAGCCGCCGACGATGCCGAAGCAGCCGACGAGCCCGCGCGAGATGTCGATCACGTTCATCGAGCCGCCGCGGCCGCCGTCGATCCCGCTCGTGCGGCCCATCAGCTCGGCGGCGAGCGCCTCGGCGGGGACCCCGAGCGCGAGCGCGGCGCCGTGGCCGCGGTAGGTGGCGGCGACGTAGTCGCCGTCGCGCAGCTGGGAGCAGACGCCGACGGAGACCGCCTCCTGGCCGTTGTAGAGGTGGGTGGTGCCGTGCACCTCGCCCTTGAGGAACTGGCGCTGCATCTCCAGCTCGAAGGAGCGGATCAGCAGCATGCGCCTCAGCAGCGCAAGCGCCGCCTCGGCGGCTTCGGAGGGCTGCTCGGACGCAGCGCGGGTCGTCGATCGGGCCATGCTGCAAACGATTGCATCAGCATGCGGCGATGTCAAGCGGGACGTGTGTGCATCCGGGTCCCTCAGCGGGACCCAGATGCACGCAGCTCGACGCCGCGCGGGCCGGTCAGCCGCGTCTGCGAGCGCCGGCGCGCGGCTTCGCGGTCGAGCCGCGCACGACGAGGCGCGTCGGCAGCACGAGCGTGCGCGGCGCGGTCCCGTCGCGCTCGATCTGGCTCATCAGCAGCTGCGCCGCCTCGCGCCCGATCTCGTACGGCGAGAAATGGACGGTCGTCAGCGGCGGCGTGAAGCGGTCCGCGAACGGCATGTCGTTGAAGCCCACGACCGACACGTCGCGCGGACACTCCAACCCCGCCTCGCGCAACACGTCGATGCAGTCGAGCGCGAGCAGATCGTTGCCGGCGAAGACGGCGCTGAACGATCTGCCGCTCTCCAGCAGCGCGCGCGTCGGCGCGACGCCGGCGCCGCCCGTGAATGCGTCGGCGAAGCGCACGAGCGCTCTCGGCGCTCTGACGCCGGCTTCACGCAGCGCGTCCTGGTAGCCGCGGTAGCGCTCCTGCCCGGGCGCGAGCGCGCGCGGGCCGCCGACGTGCGCGATCTCGCGGTGCCCGAGCTCCAGCAGGTGCTCGACCGCCGCCGCCGCGCCGCGCCGGTCGTCGGGCGTCACGGCGAAGCCGGAGACGCCGCTCAGCGTGCGGTTGACGGTGACGACCGGGACGCCGTCGCGCGCCATGTCGGCGACGAACGCGAGGCTCGCCTCCGTCGTGGTGACGATGAAGCCGTCGACCTGACGGGCGGTCAGCGCCTGGATCCCGCGCAGCTCGCGCTCGGGCTCGGAGTCGGTGTTCGTCAGCAGCGCGGTGTAGCCGAGCGGGTGCAGGCGGTCCTCGATCCCGCGCACGATCGGCGGGAAGATCGGGTTCGTCAGGTCGGGGATCACGACGCCGATCGTGTAGGAGCGGCGCGTGCGCAGCCCGCGGGCGATCGAGTTCGCCTGGTAGCCGAGCTCCTCCGCCGCCTGCTCGACGCGCTGCGCCGTCGCGTCGCTGATCAGGTGGCGCTTGTCCGGGTTGAGGACGCGCGAGACGGTGCCCGGGTGGACGCCGGCGCGCTCCGCGACGTCGCGCACCGTGACGACGGCTCTCGTGACGGTGGGCGCGGACGGCGTCATCGCAGCGGAAGCTTAATCCCGCCGACGGCCAATGCGGGACCAGTCCGCCGTCGAGCC
>DASVFS010000076.1:0-2085 GCA_036379915.1 Conexibacter sp. | reverse complement strand
GCCCGGCCGCGACGGCGACGTAGACGAACAGCGCCGCAAACGAGCCCGGCGCGCCGAGGAGCAGGGTGAGCACCGCCGTGCCCGCCAGGAGCCCCAGTCCTGCGACGATGGCGCGTGGGCCGCGACGGACGAGCCATCCCGCCGGCGGCAGCAGGGCCAGGTACAGCGCGACGAAGGCCGCGAACACGACGAGGATCGCCGCCGTCTGCGCCGGCGAGTCGTCGCTCCGGAGGAGGTCCACGAGCGGCCCGATCAGGAACAGCAGCCCGAGCGACTGACCGAGCCTGACCCGCACATGGCGTGGAACCCGAACGCTCATCCCTGGATCGTGCCGCACGCCAGCCGCCCCGGGTCACACGCGCTGCGTGTCGCGCCGGTAGGCCCAGCCGGCGGCGAGCGCCGCGGCGACGCTCCAGGCGGCCACGACCGCCCATCCGGTCGCGCCCCAGGCAGCGCCGCCGAGGCCGACGTGGCTCGCCTGCACTAGCCAGTAGGACGGAAGCGCCTCCGCGAACTTCTGGAACGTGCCGTTCGTGATCGGAAACCAGACGCCGCCGAGCAGCGCGAGCAGCGCCGTCGTCCCGCCCATCGCCGGGCCGATCGAGTCGATCGTCAGCAGGTGCCCCATCAGGACCGCGAGCCCCGCGAACGGGACGAGACCGACGAGCACGAGCAACGTCATCTCCACCCAGTTGCCGGCCTGCAGGTGGACGCCCAGCGTCGCGCCGGCGGCGTAGAGGAGCGCGATCGTGATCGCGGCGGTCGCGTACGCCGTCAGCACCTTGACCCGGAAGTAGCGGCGGGTCGAGAGCGGCGTCAGCCGGAGCTGCCGGTTCCAGCCGGCCGCGCGCTCCGCGGCGATCCGCGCGCCCATCGAGAGGACGGCGTTCATCGCGCCGAACGCGATCAGCCCGACCATGAAGTACAGCGGCGCCGAGATGCCGCTCCCGGCGAGGCTCGCCTCGTGGCGGTTCGGCCCGGCGATCGCGTAGTAGAGGACGAGCGGGAACCCGAGCGAGAAGACGAGGAACCTGCGGTTGCGGAAGGTCCGCAGCAGCTCGTAGCGGGCGTATACGGTCATCGCGTCCCCTCCTCGTCGCTCGTCAATGCCAGGAACGCCTGCTCGAGGCCGGCGCCGGCGATCTCGACGTCCCGCGCCTCGGGAAAGTCGTCCAGCAGTGCGCGGATGGTCGCGTCGGAGTCCGCGCACGTGATCACGACAGCAGCGCCGCGGCGCTCCGCGCGGGTCGCGCCCGGCAGTCGCTCGAGACGCTCGGGCGAGACGCCCGGCAGCGTGGCGCGGATCGTGCGCGTGCCGATCATTCCCTTGATCTCCGTCGTCGCCGCGTCCGCAACGACGCGGCCGGCCGAGAGGAGCACCGCGCGGTCCGCGTAGGCGTCCGCCTCGTCGAGGTAGTGGGTTGCGAAGAGGACGGTCTTGCCGCTGCCTGCGATTCCGCGCACGGTGGCCCAGAACGCCTGGCGCGACTCGACGTCGAGACCGACGGTCGGCTCGTCGAGGACGAGCAGCTCCGCGTTCCCCGCCAGCGCCATCGCGAAGCGCACACGCTGCGTCTGGCCGCCGCTCAGCCGGTCGGTCGGCCGCTCCGCGAGCTCCTCGATCCTCGCCAGCGCGAGCACGTCCGCGACGGGCAACGGCGCCGGATACACGGAGGCGAGCATCGTCAGCAGCTCGCGCACGCGCAGGCCGCGCAGGAGGCCGCCCGCCTGGAGCATCGCCCCGACGAGGCCGCCGTCGACCGCGCGCTCCGGCGTGGTGCCGAGGACAGAGACCGTCCCTGCGTCGGGACGCTGGAGGCCGAGCACCATGTCGATCGTCGTCGACTTGCCGGCGCCGTTCGGCCCGAGCAGCGCGACGGTCTCGCCGCGCGCGACGGCGAAGTCGACGCCGCGCACGGCCGGGACGGGGCCCGCCGGGCCTCGGTAGGTCTTCTCCACGCCGAGCAGCTCCACCCCGGCCTCGCGCGTGGTCGCCCGGGTCTCGGGCTCGATGATCGTCGTCGTCATGGAGTCATGGTGACGACGGCGGCGCCCCGCGCGGTAGAGCCCCGCGTCACCGATCTC
>DASVFS010000075.1:0-18364 GCA_036379915.1 Conexibacter sp. | reverse complement strand
CGGCATGTGGCGGCGCGTCCACGACGCCGCCGGGCCGCTCGCGATCGCGTTCGTGACGGTGGCGACGCTGTTCTCGCTGATGACGCAGGCGTTCGTGATCGGCGCGACCGCCTCGACCGTCTCCGGCGAGCTCGGGATCGCTCCGGGACTGCTGCTCATCGCGCTGCTGCCGCACGCGCTGCTGGAGCTGTGGGCCTTGTTCCTGCCGCTCGCGGCGTGGTTGCTCGCGAGCCGCGGCGCCCGCTGGGACGAGCTGCTCGCGGCGACCGTCGTCACCGTCGCCATAGCCGTCCCGACGCTCGTGCTCGCCAGCCTCGTCGAGGTCTACCTCTCCCCGCACCTGCTCGCCGCGCTGCTGCGTTGAGCGCCACATAGTTGGTGTTGCGCTCCACCGCCCCGCCGCTATTCTCCCGCTTGGTCAGGATTAGCTCTATAGGCATCACCTCCTGGAAGCCCGGCGCCACTACGCCGGGCTTCCTTTGTTGATGGAGGATGACCAGCAACAGCAGCATGGCCACGATTACCTCAATAGAGATCACCTCCTTTCTCAGGGCTCGCACCACGGCCGGAGTTGGAGCTCCGGCAGTTCTGGAGGTGGGTGGATCTGACCGTGCAGATCCAGGAAATCGACCCGGCGCTCGCCGCTCTACAGCAGCAAATGGTGTATCTGCGCGGTTCTGACGCAGGGAGCGGGTAGAGCGGGCGAGGCGCGCGGCAGACCGCGGCCGCCGGCCGCTATACTTTGTGAAGTAAAGACGACGAATCCGTTCAAGGAGCCCTCATGGCAGGCACCATCAGCGAGGTCAACGACAGCAACTTCCAGGCCGAGGTGATCGAGTCCGAGACCCCGGTGCTCGTCGACTTCTGGGCCCCGTGGTGCGGGCCGTGCCGGATGGTGGCCCCCGTGCTCGAGGAGATCGCGCAGGAGAAGGGCGACGCGCTGAAGATCGTCAAGCTCAACACGGACGAGAACCAGCAGACCGCCATCGCCTACGAGGTCCTCTCGATCCCGACGCTGATCCTCTTCAAGAACGGCCAGATCGCCAAGAAGGTGATCGGCGCCTACCCGAAGCGCAAGCTCGAGGCCGAGCTCGAGCCGGCGCTCGCGGCCTGAGCCGCAGCCCGACCGGGTACGCGTCCTCCATGGAGCCCACGCGCGTAGGCGTCATCGGCAGCGGACAAGTCGGCCGCGCGCTCGCGGCCGGCTTCGCCGCGCACGGGCACGAGGTCACGATCGGCACGCGCGACCCGGCGGAGAACGACGACCTGCAGGCGTGGGCCGCGCAGCACGACGGCGTCGCGATCGGCACGTTCGCCGCGGCCGCCGAGGCCGGCGAGCTCGTCGTGCTGGCGACCAGAGGCACGGCGGTCGAGCAGGCGATCCAAACCGCCGGCCCGCAGCACTTCGCCGGCAAGCTCGTGATCGACGCGACCAACCCGCTCGCGCCCGACCCGGCGACCGGCGCCCCCGGGCTCGCCGTCGGCCACACCGACTCCGGCGGGGAGACGGTCCAGCGCGCGCTCCCGGACGTGCGCGTCGTGAAGGCGTTCAACACCGTCAACGCCGGCCTGATGGTCGACCCCGGACTGCCGGGCGGTCCGCACCCGATGTTCATCGCCGGCAACGACGACGGAGCGAAGGCGGCCGCCGCCGACCTGCTCCGGGACTTCGGCTGGAGCGCGTTCGACGTGGGCGGCATCGAGCGCTCACGCGAGCTCGAGTCGCTCGTGATCCTGTGGGTGGCGATCGGTTCCAGACGCGGCGCCTGGGATCACGCCTTCACGCTCGTCACGGCCGAATAGGCGCCGAGCCGCCGCGGCTCAGGCGCGCGCGACGGCGATCTTCAGCGGCAGCCCGTCGATCTCGACCGCGTGCGAGGGGCGGGCGGGATTCCCATTCGCCGCCCCGTCGTAGGAGATCTCCGTCGTGAGCGTCTCGCCGGTCACGTAGGGCTCGTGCTCGCGCGCGGCCTCGAGCAGCTGATCGGCGCCGGCGAGCGTGAGCGCGATCCTGTCGCTGACATCCAGGCCTGCCGCCTTGCGCGCCGCCTGCACCGCATGCACGACCTCGCGCGCGAGCCCCTCGCGGCGCAGCGCGTCGTCGAGCGCCAGCTCGAGCGCGACCGCGTGCGAGCCCTCGCGCTCGAGCTGGTAGCCCTCGAGCGGCTGCATCGCGATCGCGAGGTCCTCCGCCGTCAGCTCGTGGTCGTGGCCCTCGACGACGACGCCGACGGTGCGCCCCTCGCGCAGCGCCGCCGCGACGTGCGCGGGGTCGAGTCCCGCGACCGCCGCCGCGACCTTCGGCATGTCGCTGCCGAAGCGCGGCCCCAGCGCCCGGTAGTTCGGTTTCACCTCGAGCTGGCCCAGCTCGTCGGCGGCGGAGACGAAGCGCAGCTCCTTCACGTTCAGCTCGTCGCGCACGACGTCGGCGAGCCGCTCGATCGCCGCGCGCTCGCGGCCGGTCGCGACGATCACCGCCGCGTGCAGCGGCTGGCGCAGCTTGATCCTCGACTGCCCGCGCGCCGCCAGCCCCAGCCGCACCGCCTCGCGCGCGACCTCCATCGCCTCCTCCAGCGCCTCGTCGCGCGGCACGACCGCCGGGTAGTCGCACAGGTGCACCGAGGACTCCCCGTCCGGGTCGAGGTTGCGGTAGATCTCGTCGGCGACGAACGGCGTGAACGGCGCGAGCAGCTGCACGACGCTCACGAGGCAGTGGCGCAACGTCGCGAACGCGGCCGCGTCGCCGTCCCAGAAGCGCCTGCGCGAGCGGCGCACGTACCAGTTCGAGAGGTCGTCGACGAACGCCTGGATCGCGCGGCCGGCCGCGGTCGCGTCGTAGTCGTCCATCCGCTCGCGCGCGACCTCCACGGTCGCCGCAAGACGCGATAGCGCCCAGCGGTCCAGCTCGTGCGACGACGACGCCGGATCCGGCAGCGACGACGGCGCCAGCCCGTTCGCGTTCGCGTACAGCACGTAGAAGCCGTACGTGTTCCACAGCTGCAGCAGGAACTGTCGCACCGCCTCGCCGATCGTCTCGACCGAGAAGCGATAGCCGTCCCACGGCTGCTTCGAGGTGAAGAAGTACCAGCGCAGCGCGTCGGCGCCGAAGCGGTCGAGCACCTCCCACGGGTCGACGACGTTGCCCTTCGACTTCGACATCTTCTGCCCGTCGGGGCCGAGCAGCAGCCCGAGGCAGACGACGTTCTTGTACGACGAGCAGTCGAACAGCAGCGTCGAGACGGCCAGCAGCGAGTAGAACCAGCCGCGCGTCTGGTCGAGCGCCTCGCACACGTAGTCGGCCGGGAAGCGCTCTCTGAAGTGCTCCGCGTGCTCGTGCGGCGCGTGCCACTGCGCGAACGGCATCGCGCCCGAGTCGAACCACACGTCGATCACCTCGGGCACGCGCTGCATCCGTCCGCCGCACTCGACGCACGGGAAGCCGACCTCGTCGACGTACGGGCGGTGCGCGTCCTCGAGCCGCACGCCGGACAGCTCCTCCAGCTCGTCGAACGAGCCGACGCAGTGGACGTGGCCGTTCTCGCATCGCCACACCGGCAGCGGCGTGCCCCAGTAGCGCTCGCGCGACAGCGCCCAGTCGACGTTGCCCTCCAGCCAATTGCCGAAGCGCCCGTGCTTGACGTGCGGCGGATGCCAGTTGACCGTCTCGTTCGACGCCAGCAGTCGGTCGCGGATCTCCGACGTGCGGATGTACCACGACGGCTTCGCGTAGTAGAGCAGCGGCGTGCCGCAGCGCCAGCAGTGCGGATACGCGTGCTCGTAGTCCTCGACGCGCAGCAGCCGCCCACGTGAGCGCAGGTCTTCGACAAGGTCGGCGTTCGCCTCGCGCACCGGGCGGCCGGCGTAGCCCTCGATGCGGTCGTCGTAGGTGCCGTCGAGCTTGACCGGGTTGACCACCGTCATCTCGTGCTGCTCGCCGAGGCGGTAGTCGTCCTCCCCGAATGCGAGCGCGGTGTGCACGAGGCCGGTGCCGTCCTCGGCCGTGACGAAGTCGCCCGGCAGGACGGTGTGGCCCTTGGAGCCGTAGGCGGAGCCCGGGATGAACGGGAATGGCGGCTCGTACGCCGTACCCACCATGTCTCCCCCGGCGAAGCGCGCCAGGATGTCGACCCCGTCTCTGTCGAGCACCCGCTCCACCAGCGCCTCCGCCAGCACGAAGACCGCGCCGTCGTCGGTGCGCGCGCGCACGTAAGAGAGATCGGGATCCACTGCCACGGCCGCGTTCGACGGCAGCGTCCACGGCGTCGTCGTCCACACCAGCAGCTCGTCGCCCGCCTGCAGCGGCCCGGCCGGCGTCGTCACCGGCAGCCGCACGTACGCCGAGGGGTCCACCACGTCCCGGTACGCGCCCGGCTGGCCCAGCTCGTGCGACGACAGCGCCGTGCCGCAGCGCGGGCAGTACGGGACGACCTTGTGGCCCTCGTAGAGCAGGTTCTTGTCGCTGATCGTGCGCAGCGCCCACCAGACCGACTCGATGTACGAGGGGTCGAGGGTGCGGTACGCGTCCTCGACGTCGACCCAGTACGCGATCCGCTCCGTCAGGCGCTCGAAGTCCCCCACGTAGCGCAGCACCGACTCGCGGCACTTCGCGTTGAACTCGGCGATGCCGTAGCGCTCGATGTCGTCCTTCGAGCTGAAGCCCAGCTCCTCCTCGACCGCGATCTCGACCGGCAGGCCGTGGCAGTCCCAGCCGCCCTTGCGCTCGACGTAGTAGCCGCACATCGTGCGGTAGCGCGGGAAGATGTCCTTGAAGATGCGCGCGAGCACGTGGTGCGTGCCCGGCCGGCCGTTCGCGGTCGGCGGCCCCTCGTAGAAGATCCACGGCGGCCTGCCCTTGCGCCGCCGGACCGTCTCGTGGAAGACGTCCTCGTCGCGCCAGCGCGCGAGCAGCGCCTCCTCCATCGCGGGGAAGGACTGCTGCGAATCGACCGGACGATGGGGCGCAGGCATGGGCGCCTGATTCTAGGTCGCCGCTCAGAACGGCAGCGCGGCGGTGTGCTGCGTGCGCGCGACGACGATCTCGCCGTCCTCACTCGGCGGCCCGCCCGAGGCGGGAAGCGCCGGCGCGGCGGCCCGGGCGCCGAGGCGCTCCAGCAGCGCGTCGCGCGCGGCGAGCGGCTCGTCGCCGAGCCGCAGCACGGTGCTCGCGCCGGTGTCCGGGAGCGCGCCGCCGAAGGCGAGCACGTCGATCCCCTCGCGCGCGGAGCGCACGGCGTAGACGAGGCGGCCGATCGCGTCGAGCGAGGCGCGCGTGCCGCCGAGCACGAGCGCGTCGGGCGTGAGCGCGCGCAGCGCGCGCCCGAGCCGCGCGGGCTCGGTCGCGGCGGTCAGCGTGAGCGTGCGCAGGCCGGCGCGGCGCAGCAGCAGCTCGAGCGCCTGCACCTGCAGCGCGGCGAGGTCGCCGGGCGCGGTCGCGTCGGAGATCAGCACGCTCTCGCTCCGCGTCGCGGGCGCCGCGACGCGGCGCAGCGCGGAGATCCAGTCGGTCGCGAAGCGCCACGCGAAGCTGTGCTCGGGGCTGCCGGGATCGTCGGCGTGCAGCTCGGCGACGGCCGGCAGCAGCACCTCGCCGATCGTGCGCTCGAGCGAGCGGATCGCGAGGCTCTCCTCCAGCAGGCGCGCGGCCTTGTCCTCCTCGAAGCGCGCGAGCGCGAGCCCGAGGCGGTTGGACGACGGCGGCCCGGCCCCGCGCTGCCGCGCGATCGAGATCGCGGACGAGACGTTCTGCGTCTCCTCGAACGCAGCTTTCAGCGCCTCGATGTCGGCGAGGTCGTACTGGCGGTGGCCGCCCGACGTGCGACCGGGCGACGGATAGCCGAAGCGGCGCTCCCAGCTGCGCAGCGTGTTGGGGCTGACGCCGAGCATCACGGCCGCGGCGTTGGTGCGGATGCCACTCATCGCACGAGCAGGGTCCCCGCTCAGGGCGAACGATGCAACGCGTGCAAGCGGCGCTGCAGGCCGCAAGACGGCGTGCAGCCGCGCAAGCCGGCAGGAGCCGCGCGCACGAGCGCGACGTGGTGGCGCGGCGGCGCTAGTCCTCGAGCACGAGCAGCGCGGCGCGCGGCGGACCGCAGGCGCCGACGCGCAGCGGCATGCGCACGCCGAAGACGTTGGCCGGGCGCACCATCAGGCGCCGCAGCTCGTCCTCGCCGCCGGCCGCGTGCATGATCGCGCCGGCGAGCGACGCGGGGCCGGAGGCTTCCGCGTCGGCCGGCGTGAGGATCTCGGTGATCGGACGGTTGATCACGTCCGTCTCGGCGACCGCGAGCAGCGATTCGCTGGCGGACGACATCGCGCACACGTGCAGCGAGCCGTCGACGATCACGAACGGGTCCTCGGGCTTCGGGGCGACGTCGGCGCGCGCCTCGAGCAGCAGGCCGAGGCCGCAGTCGCCGCACACGCGCGCCGGTGGGGCCGGCGTCTCGTTGTTCGGCGGGGGCGCGCCGCAGTGGCCGCAGAACCACTGGGACGGGCAGGCCTCTTCGGCCGTCGACGGAACGAGCCGCAGCACAGATGCCGAACGATCGATTGCCATGGTCCCCTGGAGCCTCCGTGCCCTGTCCGTGTCCTACGCCCCGTCGGCGACCAGCCGAGCGGGCGACGTCCCTGTCGTGAAGCTCGTGACCGGATGGCTCACGAGGTCGATCATCTGCCGGGCTGCCTCTCCTGGCGTGCCCGGAAGCACCATAGCGCCTGTCGTGCGCACGCGCGTCCGCTGCGGTCCGCGCCGGTAGACGGCGACGGGCAGCGGGCCGGTCGCGAGCCGCACCGCGTACGCCCAGCGGGCGACGGCGTCGTCCGACAGCGCCCCGCCGGCGATGATGACGCCGTCGGGCCGATGCGTGGCGAGCGCCTCCGACATGTTGGCGATCCCGCGCACCGACAGGCCCAGCACGCGCGCTCCGGCCCGCATCGCGAGCAGCTCGAGCGCGCGCACGTAGGCGGCGTCGGGGTCGAGCTCGTCGCGCGTGGCGTCGCCGAGCACGATCGTCGCGCTCGACTGCATCCCCGGCGTGACGAGCCGCTGCGCGCGGCGCAGCCAGCTGTTGCCCCACCGCGCGGCGAACGCCCACTGCACGGACTCGGTTCCGTGCCGGCGGGCGATCTCGTCGAGCGAGTTGAGCAGGACCTCCTGCACCGTGCGGTCGAGGGAGCGCAGCGCGAGGGCTCCCTCGATCGCGTTGTCGGCGCGCGGCTGGTCGAACGCGTTGAGCGCGCCGACCAGCGCGTTGGTGTCTGCGCCGAGCCCTTCCCGTGCGCGTGAGACGGCGGACGAGATGGACAGCCCGTCGAGCAACGCATCGCGGAGGGCAGCGATCTCCCCGTGCGTGTACAGGCGGTGACGACCAGGCGACCGTTGCGGTCGCGGGAAGCCGAAACGGCGTTCCCACGCGCGCAGCGTGTTCGGGCTGACATTGAGCAGCGCCGCGGCTTCGCTGGTCTTCAGGTAGCGCATCACGGGCAATTTCGGCCTTTCCGGGGGCCGTTGTCCGCAGCCTGTACGGATTTGCACAGGTTTGGGCCCGTTTTGGGTGCAAAACCTCCATCGAACGGCTACAGTTCCGCCCGTAGGGCAGCGGGTCCGCGCCGCCCTCCGGGCGTTGCGGGCCGTATGTGCAGCGCGATCCGATCGGAGGCTATGGATGTTCTTCAAGGTGAAGTAGATCCTCGACTCGTATAGGTCCGTAAGGACCGTTACCTTCCGGACATGCGTGTCGCACGCGCGTGGCCGCGAAGGGACAGCCTCGCGAGGGGGATCGTCCTCGTCGGCATACTCGGTTGTGTCACGTGGGCGGTGGTTGCCGCCGATCCTGGTC
The DNA here is from genome assembly GCA_036379915.1 of Conexibacter sp. Lineage (GTDB taxonomy): Bacteria > Actinomycetota > Thermoleophilia > Solirubrobacterales > Solirubrobacteraceae > Conexibacter. The sequence continues at coordinate 10,529 of DASVFS010000075.1, read as the reverse complement.
GGCTGTCCTGGCTTTTTGGTGTGCTTGCCCTCGGTGTCGTCGGTGCCGACCTGTTCGGCACGGGCACCGGGGCGCAAGCCGTGCACGTCTCCGGCTCCGCGCTGGCGGCGATCGTCGTGCTGGCCCTGTTCGGGCCTGCGTGGGCGTTCTTCGTCGTCGTCGCCTCGGAGCTGATCACCTGGCTCGTCGAGCGCTATCCCGCGCAGCGGATGGCGACGAACATCGTCGGCAGCGGCGCCCCGGTGCTGATCGCCGGCGCCCTGTTCGAAGCGCTGCGCCCGGCGCAAGACGGCTCGGCCGGCTTCTACGCAGCGCTCGCGCTCGCCGCCGCGCTGATGTTCGCGCTCAACCTGCTGATCGTCGCGGGCATCACGGCGCTGCACGACAGCGTGCCGTTCTGGGCGACGATCTGGAGCGCGCTCGGCACGCTGCTGGCGTCGATCGCGATCAACGTCGCGCTGGCGCTCGCGGCGACCGGCCTGTGCCTCGAGCTGGGGCTCGGCGGCACCGCGTTCGCGGCCTTCACGCTGATCGCGTTCAGCTACATGGCACGGCTCGTGTCGACCGCGCGGCATCGCAGCAAGCAGTACGCGTCGCTGTCGTGGGGCGTCCTGTCGGGTCTGCTGCGCACGCTCGACATCCGCGACCCGCGCGCGGCGCGCCATGCCGCGGCGGTGGCGGCGTTCGCGCGCGACATCGCCAGAGAGGCCGGGATGTCAGCCGAGGACCAGGAGCTCGCGCACACGGCGGGCCTGCTGCACGACATCGGCAACTTCGCGCTGTCGGACCGCGTCTTCGAGCGCGGGCGCGTGCTGACGGACGAAGACTGGGACGCGATCCGCCAGCACCCCGTGCTGGGCGCCGACATGCTGCGCGACCTCGGCCTCTACGGCCCGGTCGCGGAGATCGTGCGCGCCCACCACGAGCGCGTCGACGGGCGCGGCTACCCGGACCGGCTGAAGGCCGACGCGATCCCCGAGATCGCCAAGATCATCGCGGTCGCGGAGGTCTACGACACGCTCACGGCGCACGACACCTACCGCACGCCGGTCAGCTCGTTCCAGGCGCTGACGGAGCTGCGCCGCGTCGCCGGCTCGCAGCTCGACGCGGACTACGTCGAGGCGCTCGCGAGAGTGCTGGCAGGCAGCGACGCCACGTACCGCCACGCGGACGCGGCCGACTTCGGCAGCGAGCTCGACCTCGAACGCCGCATCAACGAGGCCGCCGTCGGCGGCTGAGCGAACGACGCAGCGCGCCGCAACGGGCGCGCTCGCGGTCTGCTGCAGTTGTTCGGGGGATCTAGCCGGTCGCCCGCTGCAGGAACGAGTCCTCGCGGTTCTGCTGGACCGCGAAGCTGTTCTGCTGGAGGGAGCGCACGAACTGTTCGATGTGCTCGACGCTGAAGCGGCGCTGCCCGCCCGGAGTCCGGTAGGACTGGAGGTAGCCCATGTCGGACCAGCGGCGGACGGTGCCCAGCGAGACACCGAGCTCACGGGCGGCCTGCGAGGTGGAGAGCCCCAGGGGCCGCGCGTTCATCCCGTGCATCTGCAATGGCATGGAGGCCATTAGGGAGGGTTTGCGCCCTTCTGTGAAGGTCGCGAGGAGGTTTTGCACAACCTCGGGGGCAAGGAGGTGACGGAACCTGCGCGGACTGGAAGGATGGCGGCGTGGGACGGACCGGCGTCGTGTGCGTGCTCACGCTGCTCGCCCTCTGCGGCTGCGGCGGCCGCAAGGCCCCTGCCGACGCCTGCATCCAAGCACAGCCGGCCGACGTGCTGCAAGCGCTGCGGCATGCGCCCGGACGCGTCGCGCTCGACGACGGGACGCCGCTGTCGCAGTGCGTGCGGCGCACGCTCGACGACGGCCGCCTGCAGGCGCTCGGCGCCACCCTCACCGCCGCCGCCGACACGCTCGCGCAGCGCATGCGCACGAGCGACGCGGCCGCGTTCCAGCTCGGCTTCCTGATCGGCGCGACCGATCGCGGCGCGACGCAGGCGGCCGGCTTCCAGGAGGAGCTCGCACACCGCGTCGCGGGCGCCGCCCCGCCCGACGGCGGCCCGCGGCGCGCCGTGCTGATGCGCGGCCGTGCGGCAGGATTGCGCCGCGGATGAGGCTGCGGCTCTATCACCACCCCGACGGCGCGCGCATCGCCTACCGCGAGGCGGGCGCCGGCCCCGGCCTCGCGCTGTTCCACTCGCTCGGCCTCTCGCACCGCGAGTGGGAGCCGGTCGTCGAGCCGCTCTCGCGGCGCTTCCGCGTCGTGCTGCCGGACCTGCCGCTGCACGGCGACAGCGAGGACCGGCCGCGCCATCCGTACACGCCGGACTGGCTCGCCGAGGTCGTCGCCGGCTTCTGCGCCGAGACGCTCGGGCCGCGCCCGCTCGTGGGCGGGCACGACGTCGGCGCCGAGCTGCTGCTGCGGGCCGTGCTCGACGGGCGCCTGACGCCGCGGCGGCTCGTGCTGATGCCGAACCGCCTGCACCGCCGGGCCGAGCGCCGCGCCGGCCTGGTGGCGTGGCGTGGCGCCGCGATGGCGGCCGCCGTCCCCGGGCTCGACCGCCTGCTCGCGCGCGGCGTGCCGCTCGTCGTGCGTCCGTCGCTGGGCGAGCGGCTGTCGCTGCAGCGCAACCCGGCGGCGCGCGACCTCGTGCGCCACGCGCTGGCGGACCTGCCCGGCAACCGCGGTCGGGCGCGCTCGTGGGCGAAGTTCGCGCGCTGCTGGCCGGGCGAGCCGTGGCGCGAGCTGCTCGACGCCTACCGGCACGTGACGGCCCCGACGCTGCTGCTGTGGGCCGACGCCGATCCGCTGCACCCGCTCGCGGTCGCGCGGCAGGCGCTCGACCTGCTGCCGCACGGGCAGCTGCGCGTGCTCGACCGCAGCGGCTTCCTGCTGGCGTACGACGATCCCGTCGGCTTGGCGCGAGAGCTGATTTCCTTCTGTGGACAACCTTGACTCGACGTTGAGACCCGGAGGACGCCATGGGCGTGCAGGAGACGGAGCAGCAGCTGTGGGGCGGTGAGACGACGAAGGCGGTCGCGAACTTCCCCGTGTCGGGCGAGCGCGTGCCGGTGCCGGTCGTGCGCTGGCTCGGCCGCATCAAGGGCGCGGCGGCGCGTGTGAACGGCGAGCTGGGGCTGCTCGACGCGGCGATCGCCGAGCGGATCGCCGCGGCCGGCGACGCGATCGCCGCCGGCGAGCACGACGACCAGTTCCCGGTCGACGTCTTCCAGACGGGCTCCGGCACGTCCTCGAACATGAACGCGAACGAGGTGATCGCGGCGCTCGCCGGCGAGGGCGCGCACGCGAACGACCACGTCAACATGGGCCAGTCGTCGAACGACGTCTTCCCGAGCGCGGTGCACCTGGCCGCGTTGGACGAGGCCACGAACGACCTGCTGCCCGCGCTGGCGCAGCTCGAGGCGTCGTTCGCGGCGAAGGCCGCCGCGTTCGAGGACGTCGTCAAGTCGGGCCGCACGCATCTGATGGACGCCGTGCCGGTGACGTTGGGCCAGGAGTTCGCCGGCTACGCCGCGCAGCTCCGGCTCGGGCAGCGGCGCGTGAAGAACGCGCTGCCGCAGGTCGGGCAGATCCCGCTCGGCGGCACCGCGACCGGCACCGGCCTCAACACGCATCCGGAGTTCGCCGCGCGCGTGCGGGCCAAGCTGAGCGAGGCGAGCGGGCTGGAGATCTCGCCGCCGGAGGACCCGTTCGAGGCGCAGGCGAACCGTGACGCGCTCGTGGAGCTGTCGGGCGCGCTGAAGGTGATCGCCGTGTCGCTCACGAAGATCGCGAACGACCTCGCGCTGATGGGCTCCGGCCCGCGCGCCGGCATCGGCGAGCTGTTCCTGCCGGAGCTGCAGAAGGGCTCCTCGATCATGCCCGGCAAGGTCAACCCGGTGATTCCCGAGGTCGTGCTGCAGGTGAGCGCGCAGGTGATCGGCAACGACGCGGCGATCACGGTCGGCGGGCTGCAGGGCCAGTTCGAGCTGAACGTGCGCATCCCGCTGATCGCGCGCAACCTGCTGCAGTCGATCGCGCTGCTCGCGAACACGGCGCGGCTGTTCGCGGAGAAGTGCGTCGACGGGATCGAGCCGAACCTCGCCGGCTGCGAGCGCTCGGCCGAGTCGACGCTCGCCGTCGCGACCGCGCTGAACCCGTTCATCGGCTACGACAAGGCGACCGAGATCGTCAAGGAGGCGACCGCTTCCGGCCGCACGCTGCGCGAGGTCGCGCTCGAGGCGGGCGTCGAGGAGTCGGTGCTCGCCGAGGCGCTCGACCTGCGCAGAATCGCGCGCGGCAGCTCCGCCTGAGCGCTTTAGCCGGTGTAGAGCCGCACGAGCGTCTCGGCGACGCAGACCGGCTTCGCGCCGCCCTCCGTCTCGAACGTCAGCGCGGTCGCCATCTGGATCCCGCCGGGCACGTCCTCGACGGAGGCGATCGACGCGCGCATGCGGACTCTGCTGCCGACCGGCAGCGGCGCGGGGAAGCGCACCTTGTTGAGGCCGTAGTTGATGCCGAACGCGAAGCCCTCGATCGAGAACAGCTCGTAGGTGAAGCGCGGCGCGAGCGCCAGCGTGTAGTAGCCGTGCGCGATCGTGCCGCCGAAGGGCGTCTGCTTCGCTCTCTCGACGTCGACGTGGATCCACTGGTGGTCGCCGGTCACGTCGGCGAACGCGTTGATCTCCTCCTGCGTGACGAGGTGCCAGTCGCTGACGCCGAGCTCCTCGCCGATGCGGGCCTTGATGTCGTCGATGCCGTTGAGCGTGATCATGCGGGCGACCGTACTAGGCTGCCGGCCATGTCCGCGCCGCTTCTCGTCGTCGACGCCCCCTCGCTGCTGTACCGCGCCTGGTTCGCGCTGCCCGACTCGATCAAGGGCGCGGAGGGGATGCCGGTCAACGCGCTGCTGGGCGCGACGAACGCGACCCTGCGGATCGTGGCGGATCAGGGACCGCGCGCGGTCGTGATCTGCTCGGGCGCGGAGGCGGCACGCTACCGGGTGGAGCTGTACGGCGGCTATCACGCCGACCGCCCACCGGTCCCGGAGGGGCTCGCGTGGCAGATCGCGCAGTCGCCGAGGCTGTTCGAGGCGCTCGGCTGGACGCTCGCGGGGACGGACGAGCTGGAGGCCGACGACCTCTTGCACTCGTTCGCGCTGGAGGAGGCCGAAGCGGGCGGGACGGCGCTGCTGATGACCGGCGACCGCGACATGTTCCAATGCGCGTCCGAGGCGGTGACGGTCCTCTACCTGAAGACCGGCGTGAGAGGGTTCGAGCAGATGGGCCCGGCGGAGGTACGCGCGCGCTACGGCGTGCCGCCGGAGCTGGTGCCCGACTTCATCGCGCTGCGCGGCGACCCGTCGGACGGCCTCCCGGGCGCGAAGGGGATCGGCGAGAAGACGGCGGCGGACCTGCTCGCGCGCCACGGCTCGCTGGAGGCCGCGTTGGCGAACCCGATCGGCGAGACGCCGCGCGTGCAGGGCGCGCTGCGCGATCAGGCCGACGAGCTGCGCGCCTTCCTCGACATCGCGACGCTGCGTCGCGTCGAGGTCGCCCGCCCCGCCGACCGCGTCACCGACCTCGCCGCCGGCGCCGACGCCGCCGCGGCGCGCGGGATGCGGAGACTCGCCGAGCGCCTGCGCGCCGCCGGCGACCCGTCGCGGCTCTGACGCGAAGCCGTCGCATTCGCCCGTAGAGCCGTCGCAGGTCGCCCGCCTACGGTCCTGGCGTGGCCGTCGAGGACGCATACGAGCTGGCGTACCGCGAGGCCGTGCGGGCGCTTGATCACCAGCGCGCCGAGGCGACCGCGCTGCAGAGCCGCGCCGGCATGCTGCTCGCCGCCGCGTCGATCGCGGTCTCGTTGCTGGGCCGCATGCCGTTCGGCGCACTGCGGCCGGTCGCATGGCTCGCAGTCCTGTGCGTTGTGCTGCTCAGCTGGTGCGTGCTGGCGGTGGTGTGGCCGCGCGGCGATCGGAGCTACGACAGCGACCCGCAGACTCTGTTGGCGGCGCACCTGGGAGCCGACGTCCCTGACGCGACCGCCCTTCGCTTCGAGCTGATCGCGCATCTCGTCCAGTGCCATCGCGCCAACGGACAGCGGCTTACGGCGATGTCGAGGGCGTTTCGCGCCGCCGCATGCCTCCTTGCCATTCAAATGGTGTTGACCCTGGTCGTTGCAACCGTCAACGTCTGATCGGAGGTCGTGATGGACGAACAACGGCGAAGAGAGCTCCTGTGGCGTCTCTACAACCCGCAGATGCCGAATCCAATGATCTCCCACGACTACGGCGTGCTGATCCGCGATCTCCCGCCGCGCCGGACGCTGCGCGAGAAGGTGGCGGCGATCGGGTGGTACCGGCGGTACCTGCGCGCACAGAAGCGGGCGGAGCGCGAGGCGGCGGCGAGGCGGCGCGACTGACGCGCGGGAGCCGGCGACCGCGCCTGCCATCATCGGCGGCGTGCGCGTCGACTTCGACCCGGAGCGGACGGATCCGCTCGCGTTCTACCGGCTGCTGAATTCGGTCGTGATCCCGCGACCGATCGCGTGGGTCTCGTCGCGCTCGGCCGAGGGCGTCGACAACCTCGCGCCGCACTCGTTCTTCACCGTCGCGTGCACCGACCCGCCGATCGTGCAGTTCACCTCCGTCGGGCACAAGGACTCGCTGCGCAACGTCGAGGCGACCCGCGAGTTCGTCGTCAACTTCACGCCCGAGCCGCTGTTCGAGGCGGTCAATGCGACGAGCGTCAACGCGCCGCCGGACGTGAGCGAGTTCGACCACGTCGGCATCGCGCGCGAGCCGAGCCTGCGCGTGGCACCGCCGCGCGTCGCCGCGTCGCCGGTGGCGATCGAGTGCGTGCTGCACGACACGCTGCCGCTCGGCGACTGCACGGTCGTGCTCGGCCGCGTCGTGCACGTCGCGATCGCGCAGGAGGCGATGCGCGACGGGCGCCCTGCCGCCGACCTGCTGCGCCCGCTCGCGCGCCTCGGCGGCAGACAGTGGTCGACGCTCGGCGAGCTGCTGGCGATCGACCGGCCGCGCTGGGAGGACGTCGCGCTGAGCGAGCGCGACGCTACGGCGTGAACTTGACCGTCAGCACGTCGCCGTCGGACATCGCGTAGTCGCGGCCCTCGAGCCGCAGCGTGCCGCGCTCGCGCGCGGCGCCGTAGCCGCCGGCGTCGACCAGCTCCTGCCAGCCGATCACCTCGGCGCGCACGAAGCCTCTCTGGATGTCCGAGTGGATCTCGCCGGCGGCGTGCCAGGCGGTCAGCCCTCTGCGCAGGTGCCACGACTGCGCCGGCTTCGCCTCGCCCGCCGTGAAGAAGGCGATCAGGTCGAGCAGCGCGAACGCCCCGCGCACGACCCGCTGCAGGCCGCTCTCCGCGATCCCGAGCTCGGCCCGCATCGCCGCCGCCTCGTCGTCGTCGAGCTCGCTCAGCTCCGCCTCGATCCGCGACGACACCGCCACGGCGCGCGCGCCGTGCGACTCCGCGTGCGCCGCCACCTCGTCCGGCACGACGTCGGAGCCCTCGTCCACGTTCGCGACGAACAGCACCGGCTTCGCCGTCAGCGGCTGCAGGTCGCGCAGCGCGTGCGGCGCGTCCTCCGGCGGCGGCACCGTCCGCGCGGGGCGCCCCGCCTGCAGCGCGGCGGTCAGCTGCTCCAGCCACGCCTGCTCGGCTCTCGCGACCTTGTCGCCGCCGCGCGCGGCCTTCGTCACGCGCTCGAGCCGTCGCTCCGCCTGCTCGAGGTCGGCGTACGTCAGCTCCGTCTCGATCGTGTCGATGTCGGCGCGCGGGTCGACGCGGCCCTCGGGATGCACGACGTTCTCGTCGCCGTGCGCGCGCACGACGTGCACGATCGCGTCCGTCTCGCGGATGTTCGCGAGGAACTTGTTGCCGAGACCTTCGCCCTCGGAGGCGCCTCTCACGAGCCCGGCGATGTCGTGGAAGGCGATCGTGTCGTGGACGACCTCCGACGCTCTCAGCGTCGCCGCGACGCGCTCCAGCCGCTCGTCGGCGACCGGCACGATCGCGACGTTCGGCTCGATCGTCGTGAACGGGTAGTTGGCCGCCTCCGCCCCGGCGCGCGTGAGCGCGTTGAAGAGCGAGGACTTGCCCGCGTTCGGCATGCCGACGATGCCGACCTTCATCGCGCGGGAGAGCCGGGTCCGAGGCGGTTGCCGATCACGGCGCCGAGCAGCACGCCGGCGACGATATCCGACGGGTAGTGGACGCCGACGTAGACCCGCGAGAGCGCCATCGCCGTCGCGGCGGCGCGCAGCGGCAGCGGTGGCGCGAGGTGCCAGAAGGCGTGCACGGCGGCGGCGGACGTGGCGGAGTGCGCGCTCGGGAACGACAGCTGCGTCGGCGTGCCGACGAGCGGCGGCAGCTCGGGCAGCTGCGGTCGCCTGCGGCGCACGGCGAGCTTGACGACCTGGTTGGCCGCGTTCGCGAGCACGACGGCGCGCGTCGCGCGTCGCCACTGCGCGCGGCGCTGCCGGTCGAGCGCGACCCCCGTCGCCCCGAGCGCGAGCCACAGCGCGCCGTGCTGCCCGAGCCGCGTGTAGGCGGCGACGGCGCGCTCGGCGCGGGGCGTGTGCCCGACGGTCCGCGCGAGGCGCAGACCGGCGAGGTCGAGCGCGGCGAGGCGGCCCGTGGCCGCGTCGCGCGGCCGCACGCGAGGACGCGCCATCGCGACCGCTCAGGCGCCGAAGCCGACGCGCTGCTCGCCGGCGTCCACCTGCACGAAGACGACCTTCGCGAGGTCGAGCAGCACCGTGCCGTCCTCGGCGTCGAGCTCGTGCCACCCCTCGGCGCGCTTCTCGAGCGCCTTGCGCAGCCCCGCGAGCTCGTCGGGCGCGACGCGCGCGGCCAGCGTCTGGCCGTGGAAGCCGATGCTGATGCGCTGCTTGACGTCCGCCATCAGTGGTCCTCCGCCGGTTGGACGATCTCGGTCAGCACGCCGCCCGTCGACGCCGGGTGGACGAACGCGACGCGCGAGTTGCGGATCCCGACGCGCGGGGCCTCGTCGATCAGGCGCGTGCCGGCGTCCTTGAGCGCCTCCAGCGTGGCCTCGATGTCGGCCACCTGGTACGCGACGTGGTGCAGTCCGGGGCCCTTCTTCGCGAGGAACCTGCCGACGGGGGTGTCCGGCCCGAGCGGGGCGAGCAGCTCGACGTGGTTCTCGCCGACGTCGAGCAGGATCGCCTCGACGCCCTGCTCGGTAACCGTCTCGCGATGCACGACCGGCATCTTCAGCACGTCGGCGTACAGCTCCAGGGCGGCGTCGAGGTCCTCGACGGCGACGCCGATGTGGTCGATGCGGCTCAGCATGCGGCGGGGAGGATAGTCAGTCGGCAGTCGACGCGGCGACGCCGAGCTCGTCCGTGCCGTCGGCGGCAACCGGTCGCCGCAGATCGGCGAGCACGCGGTCGATGTCCGCGCGCTCCAGCACCTCGCGGTCGAGCAGCGCGTCGGCGAGCGCATCGAGCCAGCGGCGATGGCGTCTCAGCAGCGCGAGCGCGGCGCGGTAGGCGCCGTCGGCGAGGTCGTGCTGCTCCTCGTCGCGCAGCCGCAGCGTCGCCTCGGCGGCGTGGTCGTTGTCGATCCGCCGCAGCTTCACGCGCGTGCCCATCGCGTACTCGTCGACCATCGCGGCGGCGAGCGACGTGACGACCTCGTAGTCGCCGGCGGCGCCGGTCGTGACCGAGCCGAACACGAGCTGCTCCGCGGCGCGGCCGCCGAGCAGCATCGTCATGCGGTCGATCAGCTCTTCGCGCGTCTTGAGATAACGATCCTCTTCCGGGAGGTTGAGCGTGTAGCCGAGCGCGCGCCCGCGCGGCACGATCGAGATGCGGTGGACGCGGTCGACCGAAGGCAGCAGCTCCGCGCACAGCGCGTGGCCGGCCTCGTGGAAGGCGACGATCCGCTTCTCCCGCTCGTTGAGGCCGCGCTTCGCCTGCATGCCGGCGACGACGCGCTCGAGCGCGACGTCGAAGTCTCTGGCGCCGATCTGCTCGGCATGGCGGCGGGCGGCGCCGATCGCCGCCTCGTTGCAGATGTTCGCGAGGTCGGCGCCGGTGAGGCCGCTCGTCTGGCGCGCGAGCAGGTCGAGGTCGACGCTCGGCGCGAGCGGCTTGCCGCGCGTGTGCACCTGCAGGATCCGCTCGCGGCCGCTGCGGTCGGGCGGGGCGACGAACACCTGGCGGTCGAAGCGGCCGGGGCGCAGCAGCGCCTTGTCGAGCTTCTCGAGGAGGTTGGATGCGGCCATGACGACGACGTTGTCACGGGCGTCGAAGCCGTCCATCTCAACCAGCAGCTGGTTGAGGGTCTGATCGCGCTCGCCCGAGATGTCGCTGCCGCGCTGGGCGCCGACCGCGTCGAGCTCGTCGATGAAGACGATCGCCGGCGCGTTCTCGCGCGCTTCCTTGAACAGGCGGCGGATGCGAGCAGCGCCGAGCCCGGCGAACATCTCGATGAACGAGGACGCGGACTGGCTGAAGAACTGGGCCCCCGACTCGTGCGCGAC
>DASVFS010000074.1:0-2090 GCA_036379915.1 Conexibacter sp. | reverse complement strand
TCGCGCGCGACGACGCGCTGCTCGCGAGCACGCTCCCCGCGAGAGCGGCGGTCGAGCTGACGACACCGACCGCGACCGGCGCCGCGGCGACCGCTCGGCGCCTGCCCGATCACGGCACCGTCACGCTCGGCGGCACCGAGTACACCGTCTCCACGTTCAGCGGCGAGGACTTCGGCCGCGGCACGACCACCGTCGCGATCCTCACCGACACGAGCGCCGCCGCCTCCGCCGCCACGCGCGGCCAGCGGATCGCCGTCGCCCTGCTCGCGCTGTTCCTGCTGCTCGCGTTCGCCGGCGCGCTGCTGATCTCCCGCCGGCTGCAGGGTCAGCTCGAGCGCCTGCTCGCCGCCGCCAAGCGGATCGGCGGCGGCGACTTCTCGACCGCGATCCCCGTCGAGGGCCGCGACGAGCTCGCGCAGCTCGGCGACGAGTTCAACAAGATGTCGCGCGAGCTGGAGCTGCGGATGCGCGAGCTCGACCTGGAGCGCGGCCGCCTGCGCGAGTCGATTCAGCGCATCGGCGCGACCTTCGCCGCCAACCTCGATCGCAGCGCGCTGCTCGAGATCGGCACGCAGACGATCGCCGACGCGGTCGAGGCGGACTGCGGGCGCGCGGCGGTCAGCCCGAGCGCCGCCGCCGACGGCGCGCTGCTGGAGGCCGCGCGCGTCGGCGACCTCGCCGGCGCGGAGCAGGCGATCGCCGCCGCAGAGTCACGAGCGCGCGCGACGCTGAGCGATCCGCGCGACGACGTCCGTCCGCTCGCCGCGCAGGCGACTGCCGGCGACACGACCGCACTCGCCGCCCTGATCCCGCACGGGGTCCTGTCCGTCGCGCGTCGCGGCAGACCGTTCAGCGACGCCGAGCGCGAGCTCGTCGCCTCGCTCGCCCGCCAGACCGGGCTGTCGCTCGAGAACGTCGACCTGCACGACCAGGTCCGCCGCCAGGCCGTCACCGACGAGCTGACCCGCCTCTCGAACCACCGCCGGTTCCAGGAGGTGATCGCCGCCGAGGCGGCGGCCGCGCGGCGCTTCGACCAGTCGATCGCGCTGCTGATGCTCGACATCGACGACTTCAAGCGCGTCAACGACACCTACGGCCACCAGCAGGGGGACCTCGTCCTGCGCGAGGTCGCGGCCGTCCTGCTCGCCTGCTCGCGCGAGGTCGACGAACCGGCCCGCTACGGCGGGGAGGAGCTGGCCGTCGCGCTGCAGCAGACCGACCTCGCCGGCGCGGAGGCGATCGCCGAACGCGTGCGCACCGCGGTCGAGGCGCTCGCGCTGCCCCGCCTCGACGGCCAGGGCAGCCTCGGCGTGACCGTCAGCTGCGGCGTCGCCGCCTCCACCGACGGCGATCCGGTCGCGCTCGTCGCCGCCGCGGACGCCGCCCTCTACGCCGCCAAGCGCACCGGCAAGAACCGCACGGTGCGGGCGGACGCGCTCGTCGCGGCCGGCGGCGCGGGCTGATCTCGGCCCGCGCCCGCACGGGCGCGGAGGCCGATAGCATTGCCTCCTCATGGGTCTGCTGGACGACGCGATCCGCGAGCATCTGGACCTCAAGCGCCGCCGCGGCGCCGACCCCTCGGAGGTCGCGCGGCTGGAGCACGAGGCGCTCGGCCCCGTCCGCCGGGAGCCGGCGCCCACGGAGCCCGCGGCCGCGAGCGGCGCGGCCGAGCAGCCGCGCGAGCAGCCGGCGACTGAGGAAGCGCCGGCGCCCGCTGACCATCCGCACCCGGCGAGCGAGGACACGCATCCGGACGACCACACGCATGTGCTGGCGCCGGAGGACCGCCGCGAGCCGCCGCACGGCGACCCGCTGTTCGAGGAGACGGGGTTGGGCGGCGCGGCGGAGCAAGGGCCGGAAGCCGGCGACGCCGATCGGGCGGGTGGCGCGGGTGAGACGATTTCCGCGGCCCCGCCCGCGGAATCGTCTTCACCGGCGACAGGACCCGCCCGCAGAACGGCCGATCCCGAGCTTGTCGACCAGCCGACGACCGAATACCGGGTGGAGGACGACGTCCTCGAAGAGACCCCCGAGTTCCTGCAGGAGACGCCAGAGCACGACCGGCTCTGGTTCGAGCAGCGCCCCCCACG
>DASVFS010000073.1:0-3294 GCA_036379915.1 Conexibacter sp. | reverse complement strand
GGAGTGTCCTGCACACGAACAGCTCGGCGCGCTCGACGTGGAGGTCACTCGGCATCTGCCAGTCGATGCTCAGGAACGCCGAATCGACGTCCAGAGAAGACGAAGAACGCCGTCTGCGCGTGCAGAGACGAGAGGTCGAATTCAACGGCGTGCTCGCCGAAGTGTGCGCGAGGTACACCAACTGCCAGTACGACAGAAACGCCGGCTACGAAGTCAGATTCGAAGCGAACGAAGTCTCCACGCGCGACTACTTCCACCCGAGCGTGAGAGGCCAGGCGACGATCGCGAGCATAGAGTTCCCGCTGGTCGTCTTCTGACGTGACGACGCTGCGCCGCGGAGGGTTCAGACCTTCCGCGGCGCGGTAGCGTGAGGGCATGAGCACGATCAGCAGCAGCCGGGAGCAGGAGGTCGTCGCGCGGGTCCCGAAGGGCCTGTTCGTCGGCGGGGAGTGGCGCGAGGCGACCGGCGGCGGGACGCTGGCGGTGGAGGATCCCTCGACCGGCCGGTCCTTGTGCGAGGTCGCCGACGCGACGCCGCAGGATGCGATGGCTGCGTTGGATGCGGCGTGTGCGGCGCAATCGGCGTGGGCGGCGGTCGCGCCCCGCGAGCGCGGCGAGATCCTGCGGCGCGCGTGGGAGGCGCTCGTGGAGCGCACCGACGAACTGGCGCTGCTGATGACGTTGGAGATGGGCAAGCCGGTGGCCGAGTCGAGAGCGGAGATCGCCTACGCGGGCGAGTTCCTGCGCTGGTTCGCGGAGGAGGCGGTGCGGATCGAGGGCCGCTGGGCGACCGCCCCGAACGGCGGCATGCGGATGCTGACGATGCGCCAGCCAGTCGGGCCGTGCCTGCTGATCACGCCGTGGAACTTCCCGATGGCGATGGGCACGCGCAAGATCGGCCCGGCGGTCGCGGCGGGCTGCACGATGGTCGTCAAGCCGGCCAAGCAGACGCCGTTGTCGATGCTCGCGCTCGCGCAGATCCTGCAGGAGGCCGGGCTGCCCGACGGCGTCTTGAACGTCTTCACCTCCAGCTCGGCATCGAAGACGACCGGGCCGCTGATCGACGACCCGCGCCTGCGCAAGCTGTCCTTCACCGGCTCGACCGAGGTCGGGCGCCAGCTGATGGGCCAGGCGTCGGGCAATCTGCTGCGCGTCTCGATGGAGCTGGGCGGCAACGCGCCGTTCCTCGTCTTCGAGGACGCCGACCTCGACGCCGCGGTGGAGGGCGCGATGGTCGCGAAGATGCGCAACGTCGGCGAGGCGTGCACGGCCGCGAACCGCTTCCACGTGCACGAATCGGTCGCGGACGCCTTCACCGATCGGCTCGCACGACGCATGGGCGGCCTGCAGCTCGGTCGCGGCGTGGAGGACGGCGTCACCGTCGGCCCGCTGATCGACGACGACCAGCGCGGCAAGGTGCACGAGCTCGTGGACGACGCGATCGCGAAGGGCGCCCGCTGCGTGGTCGGCGGGCCGGAGCGGATTCCCGGCGTGCCCGGCTACTTCTTCCCGCCGACCGTGCTCGCCGACGTGCCGGACAGCGCCCGCCTGCTGCGCGAGGAGATCTTCGGCCCGGTCGCGCCGATCGCGGCGTTCGCCGACGAGGACGACGCGATCGCCGCCGCCAACCGCACCGAGTACGGGCTCGTCGCCTACGTCTTCACGCGCGACCTCGACCGCGCGATCCGCGTGATCGAGCGGCTCGAGACCGGCATGGTCGGCCTCAACCAGGGCCTCGTCTCCAACGCCGCCGCCCCGTTCGGCGGCGTCAAGCAGTCCGGCTTCGGCCGCGAGGGCGGCGCCGAGGGGATCGACGAGTACCTGTCGGTCAAGTACGCGGCGATCAAGGCCCCGTAGCGCGCGGCTCGAACCCGCGGCACTCGACGACCGGGATGCGCGGGTAGCGGGGGAACGACGGGTCGGTCTTCGCGCGTCTGCAGAGCGAGAAGACGGAGCCGCGGCGGTTCGGCACGAGCTGCTGGTGGACGCAGGCGTTGCAGAGGCCGGCGGGCGGCGGGACGGGCTGCGCTGACGGGTCGCCCATGGCCCGCCACTATACTTTTTGAAGCATGCAGACGTTCGCGCGCCTCCTCGGCTTCCTGCGCCCGCACCGCCGGGGCGTGATCGTCTCCTTCCTGTTCGCCGCCGCCGCGATGGCGTCGGGCGTCGCGATCCCGTGGCTGACCGGCCAGGCGATCGGCGCGATCACCGACGGCGAGCGCTCGCAGCTCGTGCTGTTCGCGGCGCTCGTCGCGCTCGCGGGCGTCATGCGGCTCGGCCTCTCGGTCGGGCGCCGGCTCGTCGCCGGGCGCGTCTCGCTCGCGGTCGAGTACGACCTGCGCGCGCGGCTCTACAGCCACCTGCAGTCGCTCGAGCTCGGCTTCTTCGACCGCCAGCAGACGGGCCAGCTGATGTCGCGCGTGACCGTCGACCTGCAGGCGGTGCGCTTCTTTCTCGGCTACGGGCTGATCTTCATCGGCCAGTCGTTCTTCACGCTCGCGCTCGCCGCGATCGCGATGTTCGTGATCGAGCCCGTGCTGGCGCTGATCGCGCTCGCGCCCGTCCCGTTCGTGGTGCTCGTGGCCTTCCGCTACGGCCGCCGCTCGCGTCCCGCGATGCAGGAGGTCCAGCAGCGGATCGCCGAGCTGACGGCCGTCGCCGAGGAGAACGTCTCCGGCGTGCGCGTCGTGAAGGCGTTCGCGCGCGAGGAGCTGCAGCTCGAGCGCTTCCGCCGCCAGACCGGCCGCGTGTTCGAGCAGGCGATGTACACGACGCGCCTGCAGGCGCGCTACGCGCCGCTGATCGGCTTCCTGCCCTACCTCGGGCTCGCCGCGATCCTGTTCGTCGGCGGCCGCGCGACGATCGACGGGGCGATCGACATCGCCGTCTTCACCATGTTCTACGGCTACGTGCTGATGCTGACCGGTCCGATGCGCACGCTCGGCTACATGCTCGGCGCCGCGCAGCGCGCGACGGCCTCCGGCGCTCGCATCTTCCAGCTGCTCGACCGCGAGCCCGAGATCGTCGCGCCGGAGGACGCCCCGCCGCTGCCGGCCGACGGCCGCGGCCGCGTCGAGCTGCGCGGGGTCTCGCTCGCGTACGACCCGGCCGTGCGGCCGGCGCTGGCGGACGTCGACCTGCGGGTCGAGGCGGGCGCGACGGTCGCGCTCGTCGGCGGGACCGGTTCCGGCAAGACGTCGCTCGTGTCGCTGCTGCCGCGGCTCTACGACGCGACCGCGGGGTCGGTCCTGATCGACGGCGCCGACGTGCGCGCGGTCGATCCGGACTCGCTGC
>DASVFS010000072.1:0-8085 GCA_036379915.1 Conexibacter sp. | reverse complement strand
TCCTGCTCCCACCTGCGTTCCCCCGATGGCGATCGCCGCCGTGGCGCCGATCGTGCCAGCGCCCGCCGGCCCGCCCTACGCCTCCACCAGCGGCTTCGTCAGGAACGTCGCCTCGAGCGGCGCACCGCTGTCCGCGTCGGTCACGAGCGGCGTGCCGGGCGCGGCGAGCGGCAGCAGGATCGCGCCGGGCGAGCGCTGCGGCGGCCACGCGGCCGCGTCGAGCCCGGCGAAGCGCGCCAGCAGGCTCAGCAGCAGCGGGTCGACCGCGACCCAGCCGTCGTCGGTGCGCACCTCGGCCCAGTTGTGCGGCGTCGAGTACGGCGGCGCGAGCAGCAGGCCGTACGCGAGCCGCGCCTCGACGCCGAGCGCCGGCGCCTCCTCCACGAGCAGCCCCGCCGCCGCGCGGCAGTTCGCGATCCGCGTGCGCCGCACCCATGCGAGGTCCGTCTCGAGCGGCGGCCACAGCCAGCAGAAGTCGTAGGACGCGTAGTCGGCGAGCCGCTCGCCGAGCGTGCGCTCGAGCTGCGGCGGCAGCGGCGGCAGCAGCCCCCGCATCGTCGTCTCGAAGCCGAGCGGCGCGCCGCCCGCGGCGCGCACGCGCGCGCCGCCGGGCGCGAGCAGCTCGACCGTCGCGCCGGGCTCGGCGTACGCGCGGCAGCGGATCGCGACGGGCGTCTCGGCGCGCGCCGACAGCGACGTCAGCGCGCTCGCCCAGCGGTTGAGCACGCCCTGGTACACCCTCGCGCAGCCGAGCCGCACGCCGAGGTACTGCAGGTCGCTCGACCACAGCAGCGGCCCGCTGCCGTCGTCGCCCTCCGCGTGCGGCAGCCCGCGCGCGATCAGCTTCCGCACCGCCGCCGCGTCGAAGCCGAACTCGCGCTCCGCCTGCTCACCCCCGACCGTGAAGTCGCGCTCCGCGTCGGGGATCTCGCGCAGCCGCGCGATCCACCCGTCGAGCTGTTTCCGGCTCCCCCTCATCGCCGATCCCCCTTCGGCTCGCTTAATCGGTCCAGCCGACGCTATCTGTGCCCGCAGGCGATGTACGAGTCGGTCGTCGTGCGCTCGCCGCCGCGGAACGAGAAGACGCCGCGCACGGGCACGAGCGCGCCGGGCGGGCAGGCGAGCGCCTCGATGTAGCCGTAGCGGTGCCCGCCGCGCACGACGCTGCCGCCCGTTCTGACTCTGAAGTCGAGCAGCGAGGCGAAGATGTCGGGGGCTATCTCCTGCAGGCCTCTCGGGACGTTCATCGTGAGGCGGTAGCCCCATCTGCCGCCGGAGAGCGTGTCGAAGCGCGCCACGATCATGCCCGAGATCAGCACCGGGTTCAGGCCGCGCAGGAAGAAGATGATGCTGCGCCCGCGCTTGCCGTTGTAGAGGTCGACCTGCAGGCGCTCGCGCACGCCGATGCCGAACTGCGGCGAGGCGCCGACCGCCGTGCCGCCGCCGAGGCGCGAGCCGCGCGGGCACGCGCGCGAGACGCCGCGCATTCTCCGCAGCCGTCTCGGGTCGCAGCTGGGGAAGAGACGGCCGTTCACGCGCGGGCCGTGCGGGAAGTAGATGACCGCCTTCGTCACCGTGCCCGGCAGCTCGTCGGCGGGGCCGTCGGTCGAGAAGCGCGCGTCGATCGTCAGGCTGAGCGTCTGCGGCGTCAGCGTGAAGCGGCTGATCGGCGGCGTGGCGGTGCCGGTGAGCGCGACGAGCGTTCTCGCGCCGGCGACGGGCACCGTCGGCAGCATGGCCAGCAGGCCGCAGAGCGCCGCGCCGATCCTCCCGTGAACGCGCATGTTTCCGACTCTACCCGCTAAGGTCGCGCGCCATGGACACACGCGAGGAGCGAGTCGTCGTCGAGACGGAGCGGTACCGCCTCACCGGCACGGTGCGGCTGCCCGCCGAGGGCTACCGCAGTCGCCTCACCGATCACCTCAACGCAGGCGAGCACGAGTTCCTCGCGCTGACCGACGTCGAGGTCGCCTCGCTCGACGACCCGTCGCGCCCGCGCAGCCGCCACGACTACGTGGCGCTCGGCCGCCGCCACATCGTCTTCGCGACGAGCGCCGACGACGCCGGCGCGCCGCCCTCCTGAACGCCGCTGCCCACTTGAGGTACGCGGGGGTCCGAGTATGCTCGGCGGCATGGCGAGCTACCCCCGGCGCGCTGATCTCGCGGGCATGAAGCGCGCGGACGTGCTGCGCGCCTCTCCGCGCATGTTCGAGTCGAATCTGCTCGACAGGCTCTCGCGCGTGCACTGGACCGTGCCGCTGTTCCTCTTCCTGCCGGCGATCGCGATCGCGCTCGTGACGGCGCTCGGCCGCATGGGCGCCGGCGAGGCGCTGCTGTGGATGCTGGGCGGCTACGTCTTCTGGACGCTCACGGAGTACTGGCTGCACCGCATCGTCTTCCACTTCGAGCCGGAGGACGGGGTCGGCGCGCGCCTGCACTGGATCATCCACGGGGTCCACCACGACCACCCGAACGACCCGCTGCGGCTCGTGATGCCGCCGTCGGTGAGCGTCCCGCTCGCGGCCGCCTTCTACGGCCTGTTCGTGCTCGTGCTCGGCGACACCCGCGCGCTCCCGTTCGCGGCCGGTTTCTGGAGCGGCTACCTCGCCTACGACATGCTGCACTACTACGTGCACCATCTGCCGGGCGGCCGCAAGCCGAGCGCGTGGCTGCCGCGCATGCTGCACGAGCTGCACATGCGCCACCACTTCCAGGACGGCGACACCGGCTACGGCGTCAGCGCCCCGTTCTGGGACCACGTCTTCGGCACGGCGCCACAGCGGCGCCGCGCCGAAGCGAAGCGCGCCGCCTAAGCCGTCGCCGGCACGCCGAACATTCTGCGGAACGACTCGGCGTCGTTGAGGTGGGGGAAGTCGCCCTCGGGCACGTCCACGCCGAGGAACTCGCACAGGCGCGGCCAGCCCTCCTGCACCTCCCAGACGATCAGCTGGTCGGCCGGAACGGTCCGCTTGACCTCCTCGTTGTGCCGCTCGTAGACGGAGATCGCGAACTCCTTGTCGGCGAATCTGTCCTCGAACGTCGTGTCCCAGATGAGGGTGCGGATCATCCCCAGCACCTCGGGCGGAGCGCCCGGCCCGTCGCCGACGAGCTCGCCGCGCGAGGCGGCCTCCTTGAGCGCGTAGATCGTTCTCTCGGCGCTCGCGTACCACTTCTCCGGGTCGCGCACCGACAGGATCACCTTCGCGCTCGGGTACGCCGCGAGGATGCGGTCGTAGAAGGTGCAGCCGGGCCAGTCGACGGTCGCGCGATAGCCGTCGAAGACGGCATTCCAGTCGACGTCCTCGCCGTTGAGCGCCGCCAGGAACATCGGCGCGCGGTCCGGGTGGGGGAGCAGGTCGACCATGTGGAACGCCGGTCCGAAGCCGATCTGCTCGAGCGCCGCCTTCAGCGACCACGTCCCGGTGCGGCCGAAGCCCGCGCCGATCACTTGCACGTCCGCCACTGCGTCTCCTTCCGTCGGTTTCGCGAACCGCGCCGCGCCGCGCGGGAGGTCCTCACCAGCCGAGCAGCATCAGGCCGACGGTCACGCCGGGCCCGATCGTCACGACCATGCCGCGATCGCCCGGCTCGGGCGCGCGGCGCGCGATCGTCTCGCGCAGCACGTAGAAGCTGCTGGGGGTGCCCATGTTGCCGAAGCGTGCCAGCACGTCCCGACTGATCGCGACGTCGTCGTCGCTGAGGCCGAGGCCTCTCTGCACGCCGTCGATGATCCCGCGACCGCCGGGGTGGACGATCCAGTGGTCGATCGCGTCCATCTCGGTGCCGGCCTCCGCGAGGAAGCCCTGCACCAGCTCGAGCAGCGCCCGTCTCGCGAGCTTCGGCAGCTCGCGGCCGATCTGCATGAAGCTGTCGTCGGCGGCGAGGCGGAAGTGCACCGTCCCGAGCGTGTTCTCGATCTGGTGCTGGCGCGCCGCGACGATCGACGGGCCGGCGGTGCTCGTGCCGTTCGTCAGCACGGCGGCGGCGCAGCCGTCGCCGAACAGCGAGGAGCCGATCGTCTTGACCTGCTCGTCGTCCTGCTCGACGGCGGTCAGGAAGCCGGTGATCGACTCGGCCGCGACGACGAGCGCGTGCTTGCCCGGGTGGTCGCGCATCGACTGCGAGGCGAGCTTGAACAGCGGCACCGCGCTCGCGCAGCCGACGCCGACGACGTGGTACTTGTCGGTCGCGCGGTCCATGTCGTAGTGCTCGATCAGCTTGTGCGCGAGCGTCGGCCCGCCGAGCGAGTAGTACGTGGCGGTCACGACCGTCCCGACCTCCGCCGGGTCGAGCTCCAGCCGGTCGATCGCCTCGATCGCCATCCGCAGCAGCTGCTCCTCCGTGTGGACGGTGCGCTCCTGCAGCGTCTTGTCCAGCAGCTCCGGCGTCAGCTCGAAGTGCCGCCGTTCGACCCCGCATCTGTCGAAGATCATCCGCGCGAAGTCGTCGTCCGCGAGCCCGAGCAGCTCGAGCATCTCGCCCTGCGAGTACGAGGGCGCGGGATTCGCGACGGAGATGTCGTTGACGCGGACGTTCATGCCGGGGAGGGGGAGCCCCGCCGGCATTCCGTGCCGCAAGCGGAGGCGCGCCGGATGCTAGCGGACGCGATGTTCGTACTCGAACCACGCGCTTTGCAAACCCTTTACCGGAGCCGTGCTAGCACCTGGCGCGTCCGCGCGCTGACCTGCGCTCGAGGGGACATTGTCAGGTCAGGCGTTCCTCGAACGGGCGATCGCCGACGTCGGGCCAATAGCGATACAGGAGGCGCGCCTGGTCGAGGATCACGTCGGCGTAGTGGTCGAGGGTCCTGCCGTCGCCACCTTCGCCGCTCCCATCGTCCTGTGCTGGCGCGGTGGCGGTGAGCAGCTGGTCCTTGTGGCGGCGCAGCAGCCGCTTGATCCTCGTGCGGATCTTCGCCTCGGTAGCGCCGCGGTCGGTCCAGTCGACGGTCACGTCGCGGCGGATGCTCTCGACGAGCTCATGGGCGATCTGGGCCAGATCGGCATTGGCTGCGATGTGCGCGGCGCCGCCGGCGAGTGCGTCGTAGAACGCGGCCTCCTCCTCGCTCAGGCCGAGCTGCTCGTGGCGATGGCGGGCATCGCGGACCCGCTTGGCGAGCTCGACGAGTCGTTCGACGACCTGCGCGCTTGTGAGCTGGCGGTTCTCATAGCGGCGCAGCACGTTCTCGATCTCGTCGCTGAACCGCTTGGCCTGAACGCGGCTGGTGCGCATTCGACCCTTGACCTCGTCGTCGAGCAGCTTGCGCAGCGCCCGCATCGTGACGTTGTGGTGGTCGCTCCTGGCGACCAGCGAGTCGAGGAACTCGTCGGAGAGCACCGACAACTCGGGGCGGTCGTTGCCTGCAAGGCCGAACACGTCGACGATCTCGCCGGCGGCGAGCCCCTCGCTCATGAACTGCCGCACCGCCTGCTCGGCCTGCTTGCTGGCCTGCCAGGCCGGCACGGCGACCTTGCGAACCTCGGCGGCGAGCCGGTTGAAGAACCCGATCTCGTCACGCAGCTCGATCACCGACGGCTGCGTGCGGGCGAGCGCATGCCAGCGCACGAGCGCGGCCTGCGCGTCGACGAACTCCTGCGTGCGCTCGTCGGTCGCGAGGAGGTGGTCGTAGCAGTCGAGAAACAGAGTCGCCTGGTCGGGCTGGAGGTGCAGCTCGCCCTCGCGGTAGCCGGCCGGATACAGCTGCACGCAGATCACCTCGTACTTCTCGTACAGCCGCGCGACGGCCTTGGCAGCGGGGATCACCGGGTCGTCGACGTCGGCGTCGTCATAGGCCTGAAGCGAGTTGCGCAGATCCTCCCCGATGCCGATGTAGTCGACGACCAGCCCGCCGGGCTTGTCGCGGAAGACGCGATTGACCCGGGCGATGGCCTGCAGGAGACCGTGGTCTCGCATCGGCTTGTCGATGTAGAGCGTGTGCAGCACCGGTGCGTCAAATCCGGTCAGCCACATGTCCTTGACCACTACGACGCGCAGCTGATCATCGGGGTCGCGAAAGCGCTTGGCCAGCTCGCGCAGCTCCGGCTTGCTCCGCCGAAAGCGCGAGAGCTCGGGCGGGTCGGTCGCCTGCGCGCTGATCACGCATTCCACCGCCTGCGCGCCGAGGCGCGCGCGCAGCAGGTCGGTCAGCGCCGCGGCAAGCCTGCGCGAATAGGCGACGACCATCGCCTTGCCGGCCAGCGCCTCGCAGCGGGCGGTGAAGTGCTCGGCCAGGTCGTCGGCGACCTTCGCGAGCCGATCGGGCGCGCCGACGACCTTCTCCAGCTTCGCCCACGAAGTCACCAGCCTCGCGGCCGCCTCGGCCTCCTCGTCCTCGAGGACCTCCTCGACCTGGGCGAGCAGGTCCTCGTCGGCGACGTCGAGCGGCGCCTGGCGCGACTCGTAGTAGATCGGAACGGTCGCGCGGTCCTCTTGCGCCTGACGCATCCGGTAGATCGACACGTAGTCGCCGAACACCAGCCGGGTCGAGCGGTCGACCTTCTCGACCGGCGTTCCGGTGAAGCCCACGCGGGTCGCGTTCGGCAGGGCGACCGTGATGTTCTCCGCAAACGTCGCGTACTGCGAGCGGTGGGCCTCGTCGGCCATCACGATCACATTCGACCGCTCTGTCAGCACTGGCATCTCATCCGACCCCGCCGGCGGCATGAACTTCTGGATCGTCGTGAACACGACCCCGCCGGCGGGGACCTTCAGCAGCGAGTGCAGGCTCCTGGGGCCGCCGGCGATCTCGTCGGCCTGCTGGCAGAGCGGGGCGAGGTGCGTGGCTGTGAACGTGTCGGCGAGCTGGTTGTCGAGGTCGGTGCGGTCGGTGACGGCGACGATCGTCGGGTTGCCGAGCCGCTCGTCACGGCGCAGCTTGTTGACGAAGAACACCATCGTGTAGCTCTTGCCGGCGCCCTGCGTGTGCCACACGAGCCCGCCGCGGCGATCTGCTCGCGTCGCGTCAGCGACGGCCCCGACGGCCGCGTTGACGGCATGCACCTGGTGGTACTTGGCCATCACCTTCCATGTCTTGGCGCCATCGCTCTCGAACAGCACGAAGTCGCGGATCAGCTCGAGGAACCTCGCCGGCACGAAGACGCCCTCGATCATCAACTCGAGCTGCGGCCGCGAGCGCTCGGCATCGTCGCCGCTCATCGTCTTCCACTCGGCGAAGTGCTCCGCCGGCGTCGTGATCGTCCCGACGACGGCGCGCATCAGGTCGGTAACGCCGACGATCTCCACGTAGCGGTAGAGCGGCGGGATCGTATGCGTGTAGTGGGCGACCTGATTGACCGCTTCTTCGGCCGGCTTGTCGAGCCCCGGCGGCTTGCACTCGATCTCGCCGAGCGGCAACCCGTTGACGTACAGCAAGAGGTCGGGTCGGCGGTTCTTCTCGCCGACGATGATCGTCAGCTGGTTGACGGCCAGGAACTCGTTGTTGGCGACCTCATCGAAGTCGACCAGTCGCGCGTGCGCGTGCCGCTCCACCCCCTCGTTGTCGCGGTAGGCGATCGGCACCCCGGCAAGGAGCACGTCATGGAAAGAGCGGTGGTCCTCGATCACCGCCGGCGATGTCGAAGTCATGACCAACTCGGCGGCCCGCTGCACCGCCTCCGTCGGAAGATCAGGGTTGATCCGAGCGATCCCGCGGCGCAGCCGTTCGATCAGCACCACATCCGACCAGCGCGTCCGCTCACCCGCGGGCGCGTCCGGCGCGAGATCGGGGCCGTGCACGTACGTCCATCCCACTCCCGGTGCCCCCTCGGTACCGCACAGCGCCTTGAGCGCCGGCAGCTCGACCAGCGTCGCCTCAGGACCGGGGTCGAGGATGAACGGGTGGGCGGCGACGCTCACGCAGCGAGCCTCGCCGGCTCATCGCCGTCGGCGGCGTCCGGTGCGACGCGGGTCTCACCAGAGACGAGCTTGGGCAGAAGCTCAGCTCGCAGCACGCGGAGCGTCGTCGCTTCGCGCGCGAGTGCGCCGATCTGCTCGTCGAGCGGCGACAGCGCCTCGTCGAGGCCGGCGATGACCTCGCCCGGGGGGATCCTCACCTTCGCCTGCGCGAGGTGCTCCCGCTTGATATGC
>DASVFS010000071.1:0-9609 GCA_036379915.1 Conexibacter sp. | reverse complement strand
CTCTGGTTGCCGCCGTGAGGACGATCGCGTTGAAGATCGTCTGCGCCGGCACCGGGACTGCTCGACGTTTCGCCGCCGGGCGGCGGTGTCCTGCACCGCGAACGCGAGCGTGCACGCACGGGCTCGGCGCGCGGCGATCGTCCGCCCCGCGGGCCGGCGGAGGGAGCAGGGCATCGCGGCGGGATTCTTCCGTATGATGCGCGGCCGCATGCCCCGCCCCAGGTCGTTCCTCCTCCCCCTGCTCGCGATCGCGCTCGCGCTCCCGCTCGCCGCCTGCGGCGAGCAGCAGATCGAGGTCGCCTCGTCGAGCCCCCAGCGCACCGGCGCCGAACTGTTCCAGCAGCGCTGCGCGGGCTGCCACACCTTCAGCGTCGCCGCCACCCAGGGCGGCTCCTCCAACGTCCGCACGCGCGAGCGCACGGACGGGCCGAACTTCAACACGCGCCCCGAGTGCATCGAGCGCGTCCTCTACGCGATCGAGAACGGCGGCTTCTCCGGGGCGATCATGCCGCAGAACATCGTCGTCGGCGAGCAGGCCCGCGAGGTCGCGGAGTTCGTCGCGCGGTACGCCGGCCAGGACGCGAACGGCCCCCGGCCGAGCGGCAGCGGCGACGAGGCGAACGGCTTCAGATGCACCGGCGCCGGCGGGCAGTAGCGAGGGTCCCGCCCACCCCGCGCCCGTGCTCGACCTCAGGCTGATCCGCAGAGACCCCGACGCGGTGCGTGCCGCGCTGGCGCGGCGCGGCGAGGACATCGAGGATGCGATCGACCATCTGCTCGACGTCGACGCGTACTGGCGCGAGCTGACGACCAGACTCGAGCAGCTGCAGGCGCAGCAGAACGAGGCGAGTCGCGGGCGTCGCGGCGCTCCGACGCCGGAGGAGCGCGAGCGGATGCGGATGCTCGCCGACGCCGGGCGCGCCCTCTCGGACGAGCGGACCCAGGTCCAACAGGAGCGCGACCGCGCACTCGCCGCGCTGCCGAACCTCCCGGCGGCGGACGCCGCCCCCGAGGACGCCGTGCTGCGCGAGTGGGGCGAGGCCGGGAGGACCGGCAAGGACCACCTCGAGCTGGCCGGCGAGCGGATCGACATGGAGCGCGGGGCGCGGCTGTCGGGCAGCCGCTTCGCGTACCTGCGCGGCGAGCTCGTCCTGCTCGAGCTCGCGCTCGTCCGCTACGCGCTGGAGCAGCTCGCCGGGGAGGGCTTCGAGCCGGTGATCCCCCCGGTGCTCGTGCGCGAGCAGGCGCTGTTCGGGACGGGGATGCTGCCCGACACCGAGCAGCAGATCTACCACGTGCCGGCCGACGACCTCTACCTCGTCGGCACCTCGGAGGTCGCGCTCGCCTCGCTGCACGCCGGAGAGATCCTCGAGGCGGACCAGCTGCCGCGCCGCTACGCCGGCTTCTCCCCCTGCTTCCGCCGCGAGGCCGGCGCCGCCGGCAGAGACACGCGCGGGATCTTCCGCGTCCACCAGTTCGACAAGGTCGAGATGTTCAGCTTCGTCGCGCCGGAGGACTCGCACGACGAGCACGAGCGGATCCTCGCGATCGAGGAGTCGATCCTGCAGGACCTGCAGATCCCCTACCGGGTCGTCAACATCGCCGTGGACGACCTCGGCGCCAGCGCCGCGAAGAAGTACGACTGCGAGGCGTGGCTGCCCGGGCAGGGCCGCTTCCGCGAGCTCACGTCGTGCTCGAACACGACCGACTTCCAAGCTCGGCGCCTCGAAATCCGGTATCGCCCGAGAGACGCGCGGAAGCCGGAGACGCTGCACACGCTCAACGGCACGGCGGTCGCGGTCGGGCGCACGCTGATCGCGCTGCTGGAGAACGGCCAGCGGGACGACGGCACGATCGCGGTCCCGCCCGCGCTCGTGGCGGCGGGCGCGCCGGCGACGCTGGCAGCCGCGTCCTGAGCGCGTCGCCGCCGGCGGGGTCTCGGCCGGCGGCGGCTCCCGGCTAACGGCCGACCGACCCCGCGTTCTCGCGTGCGGTCTGCGCGTTCTCACGCGCATGCTCGGCGAGCTGCCCGCCGTGCTCGCGTCCCTCCTCGCGGACCGTCTCGGCCGCGCTCTGCGCGATCTCCTTGCCGTGCTCCAACGCCTCCTGGCCCGTCTCCTTCGCCTGCTGCTTGACCTGGTCGGCCATCGGGCCGAGCTTCTCGTCCTCGACGCGCGAGGACGGGATCAGCATGCCGGCGAGGAAGCCGGCCGCGATCGCGCCGACCGCGAGGCCGATCGGGTTCTCCTGCGCGACGCCGGCGGCGCGGCGCGCTCCCTGCTTGACCTGCTCGCCGTCGGGCGTCGCGTCGGAGACGCGGCCCGTCGCGCGCGAGATGCGCTCCTTCGCGCGCCCCTTCACGTCGGCCTTGTGGCCGAGCGCGTCGATCGTCTCTCCCATCTGCTCACGGGTGTGCTCTACCTCGTGGCGGATCGCGTCCGGGTCTTGGCCCATTCGACATCCTCCTTCACGCTCTCGATGGTCTTCTCCGGGGCGGGCGGCGTGGCCGCGCGGATGCGCTCGCGTCCGCGCAGCGCCAGCGGGATCGCGATCGCCGCGTAGACGAGCGCGACGATCAACGCCGCCAGCCATGTGTGGTCGATCGCCGTCTGCAGGAGGGCGATCAGGCAGGCCGTCAGCGCGCCCGCCGCGAGCAGGCCCACGAGCGCGGCGGCGCCGAGCATGCCGGCGCCGGCGCCGGCGATCCTGCCCTTCTCCGTCAGCTCCGCCTTCGCCAGCTCGATCTCCTGCTTGACGAGCGTGTTGGTCTGATCGGCGAGCCGCTTGACCAGCTCGGCGATCGACTCGTCGCGCAGGTCGTGTCCGTTGGCCTCGGCACTCATGACGCGGCCTCCCCGCTAGAGCCCGTTCGTGCCGGCGGGCACGGACGCGCCGGCGTGGGACGGGACGACGGGGCCGGTGGTCTGCGGCGCGATCGCCGGCCGCTCCCAGCGCCCGTTCGCCGCATCGCCGGCCTGCGTGTAGCGCGTGCGGCTCGAGGCCTTCAGGAACCGCGACAGGGCGAAGCCGGCGGCGAGGCCGATCGCCGCGACGGCCAGCGGCTGCCGGCGGCCGAAGTCCTCGACGTCGCGCAGGATCCGGTCGGCGTCGGACTGCTCCAGCCAGCCGCCGACCCTCTCGGCCTGGTCGGCCGCGCGCTCGGCCGCGCGGGCGGGCCCGCCCTGGCCTTCGTCGCGCAGCTTCTCGGAGGTCGAGCGCAGCGCCTGCGCGGTCGAGCGGACCTGCTCGCCCGCCTGCGTGGAGCGCTGGTCGACCTGCTCGCGGACGCGGGCGCGCACCGTGTCCGCCGTCTCGCTCATCTTCTCCTGGGCGACCTGCGCCTTGTCCTGCACCTGCTCCTTGGCGCGGTCGGCGGTCGCACTCGCGTCGACCATTCCACTCCTCCTCTGCGTCGCTTGTCCGGGCTCTCATCGGCTACCCACCGCGGCGATCCGCAAGCGACGCCGAGGCGCGCCCACACGCCCACTGACACGACCGCGAGGAGAACGTTTGCGCCGCTACGATCCCGCCCGATGAACCGCCCCCGCCGACACGCGCTGACCGCCCTCGGCGCCGGGCTCGCCGGCGTCACCGGATACGACCTGCTGCAGCGCCGCCATGCGATCCTGCGCAACTTCCCGGTGATCGGGCACCTGCGCTACCTGCTGGAGACGTTCGGGCCGGAGCTGCGCCAGTACATCGTCACGAGCAACGACGAGGAGCGGCCGTTCAGCCGCGACCAGCGCCGCTGGGTCTACGCCTCCGCGAAGGCGCAGACGAACACGTTCGGCTTCGGGACCGACAACGAGACGGAGTCGGTCACCGCGATGCTCGCGATCGAGCACGCGCCGTTCCCGGCGCCGCCGCCGCACGACGGCGCGCCCGGCGGCTTCCCCGACTACGCGATCCCCGCCGGCAAGGTGCTCGGCGCCGCGCGCGGGCGCACGCACGCGTTCCGCCCGCGCTCGCTCGCGAACGTCTCGGGCATGAGCTTCGGCGCGCTGTCGGGCCCCGCGGTGCAGGCGCTCAACGCGGGCTGCCGCGAGGCCGGCTGCCTGCAGTCGACCGGCGAGGGCGGGCTGTCGCCGCACCACCGCCACGGCGGCGAGCTGATCTTCCAGATCGGCACCGGCTACTTCGGCTGCCGCGACAGCGCGGGGCGCTTCTCGCTCGAGCGGCTGCAGGAGACGATCGCCGACGCGCCCGTGCGGGCGATCGAGATCAAGCTCTCGCAGGGCGCGAAGCCCGGCCTCGGCGCGCTGCTGCCGGCCGCGAAGGTGACGCCGGAGATCGCCGCGATCCGCGGCGTCGAGCCCGGGCGCGACTGCGTCAGCCCGCCGGGCCACAGCGCGTTCGGGAGCGTCGACGAGCTGCTCGACGTCGTCGAGGCGATCGCGCAGGCGACCGGCCTGCCGGTCGGGATCAAGTCGGCCGTCGGCGAGCGCGCGTTCTGGGACGAGCTGGCGGAGACGATGGCGCGCGACCGCGGTCGCGGCGTCGACTACGTGCTGGTCGACGGCGGCGAGGGCGGCACCGGAGCGGCGCCGCTGACGTTCACCGACCATGTCGCGCTGCCGTTCAAGCTCGGCTTCGCGCGCGTGTACGCGGCGTTCGCGCGCGCGGGGATCGCGGAGGACGTCGTGTTCGTGGGCAGCGGCAAGCTCGGCTTCCCGGACGCGGCGCTGTTCGCGCTCGCGCTCGGCGCCGACATGGTCAACGTCGGGCGCGAGGCGATGATGGCGATCGGCTGCATCCAGGCGCAGCGCTGCCACACCGGCCGCTGCCCGACCGGCGTCGCGACGCAGAACGCATGGCTCGCGGGCGGGCTCGACCCGCAGCTGAAGGCGGTCCGCCACGCGACCTACATGCGCGCGCTGCGCGGGGAGCTGCTCGCGCTCGCGCGCACCTGCGGCGTCGTGCACCCGGCGCTGGTCGACCCGGGTCGGCTGACGGTCGTCGGCGAGCGCTTCGAGAGCGCGCCGCTGCACGAGTTGTTCGGCTACGAGCCCGGCTGGGCGGTCCCCACGCCGGCGCGGCGCGCCGAGCTCGAGGGGCTGATGGGCGCGCGCACCGGCTGGCGCCCCGTCGGGCCGGAGCTGGGTCCGCTGCCGGGCGACGGCACCGGCGGCGACGGGACCACGCCGGACGCGCCGGCGCGCCAGCCGCGCGTGCCGCCGCTCTAGGTCGTGCGCTTGCGGTTCGGCTCGTCGCGCGCGTCGAGCTGCAGCTCGCGTTCGGCGCCTGGAACGCCGGCCTCGAGCTCGCGGTTGCGCTCGCGCTCCGCGTTCATCTCGAGGCCGAGCAGCAGCGCGAGGTTCGTGATCCACAGCCACACCAGCAGCACCACGACGCCGCCGAGCGCGCCGTACGTCTTGTCGTAGGAGCCGAACTTCGCGACGTAGAGCGCGAACAGCGCCGACGCGACGAGCCAGATGACGACCGCCACGACCGCGCCCGGCGTGACCCACTTGAAGCCGGGCAGCTTCACGTTCGGCGACGCGTGGTAGAGCACCGCGATCATCAGCATCACGACGGCGAGCATCACCGGCCACTTGGCGATGTCCCACACGGTCGTCGCCTGGTCGCTGATGCCGAGCGGGCCGGCGACCTGGTCGACGACCGGGCCCGTCAGCACGAGCGAGAGCGCCAGCAGCGCGAGCAGCACGACCATCACGAGCGTGATGAGGATCTGCAGCGGCCGCAGCTTCCAGAACGGACGGCCCTCGGGGGTCTCGTAGACGATGTTGGAGGCGCGCATGAACGCGCCGACGTAGCCCGAGGCGGACCACAGCGCGACGCCGAGGCCGACGAAGAACAGGACGCCGGCCGCGCCGCGGTCAGAGGTGATCGATCTGATCGGGTCGGAGAAGGTCTCGGCGGCCGTTCTCGGCCCGATCGACGTGACGATGTCGGTCAGCTTTCTCGTCGTCGTGACGGGATCGCCGAAGACGCCGACGATCGAGACGAGCGCGATCAGCGCCGGGAACAACGCCAGCAGCCCGTAGTACGTGAGCGCCGCCGCCCAGTCGGTCATGCCGTCCTCGCGGAACTCGAGCACGGTGCGCTTGAGCGTCGGGACGAAGCCCGTGCGGGCGTCCGTGCCGGTCGGGCGGTAGTCCATGCGCCGGCGCGCGGGCGCGTCGCCGGACGGTTGGGCGCCGGGCGGAGCTTCGCGCGGCGTGGTGTCGGCGTCGGCCATGGGTCCCCGGTTACCCGCCGCGCGCCGGCCCATTCATCGGACGCCGCGGCCGGCGCTAGGGTGTCCGCCCCCGTGGAGTACCCGAGCGAGACGTTCACCGAGGCAGAGCGCAGGCGGCTGGCGCCGCACGTCAGCGATCTCGACGCGCCGGTGTTCGCGCTGCTGAACCTGCCGGAGACGGTCAAGGGCGCCCTCTTCGCGCGCTACTCGCGCTACCCGGGGACGCTGCGGCGGCTGTTCCTCGACGAGTTCGCCGACTCGCTCCCGCAGCTGCCGGCGGGTTGGGACACGAGCGCCGAGGGCGACCGCGCCGCGCAGCTGTACGAGCGGATCTTCCTCGGCTACGGCGACGACTCGGTCGCGCAGCTCGGCGGCGCGCACGTCGCCTGCGAGTGGGTCTCGAACGTGCTGACGAAGCTGCTGCAGCGGCCGCGGCTGGGCGCCTACCTGGAGCAGTCGACGCGCTACATCGCCTACGACGCGGCAATGCCGGGCGGGGGGTACCGCTACTACCGCGACGCGACGCTCGGCCCTGACTACGAGCGCGCGATGGACGCGCTGTTCGACACGTACGCGGCGCTGCTGCCGCGCGTCTCGGCGTGGGCCGCCGAGCAGTTCCCGCGCCGCGACGGCGAGGACGAGAGCGCCCACGCGCGCGCGGTCAAGGCGAAGGCGCTCGACCTGCTGCGCGGCCTGCTGCCGGCGGCCTCGCTCTCGCACATGGGGATCTTCGCGACCGGCCAGACGTACGAGCAACTGATCCTGCACCTGCTCGCGCATCCGCTGCCGGAGGCGCAGCGCTGCGGGCGCATGCTCCTGACCGCCGTGCAGGCGACGATCCCGTCGTTCGTGACGCGCATCGAGCGGCCCGAGCGGGGCGGCGCGTGGGTCGACTACCTGCGGGCGCGCGCGGACGCGGGCGCGGCGTGGGCCGCGCGGCTCGGCCTCTCCGAGGACGCCGACGCGCGCGCCGACGGCGGGCCGTCCGTCACGCTGCTTCGCCACGACGGCGAGGAGGACGACCTGCTCGCCGCGCTGCTGTTCGAGGCGAGCGGCGCGCCGGAGGAACGGGCGCGCGAGCGCGTCGCGGCGCTCGGCGCGGACGAGCGGGCGGCGCTCCTGCGCGACCTCGTCGGCGCGCGCGAGAACCGCCGCCACCGGCCGGGGCGCGGCTTCGAGGCGCTGCGGTACCGCTTCGAGATCGTCTCCGACTACGGCGCGTTCCGGGACCTGCAGCGGCATCGGCTGCTGACGTGCCAGTGGCAGGGCCTCACGCCGCACCTCGGCGCGGAGGTGCCGGAGGAGGTCGAGCTGGCCGGCTGCGGCGACGAGTACCGCCGCGCGCTGGAGGTCTCGCGCAGCGAGTACGAGCGGCTCGTCGACGCCGGCCTCCACGAGGCCGCCCCGTACGCGGTCTGCCTCGGCTATCGCATCCGCTACGTGCTCGACATGAACGCGCGCGCGGCGATGCAGTTGATCGAGCTGCGCTCGGGGCGCGAGGGGCATCCGTCGTACCGCGCCGTCGCGCACGCGCTGCACGCCGCGATCGCCGACGTCCACCCGGCCGTCGCGGCGACGATGACGCACGTCGACCGCGAGATCGAGCCCCGTCTCGAGCGCATCCTGTCCGAGATGCGCACGCAGGCGAAGCGCGACGCGGCCGGTCGCTGACGCGGCGCCGCGTCGTCCCGGGAGCGCTCGATCGAGCGACTATGATGCTCCCGATGTCGGTGAGGGGGACACCGCACGCCTCGACGTGGGCACGACGGACGACGCGCGGACGCCTGCGCTCGCGACTCGCCCGGCCGGCGTGGAGCGGGCCGGCATGGGGCGCGATCGGCGTGACGGGCCTGTTCGTCGCGCTCACCTGCTGGTGGATCTCGCAGGACGGCGCGATGCCGTACAACGACGCGGCGATCCACACCGGGATGGCGTTCAAGCTCTACGACCAGCTCGCCGCGGGCGAATGGCTGCGGCCGTTCACGGACGCCGCCGTCTACCCGCCGCTGACGCCGCTCGTGGGGGCGCTCGGGATCGCCTTCGGCGGGCGCACGGTCGGCGCGCCGATCCTGGCCGAGAACCTCGTCTACGTGCCGCTGCTCGCGCTCGCGTGCTACCGCACGGGGCGACTCGCGTACGGCCCGACGGCAGGCCTGCTGGCCGTCGTCTTCGCGCTCGGCGCGCCGCTCGTGATCGAGCAGTTCCACGTCTTCATGCTCGATGCGCCGCTGGCGGCGCTCGTCGCCGTGACGATCTGGCTCGTGCTCGAGAGCGACCGCTTCCGCCGTACGGATCTGGCGCTCGTCGCCGGGCTCGTGGCGGGCCTCGGCCTGCTCGCGAAGCAGTCGCTGCCGCTGTACCTGCCCGGCTTGCTGCTGGTCGTGCTGGTGCGCGGGGGCGGATGGCGCAACTGGCGCGGCCTCGCGCTGTTCGCGCTCGGGGCGCTCGTCGTCGCCGCGCCGTGGTACGCCTACCACGCGTCCAGACTCGACGCGTTCGCCCACGTCGCCGGCGGAGCCGACACCGTCCCGCTGCTCGCGCGGCCCGCGCTCCTGTCGGAGGCGAACGCCACCTGGTACTTCTACGCGCTCGCCAACGGCCTGCTGTTCGTGCCGCTGCTGGCGTTCGCGGCGATCGGCGTCGTGCACGCGGCCGTCTCGACCGCGCGCGCGCCGCGTCAGGCGGGCGTGGTCCCGGAGCTGCTCGGCGGCCTCCTCGGCGCGTGGCTGGCGATCACCGCGATACCGCACCACGACGTGCGCTACACGCTGCCGCTGATCGTCTACCTGGCCGTGCTGGGCGGCGGCTGGATCGTGCGCGTGCGGCCGTCCGCGCCGCGTGCCGCGGCGCTCGTCGCGCTCGGGCTGGCCGTCGTCGCGACGACGCTCGGGGCGACCTTCGGCGTCGGATCGCCCAGCTCCGAGCTGCTGCCCGGCAACCGCGCGGCGCCGCGCGGCGAGGGCGTGATGAGACTGTCCGGGGTCACCTTCTACGCGAGCCCCGACTACATGGTCTCGGGCCCCCGCGAGGGCAACGGCGTGCTCGAGCTGCTGCGGGAACTGCGGGCGGACGGCGTCAGACGCGTCGTCTGGTTCGAGGAGTGGGCGCCGTTGTGGGACGTCGACTTCAACAGCCTCGGCATCATGGCGTTCGCGAGGGTCGTCGGGCTGACGTACCCCTACGGCACGATAAACCTCGCCGACATCCGCCCGCACGTCGCCGTCCTGATACCGGAAAGGTCGCTCGACGAGGCGCGGCCGTGCATGCGCTTGAGGGATGGGCGCGGGCTGTGGATACGGTTCGGGAACCCGTGGCGGGACGGCGTGCGCGACTACTGCCCGCGCTTCTCCCCGCACGTCTACGGGCCCTGAAGCGGGCGGCGGGGGAACGGGCGTGCACCCCGCCGCGTC
>DASVFS010000070.1:0-12354 GCA_036379915.1 Conexibacter sp. | reverse complement strand
CGGACGAGTGCCGCGAGCGGCGGGCGCGCGTCGCCGCGGCGTGCGAGCGCGAGGGGCGTGCGCCGCTGCCCTTCTCGCTGATGACCGGTGTGCTGATCGGCGCCGACCGCGACGACCTGCACGCGCGCGCGACGCGGCTCGCCGCGCTGCGCGGCGAGCAGCTGCCGGGCGGCGATCCCGCCGCATACGTCGCCGCCCAGCCGCCGAGCTGGATCGTCGGCACGCCGGACGAGGCGGTCGCGCGGCTGCGCGCGCTCGCCGACGCGGGCGTCGCGCGCGTGATGCTGCAGCACCTGCTACACGACGACCTCGACACGATCGCGCTGCTCGGCGCGCAGGTCGCGCCGGCGCTGCGCTGACTCAGCCGGCGCGCCGGCCGCGGAACAGCGCGAGGCCGCGTTCCGGGGCGACCTCGACGTCGGCGAGCCCGGCCTGCTCCAGCAGCGCGCGCAGCTCGCGCGCGGGCAGCAGCGGGCCGTTCTGGCCCGTCCGCACCCCATGCCCGAGCAGCGCCCGCTGGCGCCGGCTGCCCTCCGCCACGAACGTCCCGCCGCGCAGCTCGCCGCCCGGCGTGAGGCAGCGAACCAGCTCCGCGAGCGCCGCCTGCGGCTCGTCCACCATGTGCAGTCCGCTGTAGGCGAGGCAGACGTCGGCGGTCGCGTCGGGCAGCGGCAGCGCACGCATGTCCGCCTCGACCAGCTCGAGCGCATCCTCGCCCAGGCCGCGCTCGCGCGCGCGGCGCTCGAAGCGCGCGAGCATCCGAGGCTCGACGTCGACCGCGATCCAGCGCAGGCGCTGGCCGGGCCGCAGCCCGCGCAGCGCGACGCCGCCGCCGCAGGGCACGTCGAGCACCGTCGCGCCGTCGGGGAGCGCCGCGACGGCGTCGATGCTGCGGTAGAGCGGCGCTATGTCGATCCCCCACGCGGCCCGCCCGACCAGCTGCGCGAGCCACGGTCGCTCGATGTAGACGTCGTAGATCGCGCCGAACGGACCGGCGCAGACGTTCGTGACCTCCCCCATGCGACGCAGTCTGACGACCGACGTATGCTGCGCGCCGCAATGGGCGCCTTCAGGCGATCGGGGACGTTCGGCATCGTCGGCGTGATCGTCGTCGCGGCGGTCACGGTCGTGATCGCGACGACGATGGGCTCGGGTCAGGCGAGACCGACGCTGGCGTTCGCGCTGATCTTCGGCGTCGTCGGGCTGTACATGCTGATCCTGTTCGCGCTGCAGGCGCGCGACGTCGACCGCGCGGAGGCGGGGAGCGTGCCGGACGCGCCGCCCGCGAACGCGCTCGGCGATCCGACGACGCTGACCGAGCCGCAGCTGTGGGCCGCGCTCGCGGTCGCGAGCGCGTCGGCGTCGCGATGCGCCCGCTCGGACTCGCGCTCGTCGAGCGGCCGACGGTGTGGTTCATGCCGCGGCTCGACCGGCCGCTGTACTCGCCGGAGTTCGCCGGGGCGGTCGTCCTGGAGGGCCGCCGGCACGACCGGCCGGTGTCGGTCTGCTTCCCCGCCGGCGGGCAGGGCGTGCGCTCGCCGAGCGCGGTGACGCTGGGACGCGCGGTGCCGGACTTCGAGGCGACGTTCGCAGACGGCCGCGTGCGCGCGAAGCAGGGCGCCCCGCCCGCGATCGGCCGCGCGCTCGGCGCGATGCCGCGATCGAGACGCTGGAGCGGCGTGAAGGTCGAGGGCGGCCCCGACGGCCTGATCGTCTACCGCCGCTCCAGCCGCGAGGGCGACGGCTGTGCGACCTGTGGCTCGCCGAGCGGCTGGCGGGCGCGCTCGGCGTCTGAAGATGAGGCGAACGCCTCATGCCGGCGTGCGCCCGTGTGCGTAGCGTCGGGTTCGTCAACGAGGCAAGGAGACGGGCGGATGCCGAAGGTTTCGAGAGCGACCGCGACCGTGGGAGGCGGCGGCCCGGTCGAGGATCGCCATGCGAGCTTCGACGGCTGGACGATCAACTTCGTGACGTTCAACGCCGACGTCGACGCGACGCCGCTGATGCACGGTCTGCCGGACGACCGCTGCCAGTGCCCGCACTGGGGCTACGTGTTGAAGGGCCGCATGACGTTCCGCTTCGCCGACCACGACGAGGTCGTCGAGGCCGGCGACGCGTTCTATCTGCCGCCCGGGCACGTCCCGATCGCCGAGGCCGGGACCGAGTACGTGCAGTTCAGCCCGGCGGAGGAGCTGAAGGTCGTCTCCGAGACGCTGGAGGCGAACATGCGGGCGATGATGGCCGCCGGTGGGCCGCCGGCCTGACACGTCTCAGGCCTCCGTCAGCTGCTCCTCCGGCAGCAGCCCGTGTTGGAGCGCGAACAGCGCCGCCGAGGCGCGCGTGGAGGCGCCGATCTTCGCGTAGATGTGCTCGACGTGGTTGCCGACCGTCTTCGGCGCGATCGTCAGCCGTGTGGCGATCTCTCGGTTCGAGAGGCCGCGCGCCAGCAGCCGCAGCACGTCGACCTCGCGCGCGGTCAGGCCTGCCGGCCCCTCGCGGCGGCGCCGCACGCGATGGCCGGCCGCCCCCAGCACGGCCTCGACGACCTCGCCGTCGAGGCGGCCGGCCGTCGCGCCGGCGCGCAGCTCGGCGGCGGCCCGCTCGGGACTCAGCGCGTCGCGGTGGGGACGCGGCTCGCACATCGCCTGATAGGCGTCGGCGGCCGCGAGAATCCGCGCGGGCCGTGAGATCGCCGCGCCGGCGAGACCGTGCGGACCGCCCGATCCGTCGAGTCGCTCCCAGTGCTGCACCGCGATCGCGCCGAGCGGCGCGAGCGCCTCCGACTGGCGCAGCATGCGCTCGGTCAGGTACGGCGCGAGCCGCACGCGCTCCCGCTCGCCGGCGCCGAGCGGACCCTGCTTGTCCCAGATCGCGTTCGAGACGCCGAGCCGGCCGAGGTCGTGCACGAGGCCCGCACGGCGCAGCGTGCGCACGCCGTCCGCCGACAGGCCGAGCGCCGCGCCGGCGGCGCCCGCCAGCTCGGCGACCGCGCGCGCGTGCCCGAGCGTGTAGGGCGACTTGATGTCGATGAAATCGGCGATCGCCGCGAGCGCCGCGTCGAAGCGATCGCCGGCGACGACGACCGCGAGCGCCGGCTCGGCGGCGAGCACCGCGTCCCAGCTGCCGACGTCGTCCAGGTCGGCGAGGATCAAGTCGCCCTCGTCGGCGAGCAGCTCGGCGAGGCGCGGGTCGAACTGGCGTCCGCCGCGGCGCCCCGCCAGCTGCTTGACGGCCGCGACGCCGCCGCCGCGGTGCGCGACCTCGGCGAACTCCGCAAGCTGCGCGAGCCGGGCCGCGATCGGCACGTCGTCGCCGCCGCGCTCGCCCGGCCAGCCGCGGCCGTCCCACTGCTCGTAGGCCGCCGCGAGCGCGTCGAGCACCGGCTGCGGCAGCCCGAGCCGCTCGCCGAGCGAGCGCGCCATGCGGGCGTGCTGGGCGATCATGTCGTCGACCTCCCGGTGACCGGTGAGCGCGAACTCGAGCCCGATGCGGAAGCGGTGCAGCGGCGGGTTGCCGGAGCCGATCAGGCGCAGGCCGGCGACCGCCCCGCGCAGGCTTCTGAACTCGTGGTCGTACTTGCCCGACTTCATCGCGATGTCGTCGCCGAACCACTTGGCCTGCTCGTGCGCGTCGGTGTGACAGCCGACGTTGACGAGCAGCGCCGTGTAGTAGACGACCGCGCGCTGCTCGTCGTCGAGGCCGACCCGCTCCGCCATCCGCAGCGCGATCAGGCACTGGCGCAGGACATGCTCCATCGGCTGGCCGAAGCCGAGGTCGACGCCAAGCGAGAGCGCAGCGACCAGCTCGGCCAGCCGGACGTGCGCGCGGTCGGTCTCACGTGCGCTCACGGGCGCAGCCTAACCCCGCCGGGGGAGGCGCTCAGCCGGCCCGGCGACCGCGGCGCGGTCTCGCGCCGGCGAGCAGCGCGTCGAGCGCCTGCGCGAGCCCGGCGACGGCGGCGTCGAGCGGTGCGTGGTCGCCGGCGGCGCGCGCGCGCACGAGCGCGCCCTCGATCGTCGAGACGACGAGCGCCGCGAACGGGCCGGCCTGCCTGGTCGGGACGCCCTCGGCTCGCAGCGCGGCGACGATCGGCTGCTCCCAGCTGCGGAAGGCGGCCGTCGCGGCGGCGGCGAGCGCCGGGTCCTCGGGGCGCGCGAGCGCGGCGGCGGCGACCGGGCAGCCGATCCGGTCGGGATGGTCGGCGGCGCGGCGGCGGAAGATCCCGCCGAACATCAGCAGCGTCTCGCGCAGGCCGCGCTCGGCGAGCGAGCGCTCGATGTGCGCGCGCACGCGCTCGCCCTCGAGCGCCGCCGCCTCGGCCGCGAGCTGCGACTTGCCGCCCGGGAAGTGGTGGTAGATCGAGCCGCGCGGCGCGTTCCCGCGCGCGGCGACGTCGCGCAGCTCCATCGCCGCATAGCCGCGCTCGGCCAGCAGCGCGAGCGCGCCTTCGAGCAGCCGGCTGCGGCCGTCGCGACGTCTCGCGGGAGGCACGCTCGGGGCGGCCGCCGCGCGCTCGCGCTCGTCCTGCGCCGACTCCGATTTGACTATGCCCACGGTCATAGTCTACCGTCCGGCGACGATGTATGACAGTGGACATAGAACGACGATTGCGCTCGCCTGCGCCGGCGCCTTCCTCGCGTTCCTCGACACGACGATCGTCAACATCGCCTTCCCCGACATCTCGGCCTCGTTCGCGGGCGCCGGGCGCGACGTCGTCTCGTGGGTGCTCGACGGCTACTTCGTGATCATCGCCGCGCTGCTCGTGCCGGCGGGCGGGCTCGCCGACCGCTTCGGCCACCGCCGCGTGTTCCTGACGGGGATCGGCGGCTTCGCGCTCGCGAGCGCGCTGTGCGCGGCGGCGCCGACCGTCGGTCTGCTGATCGCCGCGCGCGTGCTGCAGGGCGCCGCAGCCGCGCTGGTCGCGCCGACCTCGCTCGCGCTCGTGCTCGACCAGTTCCCGCCCGAGCGGCGCGCGACCGGCGTCGGCCTGTGGGGCGCGGCGGCCGCGGCCGCCGCGGCGACGGGCCCGACGCTCGGCGGCGCGCTCGTGGAGCTGTCGGGGTGGCGGCTGATCTTCCTCGTGAACCTGCCGCTGAGCGCGGCGATCCTCTTGCTCGGCCCGCGCATCGCCGCGCGCACGCAGCGCGACGCGCGCCTGCCGGACCTGCTCGGCAGCGCGCTGCTGGCGCTCGGGCTCGCGCTGCTGACGCTCGGGATCGTCGAGGGGGACGACTGGGGCTGGAGCTCCGCCGCCACGCTCGCCTGCATCGCCGCCGGCCCACTGCTGCTCGCCGGCGTGCTGGCGCGCGGCGGCCGCCATCCGCGGCCGCTGCTCGAGCCCGAGCTGCTCGCGCTGCCGTCGTTCCGGCGCGGCAACCTCGGCACGCTGCTGTTCAGCGCCGCGTTCTTCTCGCTGATCCTCGGCAACGTGCTGTTCCTGACCGGCGTGTGGAGATACGACCTGCTGCAGGCCGGCCTCGCGACGCTGCCGGGGCCGGCGCTGACGACGCTCGTGTCAGGGCCCGCCGGCCGCCTCGCCGACCGCTTCGGCCATCGCGCGGTCGTGGCGCCCGGCACGGTCGTGTTCGCGCTGGGGGTGCTGGTGCTGCGCTCGGCCGGCGCGCAGCCGGACTGGCTCGGACTGTGGCTGCCGGGCGCGTGCCTGACGGGGATCGGGATCGGGCTCGCGTTCCCGACGCTCGGCTCGGCCGCGGTGCGCGACGTGCCGGACGACCGCTTCGCGACCGCGAGCGCGGTCAACGCCGCCTTCCGCCAGGTCGGCGCCGTGCTCGGGACCGCGATCCTCGTGGCGATCGTCGGCGAGCCCGCCTCGCTCCCGCAGGCGATGCGGGTCGCCGACCGCGCCTACCTGTTCGCCGTGCTCGTCGCGCTCGCGTCCGGCGCCGTGGCGCTCACGTTGCGGCGCGGCGCGCCGGCTCAGCTCCCGAGCCGGATGTCGGCCGCGACCTCGTAGGTCTCGACCGAGACGCGGTTGCCCATCGACACCGGCGGGCTCATCTGCTCCAACGTCGCGTGACCCTGGCGCAGGTCGTCCTCCGTCTCGAACAGCGCGATCGCGATCACGCGACCGGCGTCGGGGTCGGTGAGGAACGTGAAGCCGGTCGACGGCACGCCCTCCGGCGGCCCGGACTGCGAGTCGCGCTGGATCTGCGCGATCGACTCGCGGATCGCGTCCGCCGAGCCGCCCTCCCACTTCGCCACGCGTGCATACGCCATCGTCGCCTCCTGGAATCGGGTGTGCCGCCGACGCTACGCCTGCCGGTGCGGCGGGTCAATCGCGCGGCTTGTAGCGGTGGTGCAGCATCAGGTCGTTGCCGTCGGGGTCGGTGAAGAACGCCATGTGACAGACGCCGGTATCGAAGGTGTCGCCCATGAACGCGACCCCCTTGCCCTCCAGCTCGGCCCGCGCGGCCGCGACGTCGTCGACGTGCAGCGCGAGGTGGCCGTTCTTCTGCGGGTTGAACGGCATGCCGAACTTCTCCGGCTCCCAGATGCCGAGGCAGGTGTCCCCCGCCCAGAACTCGAACTGCGCCTTCTCGTCGGGTCTCAGGCCGAGCGTCTCGCCGTAGAACCTGCGCGAGCGCTCGCCGTCCTGCGAGGGGACGGCGACGAAGTCGAGCTTGGAGATCGTGGGCACGGGTCGGCTCCTTGTTTGGGATCGGGTGGCGGCGCCTATCGTGATACCCGTTGCGGTCGGCGAGTGGCCGCGACCTGAGCGGAGAGCGACGACGGGAGACGCCATGGAGACGCGCAGACTCGGGACGCAGGGGCTCGAGGTCTCGCAGCAGGGACTCGGCTGCATGGGCATGTCGGAGTTCTACGGCGCGACCGACGACGCCGAGTCGACGCGGGCGATCCAGCGCGCGCTCGAGCTCGGCGTGACGTTGCTCGACACGGCCGACATGTACGGCCCGTTCACGAACGAGCGGCTCGTCGGCGGGGCGATCGCCGGCCGGCGGGACCAGGTTGCGCTCGCGACGAAGTTCGGCAACGTGCGCGGGGAGGACGGCGAGCGGCTCGGGATTCGCGGCGACGCTGAGTACGTGCGGCAGGCGTGCGACGCCTCGCTGCAGCGGCTCGGCGTCGACCACATCGACCTCTACTACCAGCACCGGGTCGACCCGGACGTGCCGATCGAGGAGACGGTCGGCGCGATGGCGGAGCTGGTGGCGACCGGCAAGGTCCGCTACCTGGGGCTCTCGGAGGCCTCGCCGGAGACGATCCGCCGCGCGCACGCGGTGCACCCGATCAGCGCGCTGCAGACGGAGTACTCGCTGTGGACGCGCGACGTCGAGCGCAAGATCCTGCCGACCGTGCGCGAGCTGGGGATCGGCTTCGTCGCCTACTCGCCGCTCGGGCGCGGCTTCCTGTCCGGCCGCTGGTCCTCGCCGGACGAGATCCCGGCCGGCGACTTCCGCCGTGGCAATCCGCGCTTCCAGGACGAGAACTTCGCGCGCAACATGGCGATCGTCGAGCGGGTGCGGGAGCTGGCCGACGCGAAGGACGTCACGCCCGCGCAGCTCGCGCTCGCGTGGGTGATGGCGCGCGGCGAGGACGTCGTGCCGATCCCGGGGACGAAGCGGGTGAGCTACCTGGAGGAAAACGTCGCCGCCACCGAGGTCGAGCTGACGGGCGAGGACATGCTGCAGCTGGAGCAGGCCGCGCCGGTCGGGGCCGCCGCCGGCGAGCGGTACCCGGACATGTCGTCGATCGACCGCTGATCTGGCGTTTGATTGCGCCATCTTCACTAAAACACTTTGAAGTGCATTGACGTAACGGTGAAAGTGCCCTACCGTCGTCTCCTAGTCGGGCGGCCGCCGCCTGGCGGCGCCTGACGGGACCGAGGGGGAAGGGGGGCGTCACTGTCACGAGCTGTCCTCTGCCGTGGCCGCACCGGCGTCGGCGCATGGACCACGGGCGAGGGTTCGATGTCCATCACGTCGCGGAGCTGAGCTCCGCGACCGCACAAGGGGGCCGTGCTCGATGCACGCACGCACCGTAGGAACGCTCGCCGCGATCGTCGCGGCGCTCACACTCGCGTTCGGCGTTCAGGCCGCGTCGGCGAGGACCTTCAACTGGTCCAACCAGCAATTCAGAATAACTTGGAGGGAACTGAAGTTCTTCGACCAGGGCTTTGCGGAATTCGTCGCGCTGTGTCCCGTGACGATGGAAGGGAGCTTCCACTCGAGAACCATCGCCAAGGTCGTCGAAAGCCTAATCGGCTACATCACGAGAGCGGCCGTGAGCGAAGCGCTCTGCAGGGATCCCGCGGGCGGCGCAGCGGAAGCCCGGTTCCTACCGGAAACGCTTCCCTGGCACATAAGGTACGCCGGCTTCCAGGGGACGCTACCGAACATAACTCGCATCAGGGTCAGGATCCTGCGCGTCGCCTATGAAGACGTCATAAGGGGCACACCCTGCCTATTCAGCGGACTCACGACGCCGATAAACGCAGAATTCTTCCGTGAAGCGTTCGGCGTGATCACCGCCTTCGAATTCGAAGCCGCCACGACGCTTCCGGCGGCCGCCGGGAACTGCGTGGGCCTCGCAATCAGGGGCGGGCTCGAAAGGATCAGCACAACGTTCACGCTACTAAACAGCACCACCAGAATCACCGTCACCCTAATATGAGTTGATCAGCGCGGCAGCGTCAGCCGCAGGCTGAGCGTGCGCGGGTCGGTCCCCGGCCCGCGCACGGCCGTGCGGGCGACCGCCAGCGTTCGGCGTGACGACGTCTTCGCCGATGCCGACGGGTGCCTGCTGCATCATCCCCGCCATCGGAGAGGTCGCGATCAAGGACGGCTGGCCAACGGGCACGCGGCAGGAGGCCGTCGTGGAGCGTCGCGCGCGCCTGCCCGAGCCCGTGCTGCTGAGCCTCGTCGGGCTCGCCTACTTCGCCGTCGCGAAGCTCGGGCTGTCGTTCTCCGAGGGCCACGCGATCGTCTCGGCGGTGTGGCCCCCGAGCGGGCTCGCGCTGGCGGCGGCGATCGCGTTCGGTCCGCGCGTGGCGGTGGCGATCTTCCTCGCGGCCGTCGTCTCGAACGCGACCGGCGACAGCTCGCTGCCGAGCGCGATCGGGATCGCGACGGGCAACGCGCTCGCCGCCGTGACCGGCGCCGCGCTGCTGCGGCGCGCGCGCTTCGAGCCGGCGCTGCGGCGCGTGCGCGACGTCGTCGCGCTGGCTACGCTCGGCGCGGCCGTCAGCACCGCGGTCAACGCGACGATCGGCACCGCGACGCTGCTCGCCGCCGACGTCGCCGACCCCGATCGCGTGTGGGCCTTCTGGCGCGTGTGGTGGCTTGGCGACCTGACCGGCGTGCTGCTCGTCGCGCCGCCGCTGCTGCTGCTGGCCGCGCGCGACCGCGGCGCCTGGGGCGCGGGCGGGCGGACGGGCCGCGTCCAGCGCGCGCGCATCGCGGAGGCGAGCCTGCTGGCCGGCGCGCTCGTCGCGGCGATGCTGATCGTCCTGCACGAGGGCGTCACGCTCGCGTTCCCAATCTTCCCGCTGATCGTGCTCGCGGCGATGCGCTTCGGCCGCGGCGGCGCCGTCGTCGCCGCGCTCGTCGTCTCCTCGATCGCGGTCGCCTACACCGCCAACGGCAAGGGGCCGTTCACGGGCGGCGCGCCCGACATGGACCTGCTGAGCGCGCAGGTGTTCGTCGGACTGGCGGCGCTCACCGGCCTGCTCGTCGCCGCGATGCACAGCGAATGGGAGCGCGCCGAGGACGCGCTCGCGCGGCTCGAGGAGAGCGAGCGGGCGCTCGCGGAGGCGCAGCGGCTGGCGGCGATCGGCAGCTGGGAGTGGGACGTCGTCGCCGACGAGGTGACGTGGTCGGACGAGCTGTACCGGATCGTCGGCGTCGAGCGCGGCCGCTTCGAGATCGGCTTCGACAGCTACCTCGCGCTTATGCATCCCGACGATCGCGACCTGCTGCGGCGCGAGATGGAGACGGCGCTGCGCACGACCGAGCCGTTCCGCTTCGAGCACCGCGTGATCCGCCCGAGCGGCGAGGTGCGCACGATCGACAGCCGCGGCCGCGTCGTGGTCGACGCCGACGGCCGCGTCGTACGGATGCTCGGCACCGGCCAGGACGTGACCGAGCGGCGCGCCGCCGAGCGGCTGTTGGAGCATCAGGCGCTGCACGACCCGCTGACCGGCCTGCCGAACCGCGCGCTGTTCCTCGACCGCCTGCAGCACGCGCTCGCGCGCGCGCAGCGGCCGGGCACCAACCTGGCCGTCTACTTCTGCGACGTCGACGACTTCAAGGACGTCAACGACAGCCTCGGCCACGACGCCGGCGACGAGCTGCTGATCGCGCTGCCGCCGCGGCTGCGCGAAGGGCTGCGCACCGGCGACACGGTCGCGCGCTTCGGCGGCGACGAGTTCGTGATCCTGTGCGAGCAGCTCGCCACCGAGGCCGAGGCGATCCGCATCGCCGAGCGGATCGGCGAGGCGTTCGCGCTGCCGTTCGAGCTCGACGGCCGCCCGCACCACCTGAGCGTCAGCGTCGGCGTCGTGTTCGCGAGAGGCGGCGCGGCGACCGCCACCGAGGTGCTGCGCGACGCGGACGCGGCGATGTACCGCGCGAAGGGCGGCGGCAAGGGCCGCTTCGAGCTGTTCGACGCGCAGATGCGCGCGTCGCTCGTCGCGCGCCTGGAGACTGAGGCGGACCTGCGGCGAGCGCTGGAGGACGGCGAGCTGCGCGTGCACTGGCAGCCGGTCGTCGCGCTCGGCGGCGGCGCCGAGGGCGAGCGGGACGACCGCTTCGTCGGCGCGGAGGCGCTCGTGCGCTGGCAGCACCCCGAGCGCGGGCTGCTCGCGCCGGCGGCGTTCATCGCCGTCGCCGAGGACAGCGGCCTGATCGCGCCGCTCGGCGCGTGGGTGCTGGAGCAGGCGTGCCGGCAGGCGCTCGCGTGGAACGGCGAGCGGCTCGTGTCGGTGAACCTCTCACCGCGCCAGCTGTCGCACTCCGACGTGCCGGCGCTGCTGGA
This sequence comes from Conexibacter sp., assembly GCA_036379915.1. Classification (GTDB taxonomy): domain Bacteria; phylum Actinomycetota; class Thermoleophilia; order Solirubrobacterales; family Solirubrobacteraceae; genus Conexibacter. The sequence continues at coordinate 1,341 of DASVFS010000070.1, read as the reverse complement.
GCGCGCGCTCGCGCGGACCGGCGTCGAGCCGAGCCTGGTCGAGCTCGAGATCACCGAGAACGTGCTGATGGAGCAGACCGCGGCCGCGCTCGCGACGCTGCGGCGGCTGAAGGCGCTCGGGGTGCGGCTCGTGCTCGACGACTTCGGCACCGGCTGGTCCTCGCTCGCGTACCTCAAGCGCTTCCCGCTCGACGGCTTGAAGATCGACCGCGAGTTCGTCGCGGGGCTCGGCAGCTCCGCCGAGGACACGGCGATCGTCAGCGCGGTGCTGTCGATGGCGCGAGCGCTCGAGCTCGACGTGATCGCCGAGGGCGTCGAGACGGCGGCCCAGCTCGCGTGGCTCCGCACGCGCGGCTGCGGCTTCGCGCAGGGCTACCTGCTCGGCCGCCCGGCGCCGGCCGCGGAGCTGGCGGCGCTGCCCGGCTGGGCGACCGCGCGCTAGCCGCCCGATCGCGCGCGGGACCTCTGCGAGGCTGCCGCTCGTATGACAAGCGTGGACGGCGGCGAGGCGAGCATCGAGCAGGTCGTCGTCGCGCTCGCGGACGCGGATGCGGCGACGGGGCGTCGGCGGCGACCGCGGCGGCGCAGCGAGGCGGCGCTCGTGCGGGCGGCGCAGGACGGCTCGGAGGACGCGGTGGCGGAGCTGTTCGACCGCCACTGGGAGGCCGCCCATCGCGCCGCCTACCTGATCACGCACGACCGGGCGGCCGCCGAGGACATCGCGCAGGAGGCGTTCCTCGCCGCGCTGCGGGCGCTGCCGCGCTTCGACCGCCGGCGTCCGCTGCGCCCATGGCTGCACCGCATCGTCGCCAACCGCGCGATCGACTGGGCGCGCGCCCGCCAGCTGCGCCGCGAGGTCGGCGCCGAGGCGGCTCCCGAGCTGCCCGGATCCGAGCCCGCCTCCGCGGCGTGGCCCGACCACGTCGCCGCGGCGCTCGCGCAGCTGCCGCCGGAGCAGCGCGCCGTGATCGTGCTGCGCCACCTGCTGGAGCTGACGCCGCGCGAGATCGCCGCGCTGCTGGAGCTGCCGCAGGGGACGGTGAACTCGCGCCTGCGGCGCGGGCTCGACGCGTTGGGCGGCGCGCTGGCCGAGTGGGAGGAGCGGCGATGAGCGAGCGCGAGCTGCGCGAGGCGCTGCGGCGCGCGTCGCTCGACGCCGGCGCGCGCGAGCGCGCGCGGCAGGTCGTGCGGGCCGCCTTCCGCGAGCTGCCGCCGCCGCGGCGCGGGCGGCGGCGCGCGCGGCGCGCCGGCCTCGCGCTCACCGCGTGCCTCGTCGCGGCGCTCGTCGTCACCGGCGCGACGCGCGCGCCGACCGACGCGCTCGCGCGCTGGCTGCGCGAC
>DASVFS010000069.1:0-20351 GCA_036379915.1 Conexibacter sp. | reverse complement strand
CACGTGCGGTCGGCGATCTCGCGCGCGTTCTCGGCCGTCGCCGACTCCCACAGCCGCTCGACGAGCAGCAGCTCGAACTGCTGCACCTGCTCCTCCGGCGGACCGGGCGGCAGTCTCGGCAGCGGCTCCCCCGTCACCTCGCGCCACATGCCGGTGGCGACGAGCAGGCGGTTGCGCAGGGTCACGGCATCCATGTCGGCGGCATCCTAGACCGGATCGAGTCGCGCGAGCGCGCCGGCCGGCCGGCCGCGCCGGGCGGCCGGCACGAGCGCTTCCACGGCTCCCTCACACGCTCGGCAGCCGCTGCCGCACGCTCAGCAGCGGCGCGAACGGGTCGCCGTGCTCCGTCACGCGCGCGAGCACCGCGGTCGGCGCGAACGCGAGGCCGCCGACCGCGCCGGCCGCGTGCAGCGCACGCAGCTCCTCCCACGCGAGCGGCGTCGAGACGACCGGGCTCGGCGCGGCGCACAGCGCATACGGCGCGAGCGTCGCGACGGCGGGGTCGTTCGCGGACCAGTCGACCCGCACCGCCGGCATGCGACGCGCGAGCGATGTCGCGACGCGGCGGGCGAAGCTGTAGGTCACCGGCTGCCCGCCCGCGGCGCGCGCGATCGCGCGGTCGCCTTCGGCGTTCATGCGCGACGCGAGCCGCTCGAAGCTCGGCCGTCCGTCCGCGTCGAGCGCGACGATCTCGCCGTCCAGCAGCAGCTCGTGCGCGCCCAGCGCGCGGCCGAGCGCGCGCAGCTCGGGGTAGCGGGCGGCGATCTCGCGCTGCGTGCGGCTCTCGATGCGGACGTGGCCGTGGTCGCTCCACAGCAGCGCGCGGATCCCGTCCCACTTGACCTCGTAGCCCCAGCGCTCGTCGTCGGCGGGAACCCCGCCTTCCGCGTCCGCGCGCGCGAGCATCGGCGCCATGTGCGCCGGCAGCGGGACGCGCTGCGGGTCGGACGGCGGGTCGAGCCGGTGGACGATCCACGCGTCTCCGCGGATCGGATGCAGCCCGTAGCGACCCGCCAGCCGTGCGCCGTGCAGCGTCAGCTCGACCTTGCGCTCGCTCCACTCGTGCGTCTCGTATGTGCCGGCGTCGAGCCGCTCGCCGTCGTGCGGCTCGTGGCGCGCGAGCGGCGCGTCGGCGGCGCGGATCGCCACGCGCTCGTCGTGCGGGTCCAGCGGTGCGCCGCGCGGAAGCGTCCAGGCGACGCGCGCGTCGCCGTGCTCGAGCTCGAGGCGCCAGTCGAGCCGTGCGCCGTCGCGCTGCAGAAGGACGAAGCGCTCGGCCATGGGACCGACGGTACCTGCCCGTCCTGGTCGGTCATTCGTCCACGCCGCTCGACGCGGCGGTTGAAAGCGCGCGCGCCGCGGTCGATTGCCCAGGAGGAATGGCTCGTTCGCGCCTTGCGCTCCTCATCTTCGCGCTCGCCGCTCTGCTTGTGCCCGTCGGGCATGCGAGCGCCGAGCACAGCCCGCACCGACACGCGCGCCACGCGACGCCGGGCGCCTGCAGCGCGTCCCACGCCAAGGTGCGTGCGGCGGCGATCCGTCGCTCGCGCGACGCGACCCTCTGCCTGCTCAACCGCGTGCGCGCGCGGTACGGACTGCGCCCCTTTCGCCTGAACGCCAAGCTCGCGCGCGCGGCGCGCCGGCACTCGCGCGACATGGTCCGCCGCCGTTACTTCGCGCACGACTCACTCGACGGCCGCTCGCCGTTCGACCGCATGCGGGCGACGCACTACGTGCCGCAGAACGCGAGCTGGACGCTGGGCGAGAACATCGGCTGGGGCAGCGGCACGCTCGCCGCGCCGAGCGCGATGGTGCGTGCGTGGATGCACAGCCCGTCGCACCGGGCGAACATCCTCAGCCGACGCTTCCGCGACATCGGCATCGGCATCGTGGCGCGGGCGCCGGTCGGTGGCGGGGGGGCGACGTACACGACGGACTTCGGCCGGCACTCCTGAGCTGCTGCAGGCGCGGGGCGCGAACTTGCCCTGCCTGGCGATGAAACACTCGCCGCAGGACAAGTTCGCGTCCCGCGCTCGTCAGCAGCGGCTGCGGCGCGCGGTAGCGTGCGGTCCGTGGCGGATTTGAATCAGCTTTGGCTGGCCCGACACGGCGAGACGGAGTGGACTCGAGCTGGGCGGCATACCGGGCGCACCGATGTGCCGTTGACGGCTCGTGGTGAGGAGCAGGCGCGTGCGTTGGGCGAGCGGCTGGCAGGCGTGGCGTTCGCGCTGGTGCTTGTGAGCCCGTTGGAGCGTGCGCGGCGGACGGCTGAGCTGGCGGGCTTCGGCGACGTGGTCGCGCTCGAGCCGGACCTGATGGAGGTCGACTACGGCGCGTACGAGGGACGCACGACGGCGGAGATCCAGCAGGAGCGTCCCGGCTGGGACCTGTGGCGGGACGGCTGCCCCGGCGGCGAGACGGTCGCGCAGGCGGCGCTGCGGGCGGACCGCGCGCTGGCGCGGGCGCGAGCGGTCGACGGTCCCGTCCTGCTCGTCGGCCATGGCCACCTCACGCGCACGCTCACCTCGCGCGCGCTCGCGCTCGACCCGGGCCACGGCCGCCACCTCGCGCTCGATCCCGCCACCCTCTCGATCGTCGGCGCCGAGCACGATGCCCCCGCGTTGCGGCTGTGGAACGACGGGAGCCACCTGCGCGCTTCGCGGCCGTAACTGCGTTGCATCGTTACGAAGCGCGCGCATGCGGCGCGCCGTCGGTTCATACGGTCGGCGGATGACCGGAACGACCGGCATCGCTACTCGTACGGCGGCGTCAAAGGTCCAGCTGTGATCTTCCACCATGGAACTCCCAGCGACGCGATGAACGATGCGATTCGCTTGATCCGCGCCGACTACGAGAGGATGATCGAGCGATGGTGTCGCTGAGAACGACGAGACGCTCGGCTGCGTGGCGAGCGAGATCACGGGTCTTCGACGCCGAGATCCGTCGAGCAGCCGCCGGACACGAGCCTCGCTTTCCCGCCTACTCGCACTTCTTCCCCTCGGATCTTGTGACAGACGAGGACATCCGCGCGTGCCACGAGCAAGGGCAGGCGGTCGTCATCGTCGACGAGCACGAGCACGTGACGGTGCTGCCCGCCCCGGATCCGTCAATCGCCGAGCGCGAGTCCGACCGGTTCTGGAGCGAGATCCGCGCGCAGCGGTGAGACCGTCTGCGTGAGCGAACCCGGCAGCGCGGCGAGCGCGTCGGCCTCGCCGCGCCAGCCCGGCTTCGCCAGCAGCAGTTGGACGTCGCCGACGCGGCGCTCGTGGAAGCCGGCCTCGCAGTAGGCGAGGTAGAGGTCCCACAGGCGGCGGAAGCGCTCGTCGTAGCCGAGCGTGCGCAGCTCCGGCCACGCCGCGTGGAAGCGCTCGCGCCAGCACGCGAGCGTGCGCGCGTAGTGCGGCGTGACGTCGTCGAGCGCGAGGCTGCGCAAGTCGGTGCGGCGCGCGAGCGCGCGCTCGATCGCGTAGATGGAGGGCAGCGCCCCGCCCGGGAAGACGAACTCGCGGATGAAGCCCTTCGCCGCCTTCTCGACGCGGAACACGCGATGCGGGTGGACGATCGCCTGCAGCAGCATCGCGCCGTGCGGCTCCAGTCGCTCGGAGCACGCCGCGAAGTACCCGTCGAGGTGCTCCCAGCCGACCGCCTCGATCATCTCGACCGAGACGAGCTTGTCGTAGCGCCCGCGCAGATCGCGGTAGTCCCGCAGCAGCACGTCGACGCGATCCTCCACCCCGGCCGCCCGCACGGCGGCGCGCGCGTGCGCGTGCTGCTCGCGCGAGATCGTCGTCGTCGTGACGTGCACGCCGTAGCACCGCGCGGCGTGCAGCGCCAGCCCGCCCCAGCCGGTGCCGATCTCCAGCAGCCGCTCGCCGGGCGCGAGCTGCAGCCGGCGGCAGACGCGGTCGAGCTTCGCCAGCTGCGCCTCGCGCAGCGTCATGTCGGGACGCTCGAAGATCGCGGCCGAGTAGGTCATCGTCTCGTCGAGGAAGCGCGAGAAGAGCGTGTTGCCGAGGTCGTAGTGCGCGGCGATCCGCTCGCGCGCCCGTGCGCGCGAGTTGCCGCGCAGCCGCCACGCCGTCCGCTGCAGCGGCGCGGTCAGCGGCAGCAGCCGCTCGCGCCAGCGGTCGAGCGCCGGCATTGCGCGCGCCGCGATCCGCACGAGCGCGACGAGGTCGTCGCAGTCCCACAGCCCGTCGGCGTAGGCGCGACCCGCGCCGGCCCCGCCCGACAGCAGCGCCGTGTGGAAGCCCGCGTCGCGGACCTCGACGCGGGCGTGCAACGGCGGGGCGCCGGCGGGCGTGCCGAACGTGCGCGCGACGCCGTCCTCGACCAGCTCGATCGTGCCGCCGCGCGCACGCGCGAGCAGCGCGTGGACGGTGCGGCGGGCGGCGCGCTCGCGAACGCTCATGCGGCGGCCTCCGGACCGGCCGTCGGCGATGCGGGCGGCGCGCCCGCGGGCGGCCGCGCGTGCCAGCGCGCGCCCTTCAGCCGCAGCCGCAGCGCCTGCGCGTAGATGCCGGCGAGCACCCGCAGCGTCATCGCCGGATGGCGCGCGAGCGTGCGCAGCAGCGCGCCGCGCGTGAGCGCGCGGCGGCGCAGCGCGAGGTGCGCGTCGAACACGAGCGCGCCGTCGCCGTCGCGGTTCTCGATCGACACCGTCAGGCGCTCGCCGGGCGTCGCGACCCGCCAGCGGTACGTCATCTCCATCGGCATGAAGGGGGACACGTGCATCGCCTTCGCGTGCCGGCTCTCCAGCACGTGGTCAGGTTTGCCCGCGCCCGCCGCCACGTAAGCCCAGCGCTCGCCCCACGGCGTGTTGGTGATCTCCGCCACGACCGCCTCGACCCGCTGCCCATCCGGCGCGAAGCAGAAGTAGAAGGCGACCGGGTTGAAGCAGTGGCCGAGGTAGCGCAGGTGCGCGAGCATCCGCACCGGTCCGGCCGGCCGCACGCCGAGGCGCTCCTGCACGAGGTCGCGCACCGCCTCGCCGAGCGGCTGTGCGGGGTCGCCGAGGTAGTCGGCGCGACGGAACCGCGCGAGCGCGCGCGGCACGCCGTCGAGCAGGCCGGGCAGCTCGTCGAGGTCGAGGTACATGAGGAACAGGCGCATGCGGAAGGCGTGCGCGACCGGCGCGCGGCGGCGATGGCTCAAGTGGCCGACGTAGATCGCGCTGTTCACAGCCGCCCGCCGAGCCGCTCGCACGCGCGCAGCGCGCTGACGACGCCGTCCTCGTGGAAGCCCCAGCCCCAGTACGCGCCGCAGTAGGACGTGCGCGGCGCGGTCGCGTCGAGCTCGGCCCAACGGCGCTGCGCGGCGACGCCCTCCGCCGTGAAGACCGGGTGGTCGTAGCGGAAGCGCCCGAGCACGCGCTCGGCGCGCACGGCGTCGTCGCGGTTGAGCGTCACGAGCAGCTCGCGGTCGGCGTCGAGCGACTGCAGGCGGTTCATGTGGTACGTCACCGTCGGGCGGCCGACCTCGCGCTCGAGCAGGTGGTAGTTCCAGCTCGCCCACGCGCGGCGCCGGCGCGGCAGCAGCGCGCGGTCGGTGTGCAGCGTCACGTCGTTGCGCTGGTAAGGGATCGCGCCGAGCAGCTCGCGCTCGCGCTCGCCGGGGTCCGCGAGCATGCGCAGCGCCTGGTCGCTGTGCGTCGCGATCACGACGTGGTCGAAGCGCTGCGGCTCCAGGCGCGCCGCGAACGTCAGCTCGACGTGCCCGGCCGCGCGCCGGATCGACCGGATCGGCGTCGACAGCCGCACGCGCGGCTCGCCGAGCCGTTCGACGATCGCCTCGACGTAGCGCCGCGAGCCGCCCGCGATCGTGCGCCAGCGCGGCCGGTCGCGGAAGCCGAGCATCCCGTGGTTGTCGAAGAACTGCACGAGGAAGCGCGCCGGGAACGACCACAGCTGCTGCGGGTCGGCCGACCACACGGCGGCCGCCTGCGGGACGATCAGCCGCTCGACGAACGCGCGCGAGAAGCGCTGCTCGTGCAGCCACGCGCGCAGCGACGGGCCGGCGTGCGGGTCGCCGTGCAGCAGCACGCGCGCCGCGCGGTTGAAGCGCACGAGGTCGGCGACCATCCGCTGGAACCACGGCGTGACGAGGTGCCGCCGCATCGCGTAGAGGCCGTTCGGGGAGGCGCCGCTGTACTCGAAGTCGCCGACCGCGTCGGCGACGCCGAACGACATGTCGGACGGCTGCGTCGCGACCCCGAGGCGCGCCAGCAGGCGCTGGAAGCAGGGGTAGTTGCGGTCGTTGTGGACGATGAAGCCGGTGTCGACGTCCCACGCGCCGCCGTCCGTCTCGACGCGCACCGTGCGCACGTGGCCGCCGGCGTAGTCGCCCGCCTCGAACAGCGTGACGTCGTGGTGCTCGTGCAGGACGTGCGCGGCGACGAGCCCGGAGACGCCTGCGCCGACGATCGCGATCTTCATCGACGTGTTCTACGCACGGGATGCGGCGGCGGTTGTGCGAGCGGCGCGGTAGCCTCGCCGCATGGCGGTCCGCGTCGAGCGCAACGGCCCCGTGACGACGGTGATCCTCGATCGGCCGGAGGTGCGCAACGCGGTCGACGGGCCGACCGCGCAGGCGCTCGCCGACGCGTTCCGCGCGTTCGACGCCGACGCCGACGCGCGCGTCGGCGTGCTGTGGGGCGCGGGCGGCGCGTTCTGCGCGGGCGCCAACCTGAAGGCGGCGGGCACCGAGCGCGGCAACCGCGTCGCGCCCGACGGCGACGGACCGATGGGTCCCTCGCGGATGCTGCTGTCGAAGCCCGTGATCGCCGCCGTCGCCGGTCACGCGGTCGCCGGAGGGCTGGAGCTGGCGCTGTGGTGCGACCTGCGCGTCGTCGAGCACGACGCGGTGCTGGGCGTCTTCTGCCGGCGCTGGGGCGTCCCGCTGATCGACGGCGGGACTGTGCGGCTGCCGCGCCTGATCGGCCTCAGTCGCGCGCTCGACCTGATCCTCACCGGCCGGCCGGTCGGCGCGGAGGAGGCGCTTGCGATCGGGCTCGCGAACCGCGTCGTGCCGACGGGCGGCTCGCGCGCGGCGGCGGAGGAGCTGGCGGCGCAGCTGGCGCAGTTCCCGCAGCTGTGCATGCGCCACGATCGCCTGTCCGCGTACGAGCAGCACGACCTCGGCCTCGACGCGGCGCTCGCGAACGAGCTGCGGCACGGACTCGTCGCGCTCGAGCACGAGGCGCTGTCCGGCGCCGCCCGCTTCGCCGCGGGCGAGGGGCGGCATGGGGCGTTCTGACGGCCGCTTCGCGCCCAGCCCCACTGGCCCGCTCCATCTCGGCAACCTCCGCACCGCCCTGCTCGCGTGGCTGTTCGCGCGCGGCGCCGGCGCGCGCTTCCTGGTGCGGATCGAGGACCTCGATCCGGGCCGCTCGCGACGTGCGCACGAGGCCGGCCAGCTCGCCGACCTCGCCGCGCTCGGGCTCGACTGGGACGGGCCGGTCGTGCGCCAGTCGGAGCGGCGCGAGCGCCACCGCGCGGCGCTGGAGCGGCTGCGCGCGGCGGGGCGCGTCTACCCCTGCTGGTGCACGCGCGCGGAGATCCGCGAGGCGGCCTCCGCCCCGCACGGGGCGGATGGGACCGGGTCCGGCGCGTATCCCGGAACCTGCCGCCGCCTGACGGCCACGCAGCGCGCCGAGCGCGAGCGCAGCGGCCGGCCGCCCGCCCTGCGGCTGGACGCCGGCGGCGAGCGCGTCGCGTTCGTCGACCGCCTGCACGGTCCGGTCGAGGCGGTCGTCGACGACCTCGTGCTGTGGAGAGGCGACGACACGCCCGCGTACAACCTCGCGGTGGTCGTCGACGACGCCGACCAGGGGATCGGCGAGGTCGTGCGCGGCGACGACCTGCTCGACACGACCCCGCGCCAGCTGCTGCTGCAGCGCCTGCTGACAGTGGCCCCGGTTTCGTACGCGCACGTGCCGCTCGTGCTCGGGGCGGACGGCGCGCGGCTCGCGAAGCGCCACGGCGCCGTCGCGCTCGCCGATCGCGCCGCGCACGGCGACTCCCCTGCCGACGTGCTCGCATGGATGGCGCGCAGCCTCGGCCTTGCACAGCCCGGCGAGGCGGTCGACCCGGCGCGCCTGCTCGCGCGCTTCGACCCCGACGCGCTGCCGCGCACGCCGACGACGTTCGCGGACGCGCCGAGCGCTACGGACTCGCCGTGAACGCGACCGTGCCGCCGCTGCCGCTGCACGTCACGTTCGCGCGCTCGCCCGCGAGCGTCCCGCTGCAGCTGTAGCCGGCCGCCGCGATCGTGCCGTCGGGCGCGGCCCCGTCGTGGACGGCGTCGAACCAGGCGCTCGCGACCGTCCGCGCGACGCCGCAGTCGCTCGCGCGCAGGTCGCGGATGAAGCCGCCGACGGCCGGCGGGCAGCCAGCCGGCGCACCGCCCGAAGGCTGCGTCGTCGTCGCGCCGCCGGTCGGCTGCGACGGCGTCGTCTGCGTCGCGCTCGGCGTCGTCGCGGGCGTGGTCGGAGCCGTCGCCGTGCTCGTGGTCCCCGTCGTGGCGGGCCTCGTCGCGGGGACGGTCGTCCCGCTCGACAGCGACGGAGCGGGCACCGTCGCGCCGCTTTCGTGACTGTTGCCGGAGCCGCAGGCGCCGAGCGCGAGCGCGCAGACGAACCCGAGAGGCAGCGCGAGAACGGCCAGGCGACGCGGCATCGGCCGGATGGTAACGACCGCAACCGGTGGCACCGCTTGCGCGCTTCAGGTACGCTCGCGTCCCCGGAGCGAGCCAATGGGTGGGACGCTCCCTTCGACATTCCGCCTCGCGATCCACGAGGCGGCCAAGGTGGTGCAGACGACACGATGTCGGTGAAGTACGCAGTGCTGGGCCTGCTCGCACAGCGACGGGGATACGGCTACGACCTCGTCCAGCGCTTCGAGGAGCAGGTCGGGCCGGCATGGCAGCTCAACGCCGGCGCGATCTACGTCGCGCTCGACAAGCTCGAGCAGGAAGGCCTCGTGCGGCCGCTGACGCCGGCCGACGGCGACGCGCCCGTGACGCGCCGGCGCACCACGCGCGGCGCGCCGCGCGTGATCTACGAGGCGACTCCGGAGGGCCTCGAACGCTTCGAGGACTGGATGGCGACCGGCTCCTCGATGTCGCCGCTGCGCGAGGAGCTGCACCTGAAGCTCGCGCTCTCCCAGCCGCGCAACCTGCCGCGCCTGATCGAGCTGACCTACGAGCAGGAGCAGGCCTGCCTCGAGCGGCTCGAGCAGCACCTCGGCGGCGCCACGTTCGACGAGCTCGTCGCCTCGTCCCAGCCGTGGACGGCGATCGCGAGCGTGATGGTGCGCGACGCGGAGATCGCCCACCTGCAGGCCACGGTCGACTGGCTGCGCCGCATCCGCGAGGCGATGCGCTGGCTCCAGCAGCAGCCCGACGCGCTTCTCCTCGCGCGCGCCCGATGACGCTGCTCTCGCTGCACGCCGTCACGAAGCGCTACACCCGCGGCTACCGCGAGGTGGAGGCGCTCGCCGACATCGACCTCGACGTCGAGCCGGGCGACTTCGTCGCGATCTGGGGCGCGAGCCGCTCCGGCAAGACGACGTTGCTGCGGATCGCCGCCGGGATCGAGGCGCCCGACGGCGGATCGGTCACGTTCGACGGCGCCGACCTCGCGAGCTGCTCGCGCCGCGCGCGCGCCCGCCTGCTGCTGACCGACGTCGGATGCGTGTGGCAGACCGGACGCATCACGCGCGGCCTGTCGGTGCTCGACCACGTCGCGCTGCCGCGCTTCAAGCGGCGCAGCCACGCACAGGCGCGCCGCGAGGCGCACGAGGTGCTCGAGCGCGTCGGCGCGCTGCAGACCGCGAACGCGCGCTGGCATGAGCTGACCGACGGGGAGCGCACGCGGGTCGCGCTCGCGCATGCGCTGATCCGCCGGCCGCGCCTGCTGCTCGCCGACGAGCCGACCGCCAACCTCAACATCATCGAGCGCGAGCAGCTGCTCGGAGTGCTGCGCTCGGTCGCCGAGGAGGCGGGCGTGGCGATCGTGATGACGGCGCCCGATGCGCCCAACCTGCTGCAGTCGCACCGCCTCATGTCGCTCGACGGCGGCCGACTGATCAAGCCGCGCTCCGAGCAGCGCGGCACGCTGATCGACTTTCCCCGGACGAGCGAGCGAGCCCAGCGCGGGTAGGTGCCGTGCTGGAGCTGCGCGCAGTCCGCAAGCACTACGCCGGGCTCGACGGCGAGACGATCCGGGCCGTCGACGACGTCTCGCTGACGGTCGCCGAGCGCGAGCTGGTCGCGATCTACGGCCCGAGCGGCTCCGGCAAGTCGACGCTCCTGTTCGTGGCCGCGGGCCTCCTGACCCCGGACGCGGGCAGCGTCCACTTCGCGGGGCGCGACCTCGCGACGCTCTCGCGGCGCGAGGCGACGCGCCACCGCAGCGCCGCGCTCGGCTTCGTGTTGCAGTCGTCGCGGCTCGTGCCCGGGCTGACGGCGGTCGACAACGCGGCGCTGAAGCTGATGAACGAGGGCGCGAGCCGCGCCGAGGCGCGCCGCCGCGTCGCGCCGCTGCTCGACCGCCTCGGCCTCGAGGCGCGCGCCCTGCAGCGCGTCGACCGCCTCTCGCGCGGCGAGCGCCACCGCGTCGCGCTCGCCCGCGCGCTCTCGAACGAGCCGCGCCTCGTGCTGGCCGACGAGCCGACCGGCAGCCTCGACTCGCAGCGCAGCCGCGAGGTCCTCGCGCTGCTCGCGGAGGTGTGTCGCGAGCGCGGCGTCAGCGTCGTGCTCGTCACGCACGACCCGGCGGGGGCGAGCGTCGCCGACCGCGTGCACACGCTGCGCGACGGGCGCCTGCTGGCCGACACGGGGCCCGACGCGGTGCCGGAACCCTCGCTGCGATGAAGGCCCGCAACCTGCTCTTCCTCTACGTCCAGCGGGTGCGCGCCCACCCGCTGCAGGAGCTGCTGGCGATGCTGGGCATCGCCGTCGGCGTGGCGCTGATGTTCGCGGTCCTCGTCGCCAACGGCAGCGTCGCCGGATCGGTCGAGCAGCTCGTGCGCGGCGTCACCGGCGACGCCCAGTTGCAGGTCGCGGCGCGCGACGAGCACGGCTTCGACGCGGGGCTCGCGTCGCGCATCGGGCGCCTGCAGGGCGTGCGCGCCGCCGCTCCGCTCGTGGACGTGCGCACGACGCTGACGGGGCCGAGCGGGACGGCCCGCACGGTCGACCTGATCGGCGGCGACGCGCGCCTCGGCGCGATCGGCGGGAAGCTGCTGCGCGAGCTCGTCTCGCCCCACATCCGTCTCGTGCAGGCGATCGCGCTGCCGGCGCCGCTGGCCGACGCGCTCGGCGTGCGCGGCGGCGAGCGCGTGCGGATGACGGTCGGCGCGCGCGTGCGCGAGGTGCCGGTGGCGACGCTGCTCGGCCACGGCCAACTGGGCGACCTCGCCGACAGCCCGATCGCGCTCGCGCCGCTCGCCTACGCGCAGCGGCTCAGCGGCCTCCAGGGCCGTCACTCGCGCGTGCTCGTGGAGGTCGACCCCGGACGCGTCGAGCAGGTGCGCGCACAGCTCGTGCGACTCGCCGGCGGGCGCCTCAACGTCACGGCGGCGGATCACGAGGCCGACCTGCTGCGCCGCGCCGCCGCGCCCAACGATCAGTCGACTGCGCTGTTCGCAGCGATCAGCGCGCTCGTCGGCCTGCTGTTCGCGTTCAACGCGATGCTGCTGACCGTGCCCGAGCGCCGCCGCTTCATCGCCGACCTGCGGCTCGAGGGCCTGGGCGACGCGACGGTCATGCGGCTCGCGCTGTTCGACGCGCTCGTGCTCGGCCTCGCCGCCTCGGCCGCGGGGCTCGTGCTCGGCGACCTGCTGTCGCGCAACGCCTTTCGCGCGGTGCCCGGCTACCTGTCGTACGCGTTCGCGGTCGGCGAGCAGCGCATCGTGTCCCCGAGCGCCGTGTTGCTCGCGATCGCCGGCGGGCTCGTGGCCACGCTCGTCGCCTCGCTGCGCCCGCTCAGCGACCTGCTCTCGCGACGCCCGCTCGACGCCGCCTACCGCGAAGGGGACGAGCAGGGCGAGGCGGCCGTCGTCCCCCGCCGCTGGCTGCCGCTGGTGGGCGGCGGACTGGTCGCCGCGGCGACGGCCCTGCTGCTCGTCGCGGCCCACGCGACGATCGTCGGCATCGGGCTGCTCGTGGGCGCGATGCTGTCGCTGATCCCCTGGCTGCTGACGCTGGGGCTGCGGGTCGTGGACGTCGTCAGCCGGCGCGTGCACAGCGCGCTCGTCGTGATCGCGGTCGGCGAGCTGCGCAGCTCGAGCATCCGCTCGATCGCGCTGGCGGCGACCGGCGCGCTCGCGGTCTTCGGGAGCGTCTCGGTCGAGGGCTCGCACTTCGACCTGCAGCGCGGCCTCGACGCCGACGCGCACGCCTTCAACCGCCGGGCCGACCTGTGGATCGCCCCCGCGGGCGCGGCGAACGAGCTGGCGACGGTGTCATACCGCCCGCCGGCGGCCGCCGCCTCGCTCGGCGCGCTGCCGGGCGTGCGCGCCGTGCGCACCTACCGCGGCGGCTTCCTCGACGTCGAGGACCGTCGCGTGTGGGTCGTCGCGCCGTCGCGCGCGGACCCGCGCCCGCTGCTGCCGAGTCAGCTGCTGAGCGGCGACCTGGCCGTCGCCAACGACCGCCTCCACGGGCTCGGCTGGGTCGGCCTGTCGGCGGCGGTCGCCGACGCGCTCGGCGTCGGCATCGGCGACCGCGTGACGCTGCCGACGCCGCGGCCGCTGCGCATGCGCGTCGCCGCGATCCTCACGAACCTCGGCTGGAGCTCGGGCGCGGTGCTCATGAACGCCGACGACTTCCGTCGCGGGTGGGGCAGCGCCGACGCCGGCGCGCTGCAGGTGCTGCTGGCGCCCGGCGCGTCGCCGGACGCGCTCGCCGCGCGCGTCCGCCGCCTGCTCGGCCCGGACAGCGGCCTGGCGGTCGAGACCGCCGCCGCCCGCGAGCTGCGCTTCCGCGAATCGACGCGACAGGGCCTCGCGCGGCTCACGCAGATCGCGCGGCTCGTGCTGGTGGCGGCCGCGCTGGCGCTGGCGGCCGCGCTCGGCGGCGTCGTGTGGAGTCGCCGGCCGCGGCTCGCGTCGCTCAAGTTGAGCGGCTTCGGCGACGGCGACGTGTGGCGGGCGTTGATGCTCGAGAGCGCGATCGTGCTCGGCATCGGCTGCTCGATCGGCGCGCTGTTCGGGCTCTACGGTCAATTCATGCTGACACGCTGGCTGAGCGACTCGACCGGGTTCCCGACGGCGTACGCCCCGGCCTGGACGCTCGCGCTCACGACATTCGCGGGCGTCACGGTGGTGGCGGTCGCGATCGCCGCGCTCCCGGGCTTCGCGGCGGCGCGCGTCGCGCCCACCGCGGCTCCGCTCGAAGATTAATCGACCGGCTTAACGTTCGTCGAGCGCGCCGGATGCCGACCGATCGGCTTCCTACGCTTAGGGGATGCGATCGGTTGCTGACGTGTCGCACGGCTTGCGTGCGCGCGAGCTCTCGGCGCTCGCCGCCGTGATGGCGCGCTTCTGGCTGGTGGTGTTCCCGCTCGTACGGGCGGAGCTGCGCGCGTGGCAGCGCCTCGCGGCGGAGATCCCCGACCCGGCGCTGCGCGAGCAGGCGCTCGCGACACTCGACAGCGAGCGCCTCAGCGCAGCCGGCGCCGCGTTGTTCGCCGCGACGACGCGGAGAGTGCGCGATCGGCAGCTCGTGCGCGCGCTGGTGGCCTACCAGGTCATCTGCGACTACCTCGACACGCTCGCGGAGCAGCCCGGCGCCGACCCGATCCGCAACGGCGCCCTGCTGCATCGCGCGCTCGCGGACGCCGTCGGCGACGGGCCGCTCGCCGATCACTACCGCCACCACGTCGCGCGGGACGACGGCGGCTACCTCACGGCGCTGATCGCGGCCTGCCGCGAGGGCTGCGCGACGCTGCCCGCCTACGGCGCGGTGCGCGCCTCGGCGGCGCGCGAGGCCGCGCGCAACGAGGTGCAGGGGATCAACCACGCGCCCGCCGACGTGCGCGAGCCGCGGCTGCGCGCGTGGGCGGAGCGACAGCGCGCGACCGACGCGTCGGCCGCCGGCGACGCGCGCTGGTTCGAGCTGGCGGCCGCCGGCAGCTCCTCGCTCGCGGTCCTCGCGCTGATCGCGGCCGCCGCCGACGGCGACACGACCGGCACGGAGGCCGAGCGGATCCGGCGCGCGTACTTCCCGTGGATCGAGGCCTCGAGCACGCTGCTCGACAGCGTCGCCGACCGCGAGCGCGACCGCGACGGCGGCGAGCTCAACTTCGTCAGCCACTACCCGACGCAGGCGATCGCCGCCGCGCGCCTGCACGCGGTGACGGCGCGCGCGCTCGCAGGTGCGCGCAGGCTCCCGCGAGGCGAGCGCCACGCCGTGCTCGTCGTGGGGATGATCGCGCTGCACGTGTCCGAGCCGGGCGCGTGGCTGCCGTGGGCGCGTCCGGTGACCGCGGAGGTCCTGAGCGCCGCCGACTCGGCCGCGATGCCGCTGCTGTTGCTGCTGCTGCGCGCCTGGCGAGGAGCGCGGCGCGCCCGCTACGGCTGCACCGCGGTGCGCTCCGCCGCCGGCGCGGCCTGCGCGCCGAGGCCGATCGGGCAGCTCACGCCCGTGCCGCCGAGGCCGCAGTAGCCGAACGGGTTCTTCGCGAGGTACTGCTGGTGGTAGTCCTCGGCGTAGAAGAAGCCGCCGTCCGGCAGGGGAGCGATCTCGGTCGTGATCTCGCCGTAGCCGGACTGTCTCAGCATCGCCTGGTAGGCGTTGCGCGAGGCGAGCGCGGCGTCGCGCTGGGCCTCACTCGTCCAGTAGATCGCCGAGCGGTACTGCGTGCCGACGTCGTTGCCCTGGCGCATCCCCTGCGTCGGGTCGTGGCCCTCCCAGAACAGCTTCAGCAGCGCCTCGTAGGTCGTTCTCGCCGGGTCGAAGACCACGAGCACCGCCTCCGTGTGGCCGGTCTGCGCGGAGCAGACCTCCTCGTACGTCGGGTTCGGCGTGAAGCCGCCGGCGTAGCCGACGGCCGTCGTGTGGACGCCGGGCGCCTGCCAGAACAGTCTCTCGGCGCCCCAGAAGCAGCCGAGGCCGAAGACGGCCGTCTCGTAGCCCTCGGGAAACGGGGGCTTGATGCTCGTCCCGAGCACCTCGTGGCGCGTCGACGTCGGGATCGCCTGCTCGCGGCCGCGCAGCGCGCGCTCCGCGTCCACCATGTCGGACTTGCGGGTCAGGAAGCGCATGCCTTGACTGTAGCCACGAGCCGCGCGAACAACCAGGCGGCGACGAGCAGGCCCGCGATCGACGCGCCGGCGGCGACGCGCGCGTAGTACGACAGGTAGAGCCCGCCGACCCCCGCGAGCGCGCCGAGCGCGACCGCCAGCGCCATCGTCGGCAGCAGGCGCCGCGCGAGCAGGCGCGCCGCGGCGGCGGGCGCGACGAGCACGGCGACGACGAGCAGGTTGCCGAGCCCCTGCACGGCCACGAGCACCGCGAGCGCGAGCAGCGTCAGCAGCAGCGCGTCGACGGCGACCGGCGCGACGCCGAGCGCGCGCGCGCCGTCGCGGTCGAAGCCGACGGCGAGCAGGCGCTGGTGGGCGAGGATCAGCGCGAGCAGCACGAGCGCGACGAGCGTCCCGCCGGCCAGCAGGTCGCCGCGCGTGGTCGCCAGCACGTCGCCGAACAGCAACCCCTGGATCCCCACCGGCGTCTGCGGCGAGAGCGCCAGCAGCGCGCCTGCCCCGAACAGCGTCGTAACTGCGACGGCGACCGCGTCGTCGCGGCCGATCCGCTGCACGCGCCCGGCCAGCGCGACCGCGAGCGCCGCGACGAGGATCCCGGCGGCGCCCCCGAGCAGCAGCGGCGCTCCGGCCAGGGCGGCCAGCACGAGCCCGGGGAACATCCCGTGCGCGAGCGACTCGGCCCCGTAGGAGAGGCCGCCGAGCACGACCCAGCAGCCGAGCGTCCCGCCGACCGCCGCGAGCAGCAGCGTCTCCAGCAGGGCCCGCTGCATGAGCGCCTGGCTGAACGGGTCGGTGAGCGCGTCGACCATCTAGTGCTCGTGGTGATGGTGGTGCGGCGGCAGGATCGCGTGGTGCGGCGCGTTCGGATCCTCGCCCGGCAACGTCACGATCGCACCCCCGTACGTCGCGGCGAGCACGTCGTGGTCGAGCGTCTCCTCCGGCACGCCGAACGCGACCTGGCGGCCGTTGAGGCACAGCACGCGGTCCCAGCGGCGCGCCTGCTCGAGGTCGTGCGTGGCGATCAGGATCCCGCGTCCCTCGCCCGCCAGCTCGCGCAGCAGCTGCTCCAGCGCGGCGGCGCTGGTGGCGTCGAGCCCCGTGAACGGCTCGTCGAGCAGCAGCGCATGCGCCTCCTGCACGAGCGCGCGCGCGATCAGCACGCGCTGGCGCTGGCCGCCCGACAGCTCGCCGTAGCTGTCGTGCGCCCGCTCGGCGAGTCCCACGCGCGTGAGCGCCGCGCGTGCGGCGGCGCGGTCGGCGCGGCTCGGACGCCGCCACCAGGGGCGGTTCGGGATCGTCCCCATCAGTGCGACGTCGAGTGCGCTGACGGGGAAGTCGAGGCGTGAGCGCTCGGTCTGGGGGACGCTTGCGCAGTGGCCGGCCACCGCCAGGCTGCCCCTCGCCGGCCGCAATTCGTTCAGGAGGGCGCGGAAGAGGGTCGTCTTGCCGCCGCCGTTGGGGCCGAGCACGGCGATGCGCTCGCCTGGTTGCAGGTCGAAGCTGACGTCGGTCAGGACGGGCGGCCCACCCGGGTACGCGACAGCAAGCCCCTCCGCCGTCACCAGTGCGCTCATGCCTTTGCCCCGGGCGCCGTGGCGGGCGGGTCCTGTCGGGGGTGAAGACGCTTCCGCGAGCGGGGTCGCGGAAGTCGTCTCACCCCCGCCACCCGCCCGATCGAGGTTCCTGCTGCTGTTGCTGCGAACGCCGCTCCTGCGACGACGGCAATCGTCGCGCCGGGCGGGGCGTTCAGCTTGACCGCGAGCCAGACGCCGAGCGTTCCCTCGCCCGCAGCGAGCGCGACGGTCGCGAGCTGCCAGCTTGGGATGCGGTCGCTCACGAGCCGCGTCGTCGCCGCCGGCACGACCAGCAATGCCGCCGCCAGCAGCGCACCGACTGCGCTCAGGGTCGCGACGGCTGCGAATGCGACGAGCGTGAGCAGCAGTGCGTCCGGCAGTCGCGACCTCAGCCCCAGCGCCCGCGCGCCGTCGCCGTCGAAGCCGGTCGCGAGCCAGCGGGTGCCGAGCAGTGCGCTCGCGATCGTGGCGGCAAGTGCGGCTGCCGCGGCGAGGCGGACGTCGTCGGGGCCGATCGCGAGCAGGCTGCCGAACAGCAGCGACTCGACGGAGGCCGCGGAGTGGAAGACGTCGGAGGCGAGGACGATCCCGATGGCGAGGGCGGCGACGAGGGTGAGTGCGGTGCGCACGTCGGCGCTGTCGCCGCGGCCCACCGCGAGCGCGAACAGCAGCGCGGCGCCGAAGCCGCCGAGCGCTGCCGCGAAGCCGAGCCCGTCGGCCAGCACGAGGCCGGGGAACGCCGCCGCGGCGGCGCCGTGGGCGGGGAAGGCGAGGCCGCGCAGGACGATCCAGCAGCCGAGCGTGCCCGCCAGCACGGCGAGCAGCAGCAGCTCGAGCAGCGCGCGCTGCACAAACGGGAGCTGGAAGGGTTCGAGCACGTGGCCATCATAATGAGAATGAGTCTGATTTCCATCGCGTCGCTACGATCGGGGCGATGAGCGCACGCGACACCTGGCGCGAGCACACGCTCGCGACGCTCGCGGCGGCGGGCCACCGTCGCGGCGGCGCCCGCAACGCCGTCGTCGAGCTGCTGGAACGGCAGACGTGCGCGCTCACGGCGCAGGAGATCGACGACCGCCTGCGCGCGCAGGGGCGCGGCGTCGGCCGCGCGAGCGTGTACCGGGTGCTCGAGCTGCTGACCGAGCTGAAGCTGGTGCAGCGGATCGACGTCGGCCAGGGCGTCGCCCGCTACGAGCGCCATCAGCCCGACGGCGACCACCATCATCACCTCGTGTGCGACCGCTGCGGCCGCATCGCCCCGTTCGAGGACCCGGCGCTCGAGCAGGCGATCGAGCGCGTCTCGCGCAGCCTCAGCTTCGCCGTCGACGACCACGACGTCGTCCTGCACGGCGCGTGCGGCGACTGCCGCGACCAGCGCTAGCGGCCGAGCCGGAAGGCGACGAGCTGCCTGCGGTGGCCGCGCTCCAGCGCGACCCCGCCGGCGCTCAGCAGCGTGTCGCCCGTCACCGCCACGGGCGCGATCGAGGCGGCCGGCAGCCTGCCCCTCCAGCGGACCTCGCCGTCGGCCCGGTCGAGCGCCCAGACGGTGCCGTCGTAGGTCGTCGTGAGGACGAGGTCGTTCGTGACCGTCGCGCCGCCGTACTCGCCGTGCGGCAGTCTGCGGTCCCATCTGACGCGGCCGGTCGCGATGTCGATCGCGACCAGCTCGCCGGTCCCCCTCGTCGGGTCCTGCTGCTCCGCCAGCCCCTGTCTGCGGTAGATCGCGTAGAGGTTGTTGACGGGCACGTAGAGCGTGGCGCCGTCGGAGGCCATCTGCGTCTCGACGCCGCCCCAGTCGCCCGGGTAGATCTTCCTGCCGTAGCCGATGTTCGCGTAGTCGCCGCGCATCGCCCGCGCGCTGTCGTCGTCGTGGCCGTTGTGGACGCCGACCGAGCGCTTCCACAGCAGCCTGCCGTCGGCGGCGTCGAACGCGTAGACGAAGCCCATCTTGCCGGCGGTCAGGGCCACGCGCCGACCGTCGACCTCCGCGAGGATCACCGGGCACTCGAGATCCCAGTCGTAGAGGTCGTGCGGCAGCACCTGCGTACCCCACAGGAATCTGCCGCTGCGCGCGTCGAGCTTGACGATCGAGTTGTTCCATCTGTTCGGGCCCGGACGGCTTCTGCCCCACGGCTGTTCCTCGGTGCCCGGAAAGGGGACGGGGTTGGCGATGCTGACGTACATCCCGCCCTCGTCGTCGAACGCGGGCGGGTGCCACAGACCGCCGCCGCCGTTGACGTCCGGACGCCCCCACAGGCTGCGCGGGACCTGCTCCCAGCTCCAGACTCTTCTGCCGGTCTCGGCGTCGAGCGCCCACAGCGTGCTGACGTTCCCGCCGGCCGACGGCACGGTCGAGACGTACACGAGTCCGTCCTTGTAGCCGGGCGTCATCACGATCAGCTCGCCCGGCGTTCTGAGCAGCGACGCGATCCACAGCTCTCTGCCGGTCGCCGCGTCGAGCGCGATCGCCGCGCCCGGCGCCACGGTGAAGAGGCGCCCGTCGGCGACGGTCACGCCGTTCGGCCCGGTGTCCGCGACCCTGTAGTCCCTGCGCCACCGCAGCCTCCCGCTGGCGAGGTCGATCGCGTAGAT
The DNA here is from genome assembly GCA_036379915.1 of Conexibacter sp. Taxonomy (GTDB): domain Bacteria; phylum Actinomycetota; class Thermoleophilia; order Solirubrobacterales; family Solirubrobacteraceae; genus Conexibacter. The sequence goes on along the minus strand of DASVFS010000069.1, from coordinate 919 downwards.
GTTCGTCATCAGGTCCTCGGTGTAGGCGACGCCGTCGACCACGACCGGGGTCGCCGCGTAGGTGCCTCTGAGCGGGACCGTCCAGGCGACGCGCAGCCGGTCGACGTTGGCGGCGTCGATGCGCGAATCGAGCCGGCGCGTGTTCGCGAGGTCCGCGTTCGGCCAGCGCCACTCGGGCCCGCGCGCTCGCGCGTCCAGCGCCGGCGCCCGACGCTCGCCGGCGTCCCCGCAGCCGGCCGGCAGCGCCGCGGCGAGCGCGACGGCGAGGCAGAGCAGGCGAGCCGTGCCGCGCGTCACGCCGCTCTCCGTCGGCTCACGAGCGCGCGTCGCGCAGCACGAGCCGCAGCGTCGCCGTCACCCATGCGTACACGGAGCGCGTCAGCGGCATCTCAGGCGGGCGGCTCCACGCCGGTCGTCAGCGACGCGCCCCGCCCCGGGGCGGCGGAGGCGACGACCCGGTCCACGAGATAGAGCGGCCGGCCGAGCGCCTGCTCGTGCACGCGCGCGAGGTAGCGGCCGATGATCCCGACGCTCACGAGCTGCGCCCCGCCGAGGAACAGCACCGCGATCAGGATCCACGCCTGGATCGAGGCGGCGATCGCCCCGCTCGCGGTCAGGACCAGCACGACCGCCGCCAGCAGCGCGCTGAACAGCGACGTGACGACGCCGAGGTAGCTGGCCAACCGCAGCGGTACGTCCGAGAACGACGTGATCGCCTCCAGCGCCAGCCGTATCAGCGCCGGGTAGGACGCCCCGCGGCCGGCGTGGCGGCCGGCGCGGCGGTACTCGATCGGCACCTGCTCGTAGCCGACCCACGCGACCATCCCGCGCAGGAAGCGACGCCGCTCGGGCATCGTCCGCAGCGCCTCGACGACGCGCCGCGACATCAGGCGGAAGTCGCCCGCCTGCCCCTGGTAGG
>DASVFS010000068.1:0-6085 GCA_036379915.1 Conexibacter sp. | reverse complement strand
GTGGAGGGTCGCCAGACGCGCGAGCAGGCGCTGGCGAAGTACCACGGGTTCAGCGCCCGGCACGCGTTCCCGTTCGACTCGATGCTGCGCGTGCAGAGACTGATCCCGCGGATCTGGCCGCGCACGCTGGCGGTGGGCTTGCGAGCGATGACCGCACAGCGCTTCGTCGACTGGTCGTTCGGCCACTACCTGAGAATCGCGCACCCGTCGTTCGCGCTCGAAGGCCCGCATGGCGGGCGCTTCGCGAACGTGGGCGGCGCAGAAGCTCAGCCGCTCGCCCTCACGGCCTGAGCGATCCGCTTCAGGAGCCCCGGTCTCGAAGACTTGGGCTGCTTCGGTCGTGGAGCGCTGCCGTGCGTCTCGGGAATCCCGACACCCGTCGGAACTCTGATCTGATCGATCGGCGTCATTCTGTAGGCCATGGCGGGAGTCTAGCTCGGGAGCTGCAGGACCCAGGCGAGCAACTGAAGCACCAGCATCGCGCTCAGGACGGCTGACAGCGTCGACATCGCGCGGACGCGCACAGCGTTCTCGTCGCGCACCCGCTGGTAGGCGAAGCCGGCGGCCGCGAGCCACGTCTGACTGTCCGGAGTCGTCGCCGACGACAGCTCGTCGGAGAGCTGCTGGTACAACGTGCGTGCGTCCACAGCAAAGCGAAGACGCCACGGCGCGAGCAGCACCGCAGCGACGACAAGGCCGACGAAAAGCGACGCCAGCGCGATCCAGGTCCAGGCCTGCAGGCCGTTGGCGCTCAACGTGGTCGCACCGAAGAACGATGCGACGAGTGCGTGAGCGGCAAGCAGCGTCCCGGTGCGCTGACGGATCGCGGTCACGAGCGATTCCTGATCTGCAAGCGAGTGACGGCCAGTTTCGTACACGATCTCCTCAGGCGTCTTCACGGCACCCACGTTCGCAGCGGACCTGCGGCGTGTGGCGCTCGGAACGTTGCGGAAGTCAGCAGCCGATGTTGCGCCAGCGGCGGTGGCGCTTGGCGAGGCGGGTAGACGGGTCGGCGGCTGTGATCTCCGCCAGCGCGGCTGACAGTGCGTCGCCGACCCGTGCGACGAACGCGTCCGGCTGCTCATGCGCCGGCACGGGCTCGGGGATCAGCGCGTCGGCGATGCCGGCCTCCAGCAGCTGCCAGGAGGCGCCGCCCTGGGTGGCGGCCAGCTCGGGGGCGTGGTCGACGTCGCGGTAGAGGATCGCGGAGGCGCCCTCGGGCGCTATGACACCGAGCGAGGCATGCTCGGCCGCCAGCACGCGGTCGGCGTTCAGCAGCGCGAGCGCGCCGCCTGAGCCGCCCTCGCCGAGCAGCACGGCCACCGTCGGCACCGGCAGCGCGGCCATGTCCGCGAGGCAGCCGGCGATCTCGCCGGCGAGGCCGCCACGCTCCGCCTCCTCGCTCAGCTCGGCGCCGGGCGTGTCGACGACCGTCACGAGCGGCAGCGACAGCTCCGCGGCGAGCGCCATCGCACGGCGTGCCTTGCGGTAGCCGGGAGGCCCCATCACCGCGGGGGCGCCGTCGCCGCGGCGGCGTTGCGCGACGACGACCGCTGAGAAGCCGCTCACGCGCGCCAGTGCGGCGAAGCAGGCCGGGTCGTCGGGATGGCCGTCGCGCGCGCCGCGCAACGGCGTCACGTCGGTCGCGAGGGCATCCAGCAGTGCGCCCGCGCCCGGACGACGGCGATCGCGGACGTGCTGGACGGAGCGCCATGCGTCGTGGGGTGCGGCGGCGGGCACGGCGGCTTCGGCCGCGGCGGCGGGCGCTTCGTGCGTGACGGCTCGCGAGGGGGCGACGACGCGCACCACGCGGGCGACGGCCGCGCGCAGCTCCTCTGGTGGGACGACGTCGTCGATCAGCCCCTGCGCCAGCAGCGTCTCGCTGCGCTGGACGCGCGAGGAGAGCGGCCGGCCGGTCACCAGCTCCACTACGCGCGGCCCGGCGAAGCCGGTGACGGCGTCGGGGAGTGCGAACGTCACCGTCCCGAGCGAGCCCCAGGACGCCAACACGCCGCCCATCGTCGGGTTCGTCAGGCACACGACGTACGGAAGGCCGGCGCCGCGCAGGCGCCCGGCGGCGTCGGCGAGCTTCGCCATGCCGACGACGGCGAGCGTCCCCTCCTGCATGCGCGAGCCGCCGGAGGCGGACAGCGCGACGAGCGGCAGGCGCTGCTCCAACGCGCGCTCGAACGCGCGCGCGACGCGCTCCGCGGTCGCGACGCCGATCGAGCCGCCGAGGAAGCCGAACTCGCCCGCGACCACGACGACCGGCCGGCCCTCCAGCGCGGCGCGCCCCGTCAGCGCCGCCTCGCCGAGACCGGTCGCCTCGCGCGCCTCGGCGAGCCGCTCGACATAGGGTCGCGTATCGGAGAACCCGAGCGGATCGTCGGAGACGACGTCGGCGTCCCACGCCTCGAAGCTGCCCTCGTCGGCGACGAGGGCGACCCGCTCCGCGGCGTTCGCCGGCGCGGTCTGCGTTCCATGCGACACGCCCGGATCGTAGACTGGCGCTCGCCGCATGCCCGCCGCTTCGCACTTCGCCGACCGCCTGATCGCCCGCGTCGAGGCGACCCGCAGCCATCTCGTCGTCGGCCTCGACCCCGACCTGCGGGAGCTGCCGCCGGAGCTGCTCGACGGCGTGGGCGACCTCGCCGGCGCGGCCGACGCGATCGAGGCGTTCGCGCGAGCGGTGATCGACGGGGTCGCCGAGCTGGTGCCGGCGGTCAAGCCGCAGTCGGCCTTCTTCGAGGCGCTCGGCTCCGCCGGCGTCGCGGCGCTCGAGCGCGTCGAGGCGCACGCGCGCGCCGCCGGCCTGCTCGTGATCGAGGACGCCAAGCGCGGCGACATCGGCAACACGATGGCCGCGTACGCCGCCGCCGCGCTCGGGCGCGTGCGGATCCACGACGGCGAGGAGCTGCCCGTGCACGACGCCGACGCCGTCACCGTCTCCCCCTACCTCGGCCCCGAGTCGCTCGCGCCGATGATCGACGTCGCGCGCCGCTTCGGGAAGGGGCTGTTCGTGCTCGTGCGGACCTCGAACCCGGGCTCGGGCGAGGTGCAGGACGGCGTTCACGAGCGCGTCGCGCGGATGGTCGACGCGCTCGGCGCCGACGGCGTCGGCGAGCGCGGCTACGCCGACGTCGGCGCCGTGACCGGACTCACCTACCCGGAGGAGGCGCCCGCGCTGCGCGCGCTGATGCCGCGCGCGCCGCTGCTCGTCCCCGGCCTCGGGGCCCAGGGCGGTCGGCCGGAGGACTTCGCGGCCTTCCTCGACGCGGACGGCCTCGGCGCCGTCGCCGCCGCGTCGCGCTCGATCGCAGGCGGATGGCGCACGCGCTCCGGCGAGCCCCCGCTGACGGCGATCCGCGAGGGCGCACGGCAGGCGGCGCGCGAGACGAACGCGGTGCTCGCGCAGGCGCTCGCGGCCACGGACAAGTGGCGCTGGTAGGCGCACGCAGCGGCCGCTCGCGCCGGAAGGACCGGCCGGCGCGACGTCAGGCGGACGTGTCGTCGTGGTTGGGCGGCGGCACGCCGGGCGGCAGGTCCAGGCGCGCCGGCGGCTCGTCGGGTCTCAGCGGCGGCTCAGGCAGCACGACGCCCGCGGGCATCTCGACCTTGACGGCCTGACGGTAGTCCCACCACTCGCGCAGCGCGATCTGGATCGAGGCGGCGAACGGGATCGCCAGCAGCGCGCCGACGACGCCGAACAGCGTCGCGCCGAACAGCACCGAGACCAGCACGGCGAACGCGTGCACCTCCACCGCCCGCTTCTGGATCTGCGGCTGGATGACCGTGTTCTCGATCTGCTGGTAGACCACGGCCCAGATCGCCCACACGATCGTCGCGACGGGGAAGTGGTGGAAGACCGTCACGAGCCCCACGAGCACCGCCGCGATCGTCGCGCCGACGAGCGGGATCAGGTCGAAGAAGCCGACGACGACGGCGAGCGGCGCCGCGAACGGAACGCCGAGGATCGTCAGCACGACGAACGTCGTGACGCCCGCGATCGTCGCCTGCACCAACGCGCCGCCGACGTAGTTGCCGACGGCGACGCCGATGCGGTCGAGCGCGCGCGTGATCCGCGGCGCGTGCTCGGGCCGCGCCTGCGCCACTCCCCAGTCGATCCATCGTCGCCCGCTGGCGACCATGAAGATCGACAGGATCAGGATGTTGATCGCCGCGAACAGCGAGCTGACGATCGTGCCGCCGACGCTGGAGAGGACCGAGGCCGCGTCGGACAGATGGCTCGGCAGCTCCGTCGCCTTTCTCTGCAGCTCGTCGCCGATGTTGTACTCGCGGTCGAGCTTGCGCAGCGTGTCGTTCTTGTTGACGAAGTCCTGCGCGTCCTGCACGTAGCGCGGCGCGTTGTTGGCGAGGTCGGTCACCTCCCGCACGATCGGCGGCACGACGATCGCCGCGAGGCCGATCGGGACGAGCACGAGGCCGAGGTAGGCGATCGCGATCGCCAGCCCGCGGCGCATGTGGCGGCTGAGCAGGTTGACCGGCCCGGACAGCGCGATCGCGATGAAGGTCGCCAGCACGAGCCAGCCGATCGGCTTGCGCAGCCGGTAGACCAGGTACACGGCGACGAGCACGAGCAGCACGGTCATGACCGTGCGCAGCACCGCGCGCGGGGTCGGCTCGGGGCGCGTCGTGGGCGGGACCGGCGCCGACGCGCTCACTTCGCCTCCAGCCAGTTGGGGCCGACGCCGGCGTCGACCGCCAGCGGCGGGTCCAGCTCGAGCGCGCCGACCATCGCCGGTACGACCAGCTCCTGCGCGCGCGGCAGCTCGTCCTGCGGGCCCTCGAACAGCAGCTCGTCGTGGATCTGCAGCACCAGTCTCGTCGCGAGGCCGGCGTCGCGCAGCGCGGCGTCGGCGCGCACCATCGCGACCTTCATGACGTCCGCCGCGGTGCCCTGGATGACCGTGTTGACGGCGAGTCGCTCGCCGAGCTGACGCACCTGGCGGTTGCGCGCGCGCAGCTCCGGGATCTGGCGGCGGCGGCCCATCAGGGTGGTCACGTAGCCGTCCTCGGTCGCCCGCTCGATCGTGTCCGCGATGAACCGCTTCACCGCCGGGAAGCCTTCGAGGTAGCGGTCGATGAACTCCTGCGCCTCCTCGCGCTCGATCCCGAGCCGGTCGGACAGGCCGAACGCGGAGAGGCCGTAGACGATCCCGTAGTTGACCATCTTCGCCTTCGAGCGCGAGCCGGCGTCGAGCTGCTCCGGCGGGACTCTGAGGATCGCCGCCGCAGTCGCGGTGTGGACGTCCTCGCCTCTGCGGAAGATCTCCTTCAGGACCTCCTCGCCGGCGATGTGCGCGAGGATCCGCAGCTCGACCTGCGAGTAGTCGATCGACAGCAGCGCGTTGCCGGGCTCGGCGACGAAGCAGGCGCGGATCTCGCGGCCGAGCGGCGTGCGGATCGGGATGTTCTGCAGGTTCGGGTCGTTCGAGGAGAGGCGGCCGGTCGCGGCGACGACCTGGCTGAACGTCGTGTGGATGCGGTCGCGCGCGTCGGCGTAGGCGGGCAGCGCGGCGAGATAGGTCGACTCGAGCTTCGTCAGCTCGCGCCAGCGCTCGATCTTCTCCACCACCGGGTGCTCGTGGCGGATCGCCTGCAGCACGCGCGCGTCGGTCGAGTAGCCGGTCTTGCCGCGTCTCTTTCTGGAGAGGCCGAGCTTGACGAACAGCACCTCGGCGAGCTGCTGCGGCGAGCCGATCATGAACTCGGTTCCGCACTGGTCCCAGATCTCGCGTTCGAGCGCGACGACCTCGTCGTTGACGCGCGTGCGGATCGCGGCGAGGCGCTGCTTGTCGAGCTTCAGACCGACCCGCTCCAGCTCGCGCAGCACGCGCACGAGCGGCAGCTCGACGTCGCACAGCAGCTCCGTCAGGCCGCGCTCCTCGACCTGCGGGCGCTGCGCCGCGGCGAGCGCGTGCACGAGCAGCGCGTCGCGCGCGGCGGCGTCCTCGACGGACGCGTCGACGCCGATCCCCCGCTCCTCGCACAGCTCGTCGAGCGCGTACGCGCGCCGCGCCGGGTCGAGCAGGTAGGCCGCGATCAGCGTGTCGAACGCGAGCCG
>DASVFS010000067.1:0-37080 GCA_036379915.1 Conexibacter sp. | reverse complement strand
GTTGGCGCGCACGTGCGATGCGGAGGCGCGCTGGGCGCTCACTTCGCGCAACGCGCTCATGCCGCTGCGGCGACTCATCGCCTCGCGTCGACCGGAGCTGCTGAAGGCGAACGGCGGCGGCTGCAACGCGTTGCTCGTGCGCGGCCTCGGCGGCGTGCGCGCGCACGCGCGGCGACGACTGCGCGCGTGGCCGGAGCGGCGCGTGGTGCATGCGGTGTCGGTACAGGTCGGCGATGACGAGATGTGGTTCGCCAACGTGCACGCCTCGACGCGTCCGCCGCGCGCGCGGCGCGACCTCGCCGCGGCGTACGACGCCGCGCTGCGCTGGGCGGGCGATGCGCCGCTCGTCCTCGGCGGCGACTGCAACGTCGTGCGGCTCGCCCTGCCGGGGCTCGCGCACGTCGGCGCCTCGCACGTCGACCACCTCTTCGCGCGCGGGCTCGCGCACGCGCACGCGCGCGTGGAGACGCTCGACCGCGGCGACCTGTCGGACCACGCGCCGCTGCTGGCGACGTTCCCGGGCTAGCTTCGGCGCGCGCGCACGCCGAAGCCGCGCAGGGCGAGCAGGGCCTTCTCGCCGAGCGTGCCGGAGGCGGGCAGCACGCCGAGCTGGACGGCGGCGTCGTAGCGGTCGAAGAAGGCGCGCACGCGCAGCAGCCGGCCGCCGCGCAGCTCGCACCACACGACGCCGTGCACGACGACGAAGCGTCTCGTCGCGGGCAGCCCCTCGAGCGCGCCGCGGTGCGTGCCGGCGAGCTTGCACGGGGCGGCGACGAAGCGACCGGCGGAATCCGCGAGCCGCTCGCCCGCGCGCTCGACGCGCACGTCGGGGAAGCCGTGCCACAGCAGCTCCGCGTGCGCGGCCAGCTCGTCGACGCCGATCAGCGGCGCGTGCGTGAGCGGGTCCTCGTAGTGGATCGACGGATCGCACAGCGGCGCGAACGCGGACGCGTCGCGGCCGGACCACGCCGCCTCCCACGCGTCGAGCAGCGCGTCGACCGAGCGGACCGCCGGCTTCGCGGTCGCGGACGCGCGCGCGTCAGGCGCCTCGCGCGCGTCGCCCGCGGCGCGCTCGTCAGCCATCGAGCGGCGCGCCGAAGTCGGGCAGGCCCGCGTCGGGCGTCGAGGCCTCGGCGTGCAGGCGGCGCGGGATGCGACCGGCGCGGCGCGCGAGGCGTCCGCCCTCGACGCCCGCGCGGATCGCGCGCGCCATCGCGACCGGGTCGTGCGCGCGCGAGATCGCGCTCGCGCACAGCACCGCGTCGCAGCCGAGCTCCATCGCGAGCGCCGCGTCGGAGGCGGTGCCGACGCCGGCGTCGAGCACGACCGGCAGCGCGGTCCGCTCGCGGATGATCGCGATGTTGTACGGATTGCGGATCCCCATCCCCGACCCGATCGGCGAGCCGAGCGGCATCACCGCCGCGCAGCCGACGTCCTCCAGGCGGCGCGCGAGGATCGGGTCGTCGGTCGTGTACGGCAGCACGACGAAGCCGTCGGCGACGAGCGCCTCGGCGGCGGCGACCAGCTCGACCGCGTCGGGCAGCAGCGTGCGGTCGTCGCCGATCACCTCGAGCTTGACCCAATCCGTCTCGAACGCCTCGCGCGCGAGCTGCGCGGTCGTGATCGCGTCGCGCGCGGTGTAGCAGCCGGCCGTGTTCGGCAGCACGTCGACGCCCGCGTCGGCGAGCACGTCCATGATCGATCCGCGCTGCTGCGGATCGACGCGCCGCAGCGCGACCGTCACCAGCTCGCTGCCGCTGACGCGGATCGCCTCGCCCATCTCCTCGAGCGAGCGGAAGCCGCCCGTGCCGAGCAGCAGACGGCTGCGGAACGTCTTGCCGGCGATCACGAGCGGGTCGTCGTGCGTCGCGTTGGCCTCGATGCTCATGGGCGCATCATCCCCCTTGGATCGCGGTCAGGATCTCGACGCGCGCGCCGGCGCTCAGGCGCGTCTCGCTCCAGGCGCCGCGGCGCACGACCTCGCGGTCGACGGCGACGGCGACGCCGCGCGCGTCGAGCGCGACGCCGAGCTGCCCGACGGCGTCGGCGACCGTCGCGTCGTCGTCGAGCTCGTGCCACTCGCCGTTGAGCTGCACGGAGATCACGACGGCACCGCCTCGCGCGCGAAGCGGGCGGCCGTGAACGGCCGCGCGACCGCGGGCGGCTGCTCGCCCGTGAGCGTCGCCGCGAGCGCGTCGGCGACGATCGGCGCGAGCAGGATCCCGTGGCGGAAGCAGCCGGCGGCCCACTGGAGTCCCGCGACGGCGCCCGGCCCGAGCACGGGCGCGTTGTCGGGCGTGCCGGGTCGCAGGCCGGCGGCGACCTCCTCGACCTGCAGCTCGCTCACGCCGGGCACGAGCTCGATCGCGTCGCGCAGCAGCTCGAAGATCCCGCCGGCCGTCGGCGCCGTGTCGAAGCCCTGCTCCTCCATCGTCGCGCCGAGCACGTAGCGGCCGTCGCCGCGCGGGACGAGGTAGCCCGGCTGCATGCGGATCACGCGCGTCAGCAGCCCCGGACCGGCCGGGTCGCGCAGCCGCATGACCTGCCCCTTGACCGGGCGCACCGGTACGCGCGCGTGCGCGGGGAGGCCGTCGAGCTGGTCTGCCCATGCGCCGGCGGCGACGACGACCTGGTCGGCGGCGACGTGCGCGCCGTCGGTCAGCGCGACGCCGGTCACGCGCTCGTGGGTCGTCGTCACTCGGGCGACCTCGGCGTGCTCGCGCAGTGTGCCGCTCGCCCGCTCGACCGCGTCGGCGAGCGCGGCGCTCAGCGCGCGCGGGTCGATCGCGTGGTCGCCGGGGATGTCGAGCGCGAGCCGCAGCGTCGGCGCGAGGGCAGGCTCGCGGCGGCGCGCCTCGCTCGGCAGCAGCCGTTCGACCGTCAACCCCATCGCCTCGCGCTCCGCGCGCTCGCGCTCGAGCGCCTCGGCCTCGTCGCGGTCGCGCGCGACGAGCAGCGTGCCGCAGGCGCGGTAGCCGGGATCGCGACCGGACGCGCTCGCGAGCTCCTCGACAAACCCCGGATAGCGCTCGAGCGACGCGCGGCTGAGCGCGAGCAGTCCGCGCTCGCCGACGCGCGCCTCGCTGATCGGCGCGAGCATCCCGGCCGCGACGTGCGTGGCCCCGCCGGCGAGCTGGTCGCGCTCCAGCACGACGGTGCGCAGCCCGCGCTGCTGCGCGCGCCACGCGACGGCGAGGCCGGCGATGCCGCCGCCTACGATGGCGACGTCGAAGTGGGTGGTGTGGGGCACGTGCTCCTTCCCTGCGCCGGCATGACCCGGATCAGGTTCTGACGGTCGGCGGCCGGAGTGCCGCCCTCTCAGCCCGCTGGGGGGCTCCCGTGGAGTCGATGGTAGCGCCGGCGCGGCGCGCGCAGCGGCGTGCCGCGGTCAGCGGCGCACGAGCGCGCTCGCGCGCACGACCCCGCCGCGCACGCGCGCGGTGTGGCGGCGGAGAGGAGCGGGCTCAGCATGGGCCGGCGTCGTGGCGGGCGTGCTGTGCCCGGCGCCGCGGAAGCGCGTGATCGTCGCCAGCGTGAGCGTCGTCGTGACGAGCGCGCAGACGTTCGGCACGACGATCACGACGTTGCCGGCGGCGAGCCCGTACGTGAGCCAGATCGACGCGTTCATGCGCATCGTGTGGAAGACGCCGGCGCTGACCTCGGAGGAGTCGCCGAGCGCCCGGATGCGGCGGGCCTGGAGGAGAGGTGAGAGGGCCATCACGACGCCGGAGGCGGCGGCGAGCGGACCCACGAGCGTGGCAAGGGTCATGGGACGTCGTTTCGGAGCGGGTGGGTAGTGCGACCGGACGGCGCATGCGTGCAACCGTCCGCGTCTGACGGTAACGCCCGTGCGCCATCCCGGGTGTGATCCCGTTCACACTCGCGCGCGCACGTCCCCGGCGACGCGCAGCGCGCCCACGAGCGCATAGCCGCCGGTGAGAGCGGTCGTCGCGAGCGCCGGCGTGCGCCGCAGGTCGCCGCGGCGCAGATGGCCGACGCCGGCGAGCGTGTCCGAGACGTCGCACATGAACGCGAGGCGCTGCCAGCGCCGGCGCGCCGCGCCCTCGCTCGAGAGCCAGCCGAGGCCGAGCGCGATCGCGCGGATCCCGAACACGCGCGTCATGTAGTCGAGCTCGGGGCTCGCCGCGCCGCCGGCGCCGAACGCGCGCGCCGTGGCGCGCGGGGCGAGGCGGCCGGGCGCGCCGAGCGCGATGCGGCCGAGCGCGAGTCCGGCGAGCGCGCGCTCGAGCCGCGGTTGCACGCGCAGCGGCGCAGTCACCAGCCCGACGGACGCGAGCGGGTGACGCACGACGGTCGCCGCCAGCGCGCGCGGGTCCATCCGCGCGTGGCGCTCCAGCACGCGCCCCTCGCGCAGCACGATGCGGTCGGTCGTGGGCAGGGCGAACGGCTCGCCGCCGAGCGTGCCGTGGAGCGTGAAGTCGATCTCGACGCCGTCGTCCGTCGGGCGCCAGTCCCGCACCGTGCCCCGCAGATCGGGGATCGCGCCGAACAGCACCTCGAAGAAGGAGGCGAAGCCGTCGTGGCCGCGCGCCGGCGGCAGCAGCGGCTGGGTCATCACGACGTCCGGGTCGAGCAGGTCGGGCAGGAACAGCGTGACGAGCGTGTCGGCGCCGCCCGCCCAGCCCGTGCGGAAGTGTTCGACGAACGCGGCCTTCGCGGCCCGCGCCGCATCGGGCGCGTCCGTGCGCGTGCCGTTCGCCGCGCTCATGCCCGGCTGCCCACCGTCTCGCGAACGAAGTCTGCGATCAGATCCGCCAGCTGGCCCGGTCTGTCCTCGGGCGAGAACGTGCGGGCGCCCTGCACCAGCTCGAAGCGCGCGTCGGGGATCGTCGCCGCCAGCCGCTCGCCGTCCGCGCGGGGGAAGAACTTGTCGTCGGCCGACCAGGCGATCAACGCCGGGCGATCGAACGCCTTCAGCCGCTCCCCGGCCTGCCGCGTGTGGCAGGAGTCGATCCCGCGCGAGACGCGCACGAGGTCGGCGCGCACGGCGGCATCGCGCAGGGCAGGCAGCACGTACGAGTCCGACGGCTCGTCGGAGATCGCGTGGTGCGTCAGCAGGCCGTAGGCGACCGGCGCGCGGCGGGCGACGCGCAGCCGCATCGGCGCGAGCGCCGCCGTCGCCCCGCCGGGCATCCGCAGCGTCGCGAACAGCGGCTTGAGCATCGGCGGCGGGAAGTGCTCGAACGCGTCGCACGAGGTGAGGACGAGCCGGCCGAGCCAGTCCGGGCGATGCGACGCGGCGATCTGACAGAGCGCGCCGCCGGTGTCGTTGCCGACGAGCGTCACGTCCTCCAGCCCGAGCGCCTCGACCGCCTCGCCGATCAGCGCGCCGAGGTCGTCCGGCGTGAGTCTGCGCGCCGGCATCGCGATGCGATGCGAGCCGAGCGGCATGTCGATCGCCACGCGCCTGAAGCCGTCGAGCCGCCCGACGACGCCGCGCCACAGGTTCGCGTTGACGAGCAGGCCGTGGACGAAGACGACGGCGGGGCCGTCGCCGGTCACGTGCACGTTCAGCCGCCCGCCGTCGAGCTCGAGCGTGCGCGCCTCCCCCAGCTCCGGTGCCCGCCAGTGTGCGTTGCCGTTCGCGTTCGCCATGCCGCTCCCGCTCCTCTCACATACAGGTTGTATGTCCTAGCATACAGACGGTATGCCACGGGAGGAGCAGGCTGCCGCCACGCGCGCCGAGCTGCTGCACGTCGCACGCGAGCTGTTTGCCGCGCGCGGCTATGCGGACGTCGGCACGGAGGAGATCGTGCGTGCCGCGCATGTGACCCGCGGCGCGCTCTACCACCACTTCGAGGACAAGCGCGACCTGTTCCGCGCGGTGCACGCGCAGCTCGCCGAGGAGCTGCTGGGGCAGATCGTCGCGCAGACGGCCGGCAGCGCCGACGCGTGGGAGGCGCTCACGAGAGGCATGCGCGCCTTCCTCGACCTGTGCGAGGACCCGGCCGTGATCCGCATCTCGCACCTCGACGCGCCGGCTGTGCTCGGCTGGGCCGAGTGGCGCGAGGTGGATGCGGAGCACTGGCTCGGCGTTTTGACGATGGCGCTGGGAGAGGCGATGGACGCTGGCTTGCTGCGCCGCCGCGACGTCCAGCCGCTCGCGCACATGCTGATGGGCGCGATGGTCGAGGCGTCGATGATGATCGCCAACGCCGACGACCCCGCCGCCGCGCGCGCCGAGGTCGAAGGCCCGCTGCTGGCGCTGTTGGAGGGGTTGCGGGCGTAGGGCCGGCTGGCGCGCAGCAGGATCCGCACGCCTACGCTTCGAAAGATGGAGTCGTCCGCAGGCGCGCTTCCATCGACCTCCCGAGCGCTCTCGCCGAGACAGCCGGGCTGGCTGTGGATGACGGTGCTGGTAATCGCATCCGCATTCATCAGCGCTGTCGTGGGGCGCGCAGTGCTGCTGTTTGCCGTGAGCCTCCACCTGTTCCCGGAGGGAGGCGTCGCGGTGGCGGGGAACTGGACGTGGCAGGTCACCGACGCCTGGTCGCTCACGGCGAACCTGGGCGTCGCGCTGCTGTTCGGGTACGCCTTCGCCGTCGTTCTGCGATGGGCCGTCCGCACGCGTCCTGCCGCGTGGGACCTGAAGCTGTGGCCCGTCGCCTGCACGATGGCGCTCGCCACGGGCTCGGGTGACGGCGTCGCCGGACTGACGGCCTTCGTGCTGATCGTCGTCGTGGCGAGAGCAGTGTGTCTGCTGCCTGCCTCCGCCGATCGTTGGCGACCGCGGAGCACGGTGGTGGCAACGACCGCTGTCGGCGCCGCCGCATTGCTCGTCGTCACGTTCAGCTATCAACCGCTGCATCCGCTGCTGGCGTCGTTCACCGGTCGCAACGATCCGCTTTCATCGATCTCGCTGGGCTCTCAGCAGCCGCTGGGGCGCTACCTCGCATTCGCCTTCGACAACGCGGGCGCCGACGCTGTGATCGTGCGCTCGATCCGCCCTGTCGGCGTCAACGCACGAGTGCTCGACGTCGTTCCGTACGGAGGCATGCGCTGGACCGGCAGAACGATCTCGCGCGGTACGACGGCCCAGGGAGCCCTGAGACTGTCCGATGCGGCGTGTGCGAGGCCGGCGTTGCGTCGCCGCATACCTCCCGTGCGGATCGTCGGGCTGGAGGTGCGCTTCGAGACGCTCGGGCTCGTGCGCACGCAGCACTTCGACGTAAGCCCGCCGGCCGAGCTGTACTGCGGCTGAGCCGCGGGCTGCCAAGATTCGTGACGATGCCTTCCCCCGTTGGTGACGAACGGCGTGCGCGGCTGCGCGACGCGCGGCTGTACCTCGTGTGCGGTGCGGACGGCGATGGGCGTGGGGACCTGCGGGCGTTTCTCGACGCGGCGCTGCGGGGTGGTGTGGACGTCGTGCAGCTGCGGGAAAAGGATCCGGCGTTCGCCGACGAGGCGCTGCTGGAGGCGGCGCGCGTGTTCCGCGCCGCGGCCGACGCGCACGGCGCGCTGTTCGTGCTGAACGACCGGCCCGACCTCGCCGCCGCCGCGCGCGCCGACGGCGTGCACGTCGGGCAGGACGACATGCCGATCGCCCAGGCGCGGGCGCTGGTCGGCGAGGACGTGCTGCTCGGCCGCTCGACGCACACGCCGCAGCAGGTCGACGACGCGGCCGTCGCGGACGTCGACTACTTCGCCGTCGGCCCCGTGCACGCGACGCCGACGAAGCCGGGCCGCCCGGCCGTCGGGCTGGAGCTGATCCGCCACGCGGCGAGCGCGCCGCGGCCGGTGCCGTGGTTCGCGATCGGCGGGATCGACACGAGCAACGTTCACGCGGTCCTCGCCGCCGGCGCGACGCGGATCGTGGTCGTGCGCGCGCTCACCGAGGCCGCCGAGCCCGAGGCGACAGCCCGAGCGCTGCGCGGCGCTCTCCCGCAGGAGGCCGGCGTCGGTGCCGCGTAGTCGCAAGCGCGGGCGGCGCGAGGCGCCGCGCGATCCGTTCGGCACCCCGCCGGCGGACGAGCAGGCCGAGACGGCGTCAGCGCCGCGCCGACGCAGAAGCTCCGAGGAGCGCAACGCGGAGGTGCGCGCGCAGCTGAGACCGCTCGCGGAGGGGGAGCGGCCAGGGGCGGTGACGGCCGGCGCGATCGTCGCGGCGGTGCTCGCGGTGCTCGTCGTCGTCGGCTCCGCGTCGGGCGCGCGCATCGGCGACGAGGGCTCGCTCCCGAGCGCGCTGCTGCTGTCAGCGATCCTGCTCGTCGCCGCGTGGGGGATGTGGAACGTGCGGTACTGGGCGGTGCTCGGCTTCGAGGCGCTGCTCGCGTTCCAGCTGATCGTCGCCGCGCTGTCGCTGCTCGTCGCGTCGAACGCATGGGCGGCGCTGCTGTGCCTCGCGGTGGTCGGCTTCGGGGGCTGGTTGTTCTGGAAGCTGATCCGCGCGATGGCGCGGATCCAGATGCCCGAGCGGAGGCCGGTGCGGTGAGCGATACGAACTCCGACTGGCCCTACTCGCACGTCGACAAGGTGCGCTTCGGCGACGTCGACGCGATGCGGCATCTCAACAACGTCGCGGCGCTGAGCTTCTTCGAGGACGCGCGGATCCAGTACATCACCGGCCTCGTCGGCAACGACCCGACGACGCGCAGAGGCTTCGGGCTGATCTTCGCGGAGATGAGAGTGAACTACCGCGCGCCGGCGTTCTACGACGAAGAGATCCGCACGCGCGTGAGACCCGCGGAGGTCGCGCGCTCGAGCGTCAAGCTCGCGTTCGAGATGCACGCCGTCGCCGACGGCCGCCTCATCGCCGAGGGCTACGGCACCGTCGTCGGCTACGACTACGCGGCCGGCAGAGCCGTGCCGCTGCCGGACTCGTTCAGAGCGGCGCTGGGCGCCGGCGCCGGGATCTGATCGCCGGGCTCCAGAACACGGGAGCTGAGGTCGGGCCAGACGAGCACGACCGCGGCGCCGTCGTCGAAGGCGCGGGCGATCCATCTCGCGAGGTCGGGCGTGTCGTGATCGAGGAACGACGCGCGCGACGGATACGGCGACCGGTCCTGGATCGCCAGCTCGATCGCCTCGTCCATGACTCTGCTCGCAGGGCTGTAGATCGGCCCGTCCTTCGTGAGCTTCACAGCCATCCGTCGATCATCTCCTCGTAGCCGTCTCTGATCGCCCGCTTCGCGGCTCGCATGCCTTCTCCGAGAGTACCGCCGTGAAAGACCTCGGCCGGCTGCTTGCCCAGCTTCCTCGCGTATCGATGCATCTCGTTGCGGCCATGGGCGCCGTCGTAGACACGGACGGTGTGGAATCGGCCGCCCACGATGACGACCAGCACGAGCGCGTAGTCGGTCACCTCCGCACGGACGCGGTCGAAGCGGACGACGAGCTCGATGCCACGCGGAGCGTCGAGGACCTCTCTGTAGAACGTGACGGGCACGGCGCGCCGAGGCGCGCACTGCGCCGCGCTCGCCCCCGACCCACCGTTCGGGGGGATGCGCCGGGAGCCGCGCCGCGGGCCGAACTAGGGGTGACATACACTCGCCGCCATGCCCGAATCCGCATATGACTGCATCGTCATCGGTTCCGGTCCCGGCGGCTACGTCGCGGCGATCCGCGCCGCCCAGCTCGGGATGCGGACGGCCGTCGTCGAGAAGGACGTGATCGGCGGACGATGCCTCAACTACGCCTGCATTCCCGCCAAGGCCGTCCTGCGCACGGCCGACATCCTGAGCGAGATCGACGACGCCGCTGAGTTCGGCATCAACGTCGATGGCCGCTCGATCGACTTCGCGAAGGTGAGTGAGCGCCGCAAGAGAGTCATCAAGACGATGACGGGCGGCGTCAGCGGTCTCCTGAGAGCGAAGAGAATCGACGTGATCGAGGGCCTCGGGGCGGTGACGGGCAACGGCACGGTGCGGGTCGGCTCGGCAAAGGACGGCCAGGAGTACACCGTCGACAAGGGCGTCATCCTCGCGACCGGCTCCGTCAAAAAGCCGATCCCGGGCACGCAGTTCGGCGGCCGCGTGATCGGCACCGAGGAGGCGTGGGCGTTCGAGTCGCTGCCGAGACGCCTCGCGGTCGTCGGCGCCGGCGCGTCGGGCGCGGAGATCGCGTCCGCCTACGCGCGCCTGGGCGTCGAGGTGCTGCTGTTCGAGGCGCTCGACCGCGTCCTGCCGACCGAGGACGCCGAGATCTCGAAGCTCGCCGAGCGCGGCCTCAGAAAGCAGGGCATGCAGATCTTCACGAGAACGCTCGTGGAGAACGTGAGAGACGGCAGAGACTCCGTCACCTTCACCTATGGCGACCAGAGCGGCGAGGTGGACTATCTGGTGATCGCCGCCGGCCGCGGCGCCGACGTCGAGGGTCTCGGGCTCGACGACGCGGGCGTGAAGGTGAACGACAGAGGCTTGATCGAGGTCGACGGCGCGCTGCGCACGTCGGCGAGAGGGATCTGGGCGATCGGCGACATCGTCCCCGGCCCGGCGCTCGCCCACAAGGCCTCGGACGAGGGCATCATCGCCGCGGAGGACATCGCGGGCAACGCGACGCATCCGATCTCCTACATCGACATCCCGCGCGCGACCTTCTGCACGCCGAACGTCGCGTCGTTCGGGCTCACCGAGGCGCAGGCGAGAGAGGCCGGCCACGACGTCGTCGTCGGCAGAGTGCCCTACGGGGCAGTCGGCGCGGGCACCGTCTACGGCGACCGCACCGGCCTGATCAAGATCGTCGGCGACCGCAGATACGGCGAGCTGCTCGGCGGCCACATCGTCGGCGCGAAGGCGACCGAGCTGATCCAGGAGCTCGTCAACGCGCGCGCGCTCGAGGGCGGCTATCCGGAGGTCGCGCGCATGGTGCACGGCCATCCGACGCTGTCCGAGGGCGTGATGGAGGCCGCGCGCGCCGCCGACGGCTGGCTGATCCACGGGTAGGTCGGCGCACGCGGAGAGCGAGTCGGCCGTGCAGCCCGTCTTCTACTTCGACCTCGGCAGCCCGGAGGCGTATCTGGCCGCCGAGCGCGTGATGGCGGAGCTGCCGGTCGTGCCGGAGTGGACGCCGATCCTCGCCGCGGGGCTGCCCGGCTCCGCCGGGGACCCCGCCGCGCGCCGCGCCGCGATCGAGGAGCGCGCGCGGGCACAGCACGTGCAGCCGCTGCGCTGGCCGGCGAGCTGGCCGCAGGAGGACACGCGCGTCGCGATGGTCGGCGCGACGTACGCGAAGCAGATCGGCCGCGCGGTCGCGTTCGCGCTGGCGGCGTTCCGCCAGGCGTACGCGGGCGGCCGCGCGCTCGACGAGGACACGGTCGTGATCGCCGCCGCCGCGTGCGAGATGCATCCGCGCGCGGTGCTGCAGGCGCTCGGCCGCAGATCGGTCGCCGCCGGGCTCGACACGGCGACTCTGACGGCTGCGGAAGCCGGCGTCACGCAGGTCCCGGCGATCGTCGCCGGCGACGACGTGTACGAGGGGATCGACGCGGTCGAGCGGGCGGCCGCGGCGCTCGCCGCGCGACGGGCGGCGTCCGCATGACGGCGCGGCGCGCCTACCGGCTGATCGTCACACGCGGCGGCGCCGGCCCGGCGTGGCTGGCCGGCCCGGGGCGCATGGACCACGTCGAGGTCGTCGCGGTCGACAGCGGGGAGGTCGTGCTGTTCTGGGACCTGCCGCCGGTGCAGGCGCGGCGGCTCGTGCGCGCGCTGCGCGAGGATCTCAGCCGCCTCGAGGCGAGCGAGTTCCTGACGGCATGGGGCGAGGCGGAGGCGCACGGCGGGTAAGGTCACCCCCATGGCCACCACACCGGCAGCCAGACGCGGCCGGAGCGGATCGGAAGGCGGCCCGGCGCCGCTGCCCGAGCCGGCGGCAGCCCGCGAGTGGCTCGCCACGATGCAGCTGATCCGGCGCTTCGAGGAGCGCGCCGGCGAGCTGTACGCGAAGGCGAAGATCGGTGGCTTCCTGCACCTCGCGATCGGCGAGGAGGCGACGATCGTCGGCGCGGCGCGCGCCCTGCGCGAGCGCGACTACCTGATCTCGACGTACCGCTCGCACGGCCACGCGATCGCGCGCGGCACGCCGCCGGATGCGGTGATGGCGGAGCTGTTCGGCAAGGAGGGCGGCTGCTCGCGCGGGCGCGGCGGCTCGATGCACATGTTCGACCTCGAGCGCCGCTTCATGGGCGGCTACGGGATCGTCGGCGGCAACCTGCCGATCGCGGCCGGCTTCGGCCTGTCCGCGCGGCTGCTCGGAACGGACGACGCGACGCTCTGCATGTTCGGCGACGGCGCCTCCAACCAGGGCACGTTCGGCGAGACGATGAATCTCGCCGCACTGTGGCGGCTGCCGGTCGTCTTCATGGTCACGAACAACCAGTTCGGGATGGGGACCTCGCTCGAACGGCACTCGGCCGTCACCGACCTGCAGCGCAAGGGCGAGGGCTACGGCGTGCCGGGCGTCGAGTGCGACGGAATGGACGTGGCCGACGTGCACCGCGTCGTCGGCGAGGCGCTGGCGCGTGCGCGCGACGAGCGCCAGCCCGTCCTGGTGGAGGCGATCACCTACCGCTTCCGCGGTCACTCGATGGCCGACCCGGAGGAGTACCGCACGAGAGAGCAGGTCGCCGAGTGGCGCAGACGCGACCCGATCGCGCTGTGGGCGGCGCGCCTGGTCGAGCAGGGCGTGCTCGACGAGGAGGCCGTGACGGCGTCGGACGAGCAGGCGGTCGAGCGCGTGGACGAGGCGGTCGCGTTCGCCGACGACTCCCCGTTCCCGGCGCCCGAGTCGCTCTACGACGACGTATACGTGCTCGGCGACCAGGTGCGCGGCTGGTACTCGGTCGACGAGCGCACGCCGGAGCCGCACCGCGGAGAGGACGAGCGCGAGCGGCCGGTCGACGCGAGCGTGCGCGAGGAGTACGACCACCACGCGTCCGGCCCGCACGAGGGCACCGAGACGCGGCCCGCGGACGACGCGCAGGACGAGCACGACGAGCGCGCGCACGACGGGGAGCGAGGCGGCTGATGGCGGTCGTGCGCTATCGGGAGGCGTTGAACCAGGCGCTGCGCGAGGAGCTGACGCGCGACGAGCGCGTGTTCCTGATGGGCGAGGACATCGGCGTCTTCAACGGCGCCTACAAGGTGACGGCCGGACTGCTGGAGGAGTTCGGCGAGCAGCGCGTGCGTGACACGCCGATCTCGGAGAACACGATCGTCGGGATGGGCGTGGGCGCGGCGATGACCGGGACGCGGCCGGTCGTGGAGCTGATGACGATCAACTTCTCGCTGCTCGCGATGGACCAGATCGTCAACCACGCGGCGCACATCCGCTTCATGTTCGGCGGCCAGGTCGCCGTGCCGCTCGTCGTGCGGATGCCGCAGGGCGCCGGGCATCAGCTCGGGCCGACGCACTCGCACTCGTGGGAGGCGCTGTACCTGCACGTCCCCGGCCTGCTGGTGGCGGTGCCGTCGACGCCGGCGGACGCGAAGGGGCTGCTCAAGAGCGCGATCCGCGACGACAACCCGGTGATCTTCATCGAGCACGAGTACCTCTACGGGCAGCGCGGCGAGGTGCCCGACCCGGACGACGGGGAGCACCTGGTGCCCTTCGGCAAGGCCGCCGTGCGGCGCGAGGGCGACGACGTGACGATCGTCGGCGTCTCGCGCATGGCGCTGACCGCGGCGCGCGCGGCGGACGTGCTCGCCGAGCAGCACGACGTCTCGGCCGAGGTGATCGACCCGCGCACGCTGCGGCCGTTGGATCTCGACACGATCCTCGCGTCGGTGCGCAAGACGAACCGCTGCGTGATCGTCGAGGAGGGCTGGCCGCACGGCGGCGTCGGCGCGAACCTCGCCGCGCTGATCCAGGAGCAGGCGTTCGACTGGCTCGACGCGCCGGTCGGCCGCGTGACCGGCGCCGATCTGCCGATGCCGTACTCGAAGCCGCTGGAGCAGATCGCGTTCCCCCACGAGCCGCAGGTCGTCGACGCCGTGCTGGCGACGATGCGCGACGTTTGAGAGAGGATGTGAGCCGTGCCCGACGTCGTGATGCCGCGCCTGTCCGACTCGATGGAGGAGGGCACGATCCTGAGATGGCTCGTCTCGAGCGGGGCGGAGGTCGCGCGTGGCGATGAGCTCGTCGAGATCGAGACGGACAAGGCGAACATGACGTATGAGGCGGATGCGTCGGGTGTGCTGGAGATCGTCGCTTCCGAGGGGGACACGCTGCCGATCGGGGAGCTGATCGCGCGGATCGGGGGCGGCGACTCCGATTCAGGACAGACCGCGCGGCGGGCGGGTCCTGTCGCCGGTGACGACGACTCCGCGGGCGAGCCCGCGGAGATCGCCGCACCAGCGCCACCCGCCCGATCGGCGTCCTCTGCTCCGGCGGAGCCGCCGGCTCCCTCCCCCTCGGTGCCCTCGGCTGAGCCTGTCAACGGCCGCGTCAAGGCGTCGCCGGTCGCGCGCCGGCTGGCGCGCGAGCGGGGTGTGGACCTGACTGGGTTGAGAGGCACCGGTCCCGGTGGTCGGATCGTGAAGGCGGATGTGGAGGCGGCGGAGATCGCGCCCGCTGCCCCTGCGCCCGCGGCGCCGGAGCAGGGCGGCGGCAAGGGCGAGACGACGGTGCAGGAGCTGTCGCGCACGCAGCAGACGATCGCGCGGCGGATGGCGGAGTCGAAGGCGACCGTGCCGGACTTCCACGTCGCGACCGAGGTCGACATGGCGGCGGCGGTCGCGGTGCGGGCGCAGCTGAAGGCGCTCGCGAGCGACGAGCACCCGGCGCCGTCGTTCAACGACTTCGTCGTGAAGGCGGCTGCGTTGGCGTTGCGCGAATTCCCGCGCGCGAACGGCGCCTACAAGGACGGCAAGTTCGAGCTGTACGAGCGCGTCAACGTGGGCGTCGCGGTCGCGGCGGAGGACGCGCTGATCGTGCCGACGATCTTCGACGCCGATCAGAAGTCGCTCGGCGAGATCGCGCTCGAGACGCGCGCGCTGGCGGCGCGCGTGCGCGCCGGTCAGATCACGCCGCCGGAGGTGAGCGGCGGCACGTTCACCGTCTCCAACCTCGGCATGTTCGGCGTGACGCAGTTCACCGCGATCGTCAACGGCGGGCAGGCGGGGATCCTCACCGTCGGCGCGCTGCGCGACGAGCCTGTCGTCGTGGACGGCACGATCGTCCCCGGCAAGCGCATGACCCTCACGCTCGTCAGCGACCACCGCATCCTCTACGGCGCCGACGCCGCACAGGTCCTCGCCCGCATCCGCGCCCTGCTCGAGTCCCCGCTCGCGCTGGCGCTCTGACCGCGGACGCCGGCCGGGCGGGAATCCTGTGCACTGGGATGCAGGCGACAGCTGAGAGAACGCTCGAGCTGGAGAGCAGCCACCGCTACGGGATCGTGTTGGCGGTCGCGCTGACGACCGTGCTGTTCCTCGTGATCGCGCCGGAGTCGTCGTGGAGCCGCGCGGTCGGTCTGCTGCTGTCCGCCGGGATGCTGCTGACGGTGATCGTGACGAGCCGCGGGGACGTCGCGATGCGCGAGCGGGCCGGCGTCACCCTGGCCGCGGCGACGCTCGTCGTCGTCGCCGCGGTCGGATTCGAGTGGGTCGAGGAGGGCGTCGGCGCGGCGATCAGCGCCGCGCTCGTGCTCGCCACGCTCGTGCAGCTCCTGCACGGGCTCGCGGTGCTGCTGCGCGTGCGCGGCGTGACGGTGCAGGCGGTCGCGGGCGCGCTCGCCGTCTACCTGCTCGTCGGGATCGTGTTCTCGTTCGTGATCTCGACGATGGCCAGACTCGGCTCCGGTCCGTACTTCGCGCAGGGCTTCGACGGCAGCGAGAGCCAGCGCGTCTACTTCAGCTTCACGTCGATGACGACGACCGGCTTCGGCGACCTCTCCCCCGCCACGCGCGGCGGTCGCGCGGTCGCGGTGCTGGAGATGCTGACCGGGCAGATCTACCTCGTCACCGTCATCTCGCTGCTCGTCGGGAACCTGCGGCGTCAGCGCGCCGGCGAGGCCTGAGCCGCAGCCGGAGCGAGCAGCTGCGCGCCAACTGGGGCGCACGGGACCGAGCGCAGGAATACGGTTGAACGGAGATGCCGCTGCGCTCGCGCATCCTCGTGGCGCTCGCATCGCTGCTGGCGGTGGTGGCGCTGCTGGGCGCATGGGTCGACCGGCAGCTGCTGAACACGGACGACTGGACCACGACGAGCGCCGCGCTGCTGCGCGACGACGCGGTGCGCGTGCCGCTCGCCGACGAGCTCGCGTCGGAGCTGGCCGACGGCTCGCGCACGCGCGCAGCGCTGCAGGAGGCGCTGCCGCCGAGACTCCAGCCGCTCGCCGGCCCGGCCGGGAGCCTGGTCGCAGACGCGGTGCAGAGAGCGGTCCAGCGGATCCTCGCCTCCGGCAAGGTGCAGGATGCGTGGGTCACGCTCAACCGCATCACGCACGAGCAGTTCGTGAAGCTCGTCGAGGGCGAGGGGACGGTCGTCAAGGGCAATGGCGTGGTACTCGACCTGCGCCCGCTGGCAAAGCAGATCGCCGACCGGGTCGGCGTCGACCCGAGCGTCGTCGACCGCTTGCCGAGCGACCGCGGTCGGATCGTGATCTTCAGACCGCAGACGCTCGAGACGCTGCGCAAGCTGGCCGACGTGCTCAACGTGCTGTCGTGGCTGCCGGGGATCCTCGCGCTCGCGCTGTACGCGCTCGCGGTCTGGTGGGCGGGCGACCGGCCCGACGGCCGCCGCCGCGCGCTGCTCGCCACCGGCGCCGGGCTCGTGCTCGCGGCCCTGCTGGTGCTGGTCGTGCGCCGGATCGCCGGCAACCAGGTGGCCGACGCGCTCACGAGCGGCGGGCCGCTCGATCCCGCCGCGCACGCGACGTGGCGGATCGCGACCACGTTGCTGGCCGAGCTGGCCGTCGTGGTGCTGATCGTCGGCGCGGGCGCGATGCTCGGCGCGTGGCTCGCGGGGGCTGGGCGACGGGCGCGCTGGCTCCGCGCGCGCATCGCGCCGGGCCTGGCGGAGCGGCCCGAGCTCGCGTACGGGATCGCCGCGCTCGTCTACCTCGCGCTCGTCGCGTGGGGACCGCTGTCGGTGCTGCGGCGCCCGCTCGCGATCGTGATCTTCGGCGCGCTGCTGCTCGCCGGCGTCGCGGCGCTGCGCGCGCAGGTGCGGCGCGAGCTGGCGAGCGGCGCGTTGGCGCCGGCGCCATCTCCGCCGGCGCCGCCTTCCCCGGCCGCATGATCCGCGACCACCCGCGGGTCGCACGCGGCGTCGCGCTGGCGCGCGCGTCGCTCGACCGGCTCGTCGAGATCCAGTTCGTCGACCGCTCGGTCGCGCTCGGATCGCTCGGCTTCACGGCGCTCGTGCCGCTGCTCGTGATCGCGTCCGCCTTCCTGCCCGGGACCGAGGGACTGCCGCAGGAGCTGATCCAGCGCTTCCACCTGCACGGCGCGAACGCGCGGCTCGTCCAGGAGGTCTTCGCCCAGCCGGACGCCGTGCGCCAGTCGGTCTCGTGGCTCGGCGTGCTGCTGCTGATCGCCTCCGCGCTGAGCTTCACGCGCGCGCTGCAGCGCGTCTACGAGCACGCCTGGCAGCTGGAGACACGCGGCCTCGCCGGCACGCGCGCCGGCCTCGTCTGGATCGGCGGCGTCGTGCTGTGGTCGACCCTGTTCGCCTCGGTGCGCGACTGGCTGCTCGGCCTCACCGGACCGGTCGGGTCGCTGACGGTCCTGCTGACCGGCAACGCGCTGCTGTGGCTGTGGTCGCCGTGGGTCCTGCTGGCCGGGCGCGTCGCCTGGCGGCGGCTCGTGCCGAGCGCGCTGCTGACGTCGATCGCGATGACGGCGATCAGCGTCGGCTCGGTGATCTACATGCCGGAGGCGATCGGCCGCTCGGCGACGCACTACGGCCCGATCGGGATCGCGATCGCGCTCGTCTCCTGGCTCGTCGGGATCGGCTTCGCGTTGACCGTGTGTGCGGGGGTCGGGGCGGTGCTGGGCGACAAGCAGGAGGAATCGGCGGCCAGCTAGCCCCGCCCCGCTGCGAAGACCGCGTTCGAGCTGCCGCCGTCCCTGCGGACGGCGCCGTCCTCGTCGACGACGACGCACCACGAGCGGTCGTGCGCCGGGTCGGGCGCGCACGTGCGGAAGACGCTGCCGGGGACGACCGCGATCGTGTCCGCCAGCTCGAGGTGGCGGCGATACGGCGCCGGCGCGTGCGTGCCGATCCACGCGACCGCGCGCGCGTGCGCGTCGACCAGCGCCGCGTCGTTGCGCTCGGTGGTCCTGTGGTGAAGCGCGCCG
Organism: Conexibacter sp.; assembly: GCA_036379915.1. Taxonomy (GTDB): domain Bacteria; phylum Actinomycetota; class Thermoleophilia; order Solirubrobacterales; family Solirubrobacteraceae; genus Conexibacter. Next base: position 18,823 of record DASVFS010000067.1, on the reverse strand, counting down.
CCGGCGACGACGCCCGCCGTCACGAGCAGCACGAGCACGACGCCGGCCCGGTCGCGCGCGACGATCGCCGGCAGCTGCGGGCGCGCGCGACGCCATGCGATCCCGAGCAGCGGCGCGAGCGCGGCGACGACGACGAGGTTGAGGAAGGCGGCCAGCAGCAGCGCCGCGAACACGTTCGTGCGCCCGTCGCCGGCGAGTGGGCGCCAGTGGATCAGCAACGCGTCGACCAGCGTCAGCAGCAGCGCGAGCGGCGCCAGCCACGCACCGCGCAGGCGCCAGCGCAGCCGAGAGGCCCACACGCGTTCCACACGCCGAGGGTACGGGCCGCTCTCGCGCCCCGCGCCTCAGCCCACGTCGACGACCTGCCAGGGCCGCTCGTCGGGCCCGGACAGCGCGAGCGTCCAGCGCTCGGTGCTCGTCGTCTCGCGCGACTTCGAGCCCGACAGCACCGACGCGTCGTCGCGATCCTCGACGTAGCGGCGTCCACGCACCTCGACCTCGACGGTCATCGTCGGCGGCGTCGCGGCCGGGTCGAGCGCGGCGATCCGCAGCCGCCGCACGCGCGGGCCGCGGATCACGAGGCGGGTCTTCTTCGACGGGTCGCCCGGGTGCAGCAGCGCGTCGGCCGCCTCGGGCGTCGCGACGTCGAGCAGGTCGCGGTCGGCGCCGTCGACCGCCTCGGCCCACGCGGCGACCGCGCGTCGCGCCGCCGCCTCCAGCACGTCCGGCGCCCAGCGGCCGTCGGCGAGCGACAGGTCGAGCGCGGCGGCGCGCGCGTCGCCGGCGTAGTCGAGGTCGGCGACCTCGGCGGTCGCGACGCCCGCCGGCAGCTTGTCGGCCACGGCGACCTCCACGAGCGAGGCGTCGCGCATGCGCTGCTCGTCCTGCCACGGCGTCGCGACGATCTCCTGCTCGAGCACGTGCGCGCCCTCGGCGTCGGACTCGATCGAGGCGACGATCCAGCCGCCGTCATGGCGAGCCAGCGTCCAGTACTCGGTCAGCGTCACCAGCGCACTGCTCGCGCCGGTGCGCATGATGCGGGTGGGCGGCTGGGACCCGATGATCTCGACGTAGTCGCCCAGCTGCGCGGTGATGCGACAGGTCACGCGATCGTCGTCGACGCCCTCGCGGTTGACGAGGCCGAGGTACTCGATCGACTTCAGCTCGAGCACCTGGACGCGGTTGTGCCAGCCTCTGTCGGCGAAGTCGGCGAGCCGTCGACGCCACTCGACCAGCAGGTCCGGGCTGAGCAGCTCGCGCAGGCGCTGGTCGTCGCGCGCGTCCCACGCCGCCTGCGCCTCCCGAAACAGGCGCTCGGCCGTCTGTGTGACTGCGTCGGCAGCCAGCTGCGGATCGTCGTCCGCCGCCGCGGCGGCGGCCAGTTCGATCGCACGCCGGCGCGCGTCGCGGCGCTTGCGAACCTGGCGGGCCTTCAGCAGCACGAACAACGCGAACAGCAGGAATACGCCGAGGGCTACGAGGAAGAACAGCGAGCTGCCGCCAGAGCCGCCGTACGCGCCGCCGCCTCCGCCGAAGCCGCCTCCCCCTCCGCCGCCGCCGAAGCCGCCCGATCCGCCGCCGGCGGCGGCGATCAAGGTCGCGAGCGCGGGTGCGAGCATGCCCGCACGCTAGCGCTCCCGACCACGGCCGGCGCTGCACATACGAGGTCGTTCACCCACCCGATCGGGGGGCCGGCGCCGAAGTACCGTTCAGCGCGATGGAAGCCCTGTCGCCGCGCCCGGCCGACGGCCCGCCGGGACCCGCGGCGACGGAGGGTCCGGCGGAGGCGCCGGCCCACCTCACGACCGCCGATCGCGTCGAGCTGCTGCGCACGATGCTGCTGATGCGCGCGATCGAGGCGCGCGCGCTCGCGCTCTACCGGCAGGGGCGCGTTCCGGGGTCGTTCTACGACGGCTTCGGGCAGGAGGCGGTGTCGGTCGGCGCGGCGTTCGCGCTGGGCCCGCGCGACCGTCTCTGCCCGCTGCACCGCGACCTCGGCGCGCACCTCGTGCGCGGCGTCGAGCCGGCGCGGATCCTCGCGCAGTACATGGGCCGCGCGAGCGGCGTGACCGGCGGGCGCGACGGCAACGTCCATTTCGGCGATCCGGCGACCGGCGTGGTCGGGATGGTCTCGATGCTGCCCGACATGATGTGCGTCGCGACCGGCATGGCGATGGCGTTCAAGCTGCGCGGCGAGCCGCGCGTGGCGCTGACCTGGTTCGGCGACGGCGCGACCTCGCGCGGCGACTTCCACGAGGCGATGAACTGGGCGGGCGTGCAGCGGCTGCCGGTCGTGTTCGTGCTGGAGAACAACCAATTCGCGTACTCGACGCCGCTGTCGAAGCAGTTCGCGGTCGACCCGGTCGAGCGCGCGCGCGTGTACGGCTTCCCCGGCGTGACGGTCGACGGCAACGACGTCGAGGCCGTCTTCGAAGCGGTGCTGGCGGCGCGCGTGCGCGCGCTCGCCGGCGAGGGGCCGACGCTCGTGGAGGCGGTGACGATGCGCATGCACGGCCACGCCGCGCACGACGACATGCGCTACGTGCCGCCGCAGCTGCTGGCCGAGTGGGCCGAGCGCGACCCGATCGAGCGACAGGAGCGGCGCGTCGCGGAGCTGGGCGTCGACGTGGCGGAGCTGCGCGCGGCGGTGGAGGCGGAGGTCGCGGCGGCCGCGGAGGAGGCGCTGGCGGCGCCGATGCCGGAGCCGGCCGACGCCGTGCGCGGCGTGTTCGCCGAGGGCGAGCCGCAGCCGCTCGGCGACGGGCGCGCGCCATGGAGCGGGTTCGCCGACGACGGCGACGCGACCGCGACCGCCGGCGACGGACGCCCCGCCGCGGGAGCGCCCGCCTGATGCCGGTCATGACCTACCTCGAGGCGATCTCCGACGCGCTGCGCGAGCAGCTGCGCGCGGACGAGCGCGTGCTCCTGATGGGCGAGGACGTCGGCGCGTTCGGCGGCGCGTTCAAGGTCACCGACGGCTTCGTCGAGGAGTTCGGCGAGGAGCGCGTGATCGACACGCCGCTGGCGGAGGCGGCGATCGTCGGGACGGCGGTCGGCGCGGCGGTCGTGGGGATGCGGCCGGTGTGCGAGATGCAGTTCGCCGACTTCGTCGCCTGCGGCTTCGACCAGCTCGTGAACGTCGCCGGCAAGACCCATTACCGCTTCGGCCTCGCGGTCCCGATCGTCGTGCGACTGCCGAGCGGCGGCGGCTTCTCCGGCGGCCCGTTCCACTCGCAGAACCCGGAGGCGTGGTTCATGCACGCGCCCGGGATCAAGGTGCTCGCGGCGTCGACCGCGGAGGACGCGAAGGGCCTGCTGACGGCAGCCATCAAAGACCCGAACCCGGTCGTGTTCCTCGAGCACAAGCACCTCTACCGCCGCGTGAAGGGCGACGTGCCCGCGGGCGTCTACGAGACGCCGATGACCGCGCGCATCGCGCGCGAGGGCAGCGACCTCACAGTGATCGCCTACGGCGCGATGGTGCACGCGGCGCTGGAGGCGACCGAGGACCTCGCCGCAAGCGTGGAGGTGCTCGACCTCCGCTCGCTCGTCCCGCTCGACACCGACGCGATCCTCGCCAGCGTCGCCAAGACCTCCAAGGTCCTGATCGTGGACGAGGCCAACGAGACATGCGCCGCCGGCGCCCAGGTCGCGGCGCTGATCGCGGAGCACGCGTTCGAGCAGCTCGACGGCCCCATCCGCCGCGTCGCCACGCCCGACGTCCCGATCCCCTTCAGCCCCCCGCTCGAACAGGCCGTGCTGCCGAGCGTCGACCGCATCCGCGATGCCTGCCGAGACCTCCTCGACTACTGACGTCGTGATGCCCCAGCTCGGGGTGTCGATCGTCGAGGGCACGGTGATCAGATGGCTCAAGCAGCCCGGCGACCACGTCGAGGCAGACGAACCCCTCTGCGAGGTCGACACCGACAAGATCGTCACGGACATCCCGAGCCCAGGGACCGGGACGCTGCAAGAGATCCTCATCAACGAGGGAACGACAGTCGAGGTCGGCACCGTGCTGGCGAGGATCGCCTCGGGATCGGCCGTGCTGCGGGCGGGTCCTGTCGCCGGTGAAGACGATTCCGCGGGCGGGGCCGCGGAAATCGTCTCACCCGCGCCACCCGCCCGATCGGCGTCGCCGTACTACTCCCCCGTCGTCTCGCGGTTGGCGGCCGAGCTCGCGGTGGACCTGGCGTCGATCGTGGGCACTGGGCGTGACGGCCGCGTGCGCAAGCAGGATGTGCTGGCGGCCGCGCAGGCGAACGGCGACAAGCCGCTGCACACCGAGAGCCCGTATCGGCCGGACATGGAGGCGGCCGGCCAGCTCTCGCGCATGCGCAGAGCTATCGGGGCGCACATGAAGCGCTCGCTCGACACCGCCGCGACGTGCACGACCTGGATGGAGTGCGACATGTCACGCGTGGAGGCGGCGCGCAGAGGCGCGAAGGCGAGCAGTCTGCTCGGCGTCACGCCGCTGCCGATCGTCGCGCGCGCGGCGATGGACGCGCTCGCCGAGCACCCGGCGCTCAACGCGACGCTGGAGGGCGACCGCTACACGCGCCACGAGGCGGTCCACCTCGGTGTGGCGGTCAGCCTCGGCGAGGACGGGCTGATCGTGCCGGTCATCCGTGACGCGCACGCCCTCACTGTCGAGCAGCTCGGGATCGCGATCCGCGAGCTGGCAAAGCGCGCGCGCAAGCAGCAGCTCACGCCCGACGAGGTCACCGGCGGCACGTTCACCGTCACGAACCCGGGGCAGTTCGGCTCGCTGATGGCGACGCCGGTGATCAACCAGCCGCAGGTCGCGATCCTCGACCTCGAGGCGGTCGTGAAGCGGGCTATCGTGATCGAGGACGGCGATGGGAACGACGTGATCGAGATCCGCCCGCAGACGATCCTCGGCCTCTCGTGGGACCACCGCGCGCTCGACGGCGCGCAGGCCGCGCAGTTCCTCGGCGCGCTGCGCCGGCGGCTGGAGGCGTGGGATGGATGAGCTGCGCGTCGTGCGGCTCGGCACGGTCGAGTACCGCTCCGCGCTGGCGCTGCAGGAGGCCGTGCGCGATCGGCGCCAGCGCGACGAGCTGCCGGACGTGCTGCTGCTCGTGGAGCACCCGCCCGTCTACACCCAGGGCCGCCGATCGAGACCCGAGGATCTGCCGTTCGCGCCGGAGTGGTACGCCGAGCAGGGGATCGACGTCGTGCCCGTGCGGCGCGGCGGCCAGCTGACCTACCACGGTCCGGGCCAGCTCGTCGGGTATCCGATCATCCGCGTGGACGATGTGATCGCCTACCTGCGCACGATGGAGCTGGCGCTGATCGCCGCGCTCGGGGACGTGGGACTCGCCGCCCGCTGCCGCCCGCAGGACGGGATCGAGTACACGGGCGTGTGGGTCGACGAGCGCAAGATCGCCTCGATCGGCGTGCACGTCTCGCATGGCGTCACGACGCACGGCTTCGCCGTCAACGTCGACAACGACATGCGACCGTTCGAGTGGGCCGTCGCGTGCGGCCTGCACGGCGTGCGCATGACCTCGCTCGCCGACGAGCGCGGCGAGACGGCGCTGACGCGGCCGCCGGCCAGCGAGCCGCTCGCGCTCGTCCGCGCGCCGTCGCCCGCGCTCGCGCAGCTCGCCGACCACGTCGTCGCGCGCTTCGCGCAGGCGTTCGGACGCACGCCGGTCGAGGCGACGGTTGAGGGCCTCGGCGTCGCGCTCGCCGCGCCGGCCTCCTCCGCGCACAGCGTGTGACGCACTCGTGACGGCGCCTTGCGCCGATGCGCCAGAACGGCGAGGATGGCGCGCATGCGCAAGGTCGCCGCTGCGCTGCTGCTCCAGCTCGCCGTCCTGATCGGCGCACCCCAGGCGGGCGCGGAGCCCGGCTGGGACCGCGTCAACGCCCCGGCGACGTCCGGCAGGGTCTACGTCTACCGCGCGGCGGCGCCGTTCGGCCAGAAGAGCGTGTGGGCCGCCGGCTACACGTACGGCCTGATCGGCGGCACGATCGAGTGGCGCACCGTGATCGAGCGCTGGGACGGCTACGGCTGGACGCAGTACCCGACGCCGAACCACGAGACCGCGCCCGCGCGCAACATGCTGTTCGACATCTCCTCAGCCGGCATCACGCGCGCGTGGGCGGTCGGCGGCGCCGCCCCGGCGATCGGCAGCGTCGCGACGGTGCCGCTGATCCAGCGCTGGAACGGCGTCAGATGGTCGTGGGTCGACGGGCCGGCCAACTTCCCCGGCGCGCTGATGACCGTCGCCGCCGCACCGGACGGCACCGTCTGGATCGCCGGCGAGGGCCGCAACCAGCAGACGCTCTACACGATCCCGAACGTGTGGCTGCGCGACGGCTCGGACTGGCAGGAGGTGCCGTTCCCGAACGTCCCCGGCTGCTCCGTGTCCTCGAACGGGCAGATGGTGCGAGCCGAGCTGACCGACATCGCCTCGCGCCGGCTGCCGGCGACGTGGGCGACCGGCTACTGCGCCACGCCCACGGGTGAGCGCGGCTTCCTGGTGCGCTACGACGGGAGCAGATGGATCCCGCTGCTGACGCCGGACACGCTCGCCAGATACGGCACGCGCGGCCAGATGAACGGCGTCTCGCAGTCGCCCGACGGTGACCTGTGGGCGGTCGGCTGGGCTGACGACTCCGGCGTCAACGGGCGCCCGCTCGCGTTCCGCGGACGCTACGGCGCCGTGCACAAGGTGTCGGCGCCCGCGCAGGGCTCCGGCGCGTATCTGTACGCGGTCTCGGCGGACCGCAACGGCGGGATCGTTGCCGCCGGCACCTTCACCCGCAGAACCGACAGCGCGCCCCATCCGCACGTGATGGGCCCGGACGGCGCCGGCGGCTTGGCGGTCGAGCCGGCTGAGCAGAGCCTGGCCGGCAACCTCTACGGCGTCGCGCTCGCCGCCGACGGCGTCGCGTGGGCGGTCGGCATCTCCTCCAGCGACGACCGCGGGCTGATCCTCACGCGGACCCCCTGACTCCGCTGAGCCAAGCGCGCGGCCGGTTCGGCGGGAGCAACATGACGAGCAGGATGGTCACCGCAGTCACGCCGAAGTACGTGTAGAGCGACGCGGTGCCCTCGTTGTTGCCGGTCGACGTCTGGCCGAACGACAGGCACGCGAACGTGAACAGCGCGAGCGAGAGCCCCACGAGCAGGATGCGCTTGCGCCGGCGCGGCAGGAACTCGCCGCGCACGAGGCTCACGACCAGCAGCACGAAGATCGCGAACTCGAGCACCGAGAGGATCGCCCACAGCGCGTCGACGCCGGGGAACGTCGCCACGAACGTGCCCTCGAACTGCTTCTCGATCCCCGCCGGCGGGTTGGCGTTCTCGTCGAACAGCTTCTCCTTGCCGGAGTAGAAGAACAGCACGCCGACGAGGAAGTAGACCGACGCGATCGTCAGCCAGTAGGCGACGTCGTCGAAGACGGTCGCGCGCTCGCCGGTGGCCTCTGCTGGCCGCTGATCCATCGTGCCTCCAAACGGTCGATTGGGGGCATGATTCCCATCTGCTCCGCATCCGTGTGGCCGGCCGGTCATGATGCACGGCCATGCGCATCTCCGCGAAGGTCGACTACGCCGTGCGCGCCGCGATCGAGCTGGCCGTGGCAGGCGAGGACCATCTGACGAAGGCCGACGCGATCGCGCAGGCGCAGGACATCCCGCCGAAGTTCCTCGAGAACATCCTCGGCGACCTGCGCCAGGGCGGCCTCGTGCGCAGCCAGCGCGGGGCCGAGGGCGGCTACCGGCTCGCGCGACCGGCGGCCGAGATCACGATCGCCGACGTCATCCGCGTCGTCGAGGGCCCGATGGCGTCGGTGCGCGGCGGGCGGCCGGAGGACGTCGAGTACGCCGGCACGGCCGAGCCGCTGCGCAGACTGTGGATCGCTGTGCGGCAGGCGCTGCGCGAGGTCAACGAGCACGTCACGCTCGCCGACCTCGCGAGCGGCAGACTGCCGAGATCCGTCGAGGCGCTCACGCGCGCCGACGACGCCTGGCTGACCCGCTGACGCGGGATCACGCGCTCGGCGGCCCGCCCCCGCGGACCGCCGAAGGTCACGCGCCGATCGCGTCCGGCTCGGGCTCCGGTTCGCGCGGCGCGTCGGCGAGCTCGCGCGGCAACGGCGCGGTCGAGCGCACGTGCACGATGTCGCCGACGCCGAGCTCCAGCTCGTCCGCCTCGTTGCGCGGCAGCTGCACCGCGACTTCCTCGCCGTCGCCCAGCTCGAGCTCCGCGCGCACCTCGAAGCCGAGGTGCACGACGCGCGCGACCTGCGCCTCGGCCGAGCCGGGCTGCGCGTCGTGCGAGAGCGCGATGTCGTGCGGGCGCACGAGCGCGTCGCCGAGCCGCGTAACCGGCCCGAGGAAGCGCATCACGAACGGCGTCGCGGGCGCGTCGTAGAGCTCGCGCGGCGAGCCGACCTGCTCGATCCGCGAGTGGTCCATCACGGCGATCTGGTCGGCGATCGACATCGCCTCCTCCTGGTCGTGCGTGACGAGCAGCGTCGTCACGTGGACCTCGTCGTGCAGCTTGCGCAGCCACTCGCGCAGATCGGCGCGCACCTTCGCGTCGAGCGCGCCGAACGGCTCGTCGAGCAGCAGCACCTTCGGCTCCACCGCGAGCGCGCGCGCCAGCGCCATCCGCTGACGCTGGCCGCCCGACAGCTGCGACGGGTAGCGCTTCTGGTAGCCGGCGAGCCCGACGATCTCCAGCAGCTCGTCGACCTTCGCCGCGATCTCCGCCTTCGGCCGCTTGCGCACCGTCAGCCCGAACGCGACGTTGTCGCGCACCGTCATGTGCTTGAAGGCGGCGTAGTGCTGGAAGACGAAGCCGATCCCGCGCCGCTGCGGCGGGACCGCCGTCTGGTCCTCGCCGTGGATCGTGACGCGGCCGACGTCGGGCGACTCGAGCCCGCCGATGATCCGCAGCAGCGTCGACTTGCCGGAGCCGCTCGGGCCGAGCAGCGCGGTCAGCGAGCCGTCCGGCACCTCGATCGAGACGTCGTCGAGGGCGACGTAGTCTCCGAAGCGCTTGGTCACGTTGGTCACGGAGATCATGCGTCCCCCTCCTCCCGTCGTGGCTTGATCATGGTCATCGCGAGCAACGTGCCGAGCGCGATCAGCGCCAGCAGCGCGGAGGCGGCGTACGCGCCCGCGAGGTCGAAGTTCGAGAAGCGCTTCTCGACGAGCAGCGTGAGCGTCTCGGTCTCGCCGGAGATCTTCCCCGACACGACGGAGACGGCCCCGAACTCGCCGATCGCGCGCGCGACGCTGAGCACGACGCCGTACGCGACGCCCCAGCGGATCGCGGGGAACGTGACGCGGCGGAACGTCGTCCAGCCGCCGGCGCCGAGCGTCGCCGCCGCCTGCTCCTGCTCGTCGCCGATCTCCTTCAGCACCGGCGTCACCTCGCGCACGACGAACGGCAGCGAGACGAAGATCGTCGCCAGCACGATCCCCGGCACCGAGAAGATCACCTGGACGCCGGCGTCCGCCAAAGCGCCGCCGAGCCAGCCGTCGATCCCGTAGACGAGGATCAGCGACAGGCCGATCACGACCGGCGAGACGGCGAACGGCAGGTCGATCAGCGCGTTGACGAGGCCCTTCCCGCGCCACTCGCCGCGCGCGAGCGCCAGCGCCATCACGATCCCGAACACGGTGTTGAGCGGGACGGCGATCGCCGTCACCTCGATCGTCAGCCAGAAGGCGTGGATCGCGGCCGGCGTCGTGATCGACTCCCACACGGCGCCGACGCCGTGCTCGAACGTGCGGAAGAAGATCAGCCCCACCGGCACGAGCAGCAGCAGCGCGAGGTAGCCGAGCGCGAGCACGCGCAGCGACAGCTGCCAGCGGCGCTCAACGGTCATGGCGCGCCCCCCGGCGATCGAGCCCGCGGATCCCGATCAGGACCGCGAGCGAGACGAGCAGCAGCACCGTCGAGACGGCCGCCGCGCTCGTCGGCGCGTCGCTCTCGATCAGCTTGAAGACGTAGACCGAGCTGACCTGCGTGTCGAACGGGATGTTGCCGCTGATCAGCACGATCGAGCCGAACTCGCCGACCGCGCGTGCGAACGCGAGCGCGGCGCCCGACAGGATCGCCGGCACGAGGTTCGGCAGCACGATGCGGCGGAAGATCGTCAGGTTGCGCGCGCCGAGCGACAGCGCCGCCTCCTCCATCTCGCGGTCGAGCTCGATCAGCACCGGCTGCACGCTGCGGATCACGAACGGCAGCGTCACGAACAGCAGCGCGAGCAGCACAGCAGCCTTCGTGAAGGCGATGTCGATCCCGAACGGGCTTCTCGGCCCGTAGAGCGTCAACAGCGTGAGGCCGGCGACGATCGTCGGCAGCGCGAACGGCAGGTCGATCAACGCGTTCACCACGCGCTTGCCGGGGAACTGGTCGCGCACCAACACCCACGCGATCAGCGTCCCGCCGACGACGTTGATCGCCGCCGCCGCGAGCGAGACGAGCACGGTGAATCTCAGCGCGGCGACCGCCTGTCTGCTCGAGACGGCGTCCCAGAACGCGCCGAGGCCGCCGTCGAGCGAGCGCACGACGACGGCCGACAGCGGCAGCAGCACGATCACGCTCAGCCAGAGCGTGGCCACGCCGAGACCCAGCGCTCCCGTGTGGGAGCGCCGGGAAGGGGTCCCACCCACCCTGACGGCGAGCGCGCTCACTTGGCGGTCGAGACCCCCGCGTCCTCCTCGATCTTGGCGACCGAGCCGTTCTCGACGTCGAAGAACTCGTCGTTGACTCTGTCCCAGCCGCCGAGGTCGTCGATCGTGAAGAGGCCGGGCGGGTCGGGGAAGAGGCCTCTGGCCTTCGCCGCCGCCAGGACCTCCTCGTCGACCGGGCGGTAGCCCCAGTCGACGAAGTGCTCCTGGGCCGGTCTCGACAACACGTAGTCGAGGAACTGCTGCGCCGCGGGCGGCGCGTCGCTGGTGACCGCGACGTCGATGTTGATCTTGATCGTGTCGTCGGGCAGCACGTAGTCGACGTCCTCGCCCTTCTTCTGCGCGGTCGTCGCCTCGTACTCGTAGGACAGCAGCACGTCGGCGTCGCCGGAGACGAAGTTCTGCAGCGCCTCGCGACCCGACTTGTCCTGCACCGGCACGTGGTCGGTGATCAGCGCTCTGACGTAGTCGAGGCCGGCCTGCGGGTCTCTGCCGCCTCTCGACGCCTGGCCGTAGGCGGCCAGCAGGTTCCACTTGGCCGCGCCGGAGGAGAACGGGTTCGGCGTGAGCACCTTGACGCCCGGTCTCAGCAGGTCGTCCCACGTTCTGATGCCCTTGGGGTTGCCCTTGCGCACGACGAAGGCGACGACCGAGGTCGTGACGAGCCCTCTGTTGGGGGTGCTGTTCCAGCCGGTGTCGACGATGCCGGCGTCGACGAGCCGCGTCATGTCGGGCTCGGTCGAGAACGACACGTAGTCGGCTCTGAGGCCCGCCTCGACGGCGCGGCTCTGGTCGCCGGAGGCGCCGTAGGAGGTCTTGAAGCCGACGCCTCTGCCCTCGGCCGTCTGCTGGAAGTCGGGGATGATCTCGTCGTAGACGACCTCCGGCGTGGAGTAGGCGACGAGCGAGAGCGTCGTCTTCGCGTCGCCGCCGCCGCTGACGTCGGAGCCGCCCGCCTCGTCGGAGGAGCCGCCGCATCCGGCCAGGGCCGCCAGCGCGACGAGCGCGAGCAGTGCGGCGAAGGTCTTGCGTACGTGCTGCGAAGTCAAAACTCCTCCAAGGCAGTCGGGTATTGGGGATTTGAGTTATACAGCATTCCTACAGAACACGTCGAGATGGTGGAAGTAGTGGGAAAGCCGGCCCGCGAGACGGTCGCTACCTTTCAGAGGGCATGAGCGCGACGGATGAACGCAGACACGTCACGCGCTCGCGGGCGAACCCGGGCGGCATGGACGTGCTGAAGGTGCTCGGCCCGGAGGTCCGTCCCTTCCGCGAGCGCAAGCCGCCGTGGTTCAAGGTCCCCGCCCCGGGGGGCCCGCGCTACCGCGACCTCACGAGCATGATCAAGGCGGAGAACCTGCACACCGTCTGCCAGGAGGCCGCCTGCCCGAACGTCGGCGAGTGCTGGGAGCGCGGCACCGCGACGTTCATGATCCTCGGCGACACCTGCACGCGCCGCTGCGGCTTCTGCAACGTGCAGACGGGCAAGCCGACGTGGAACGACCCGCTCGAGCCCGCGCGCGTCGCGCGCTCGGTCGCGAAGATGGGCCTGCGCCACGCGGTCATCACGAGCGTCGACCGCGACGATCTGCCCGACTACGGCGCCTCCGCCTTCGTCGGCGTGATCCGCTCGATCCGCATGCAGGCGCCGCAGTGCAAGGTCGAGGTGCTGACGCCCGACTTCCGCGGCCAGGAGATGCCGTTGGCCAAGGTCATCGCCGAGCGGCCCGACGTGTTCAACCACAACGTCGAGGTCGTGCCGCGCCTCTACCCGGTCGCGCGGCGCGGGTCGGAGTTCCTGCGCTCCTGCCGCGTGCTGCGCAACGCGAAGGAGCTGGGCGGCGACGAGGTCGTGACGAAGTCCGGCCTGATGGTCGGCCTCGGCGAGACGCACGAGGAGATGGTCGAGACCTTCGGCATCCTGCGCGAGCACGGCGTGCAGGTGCTCACCGTCGGCCAGTACCTGCGTCCGACGGAGCGTCACCTGCCGATCGTGCGCTACTGGCACCCGGACGAGTTCAAGGCCCTGGAGGAGGCGGCGTACGCGCTCGGCTTCGACCACATCGCCGCCGGGCCGCTCGTGCGCTCCTCGTACCACGCGGACCAGCATGTGCCGCAGGACCGCCCGGGGATCGGGCCGCTCGCGGCGTAAGCGCCCGCCCATGGACGTCGAGGACGCGATCCGCACGCGGCGGACGCACAAGGTCTACGGCGCGGAGCCGGTCTCGCCCGAACTGCTCCGCGAGCTGCTCGAGCTGGCGACCTGGGCGCCCAACCACCACCTCACGAACCCGTGGCGCTTCCGCGTGCTCGGGCCGCGCGCGCTCGCGGCGCTGAAGGACGCCGCCGGCGCGGAGGCGGCCGCCAAGCTCGACCGCGCGCCGACGCTCGTCGCCGTCTCGGCGACGCAGGCGACGGGCGACCCGCTGCTCGACGAGGAGGACGTGCTGGCGACGGCGTGCGCCGCGTACGCCGTCCTGCTCGCCGCCCATGCGCGCGGGCTCGCCGCCTACTGGCGCACGCCCGCCGTCCTGCGCACGGAGCAAGGTCGAGCCGCGCTCGGCCTGCCGGCCGGCGAGCGCGCGATCGCGCTCGTCCACCTCGGCCCGCTGCGGCAGGAGAAGGCGCCGCCCGAGCGCGCGCCGGCGGCGGACGTCGTGACCTACCTCGACTGAGCCGGCCGCCGCTGGCGCCGCCGCGAAGCGGGTAGCTTCCTCGGCCCCATGTTCCCGCTCAAGGACAACATCCCCACGGATCGCGTGCCGATCCTGACGATCCTGCTGATCGCGGCGAACGTGGTCGTCTACTTCTTCCTGCAGCACGGCGGGATCGGGCACGGCCCCACGAACGCGAGCGTGATCGACTACGGCGCGATTCCCGGCGAGGTGACGCAGGAGCAGCCCGACCAGGGCCCGATCGCCGCGTACCTCACGCTCGTGACCTCGATGTTCATGCACGGCGGGATCCTCCACCTCGCCGGCAACATGCTGTTCCTGTGGATCTTCGGCACGAACGTCGAGGACGCGATGTCGCGCCCGCGCTACGTCGCCTTCTACCTGCTGGGCGGACTCGCGGCGATCGGCCTGCAGATCGCGATCGATCCGGGCTCGCCGGTGCCGACCGTCGGCGCGTCCGGGGCGATCGCGGCGGTCCTCGGCGGCTACATCCTGCTGTACCCGCGCGCCCGCGTCGTGACGGTTGTCTTCATCTTCTTCTTCTTCACGCTGATCGAGCTGCCGGCGTTCGCGATGCTCGGGCTGTGGTTCCTGGAGCAGGCGCTCGTCGGCGCGGCGTCGGTGGCGCAGCCGACCGGCGGGGAGGGCGGCGGGGTCGCGTACTTCGCCCACATCGGCGGCTTCGTCTTCGGCCTGCTCGCGATCCGCGCGTTCGCGCAGCGGCGCAAGCGGATGCCCCCGCGCGGCAGGATCCCCGTCTACCAGTGAGCACCCGCACCGTCGTCACCGTCGTCGCGATCGTCTTCATCGGCGGCTTCACGTTCCTGACCGTCTCGGCCGCGCTCGAGCAGGGGATCACGCTCGGGACCGTCGTCTCGCTGGGCGTGCTCGCGCTGTTCGTCGTCGGGATCCTCGGCGCGCTGTCCTCGCGCGAGCCGGACGAGTAGTCCCGGCCCGCATCAGATGCAGACGTGGTAGGCGCCGAGCCGCTTCATCGCCGCGAGCGCTCTTTCGCCGGCAGCCTGCATCGCCGGCTGCTCCGAGGCGAGCGCCTTCCGGAAGGAGCCCTCGGACGCGACTCTCTCCAGCGCGTCGAGACGCGTTCGGAGCGCGGCCTTGTACGCGTCCAGGTCGGCCTTCGCCGGGCCGGACGTCTCGAGCTTGTCGATCTTGTCCATGACGGTCTGGAAGTTCGTGCGGATCGCTTCGAGCGCGGTCTTGTCGCCTCTTCCAGACCGCGCCACCTTTTGCGCCTCCAGCGTGCCGGCTCGGCAGGCGGCTTCGAGTCGCCTGACCGCCTCCGCTCTCCCGACCGTCGTGACGTCACTTCCCCCGCACGCCCCGAGCGCCAGTGCGACGACGAGTGCGGCTGCGGCCTTGCGGCGCATGGTTCCCCCTCCTGCGATGTGTACGGCGTCGCAGCCAAACCTACCGTCTGGTCGGTCGCCAGGAGACACCTCCCGGGCACACGCTGTGTCGAGTCGTTCACACGCCGATGACGAGCTCGTCACCTCGGCCGCGCAGCGCGCGCCTAGCGTCGCGCGCGCACGTCATCACGGATCGAAGGAGACGCAACGTGAGGAATCGACGCACGCGGCGGCTCGGGCTCGCGCTCGGCGCCACCGCCGCCCTCGTCCCGGCCGGGCTGGCCGTGGCGCACACGCTCGACGTTCCGGGCTCGGCCACGCTCCAACAGCAGGTGGCGATCGGGACCGACGACGCAGGACGCGAGTGGCAGCTCGGCGGCTTCAGCGGCCTCTTCCCGCTCGGCGACTCGGACAAGTCGTTCGTCTCGCTCACCGATCGCGGCCCGAACGGCGACGTGACGTGCGGCGGCGTCGACGGCAAGCAGATCTTCCTGCCGGCCTACGCGCCGCGGCTGATCTACTTCACCGCCAAGGACGGCGAGATCGTGCTCGACCACGTCGCGCCGCTGCACGTCGGCGACCTCCACGCGAGCGGCCTCGCGAACCTGCCGGGCGACGAGAGCTCGTTCGACTCGGCCTGCAGACTGCTGCCGAACGACCCGTTCGGCGTCGACACCGAGGGTGTCGCGGTCGACCCGCGCGACGACCAGGGCAACCCGTGGGTGCATGACACGACGCTCTGGCTGGCCGACGAGTATCGCCCGAGCATCATCCGCGCGAGCGGCGACGGCGCGCTGCAGGCGCGCATCGTGCCGGGCGGCGCCACCGGCGACGCCTACGCCACGGCAGTCGCGGGCGCCGGCGGCGGGCTCGACGTGGTCAGAGCCTTCCCGGCGATCGTCGGCGACAGATTCCGCCACAACCGCGGGTTCGAGGATCTCGCGCTCCAGCGCTTCGACGGGCGCACGTACCTCTACACGTCGCTCCAGAGCCCGATGGAGAATCCGGGCAGAGCGGCGCGCGACTCGCTCGCCGTGCGCGTCTTCCGTGTCGACGTGACGGACGCCGCGAACCCGGTCGTCGACCGCGAGTGGGTCAGCCTGCTGCAGGTCAACCCGAACAGAAAGAAGCCGCTCGCCGACAAGATCTCGTCGATCCTGCCGGCCGGCCCCGACAAGCTGCTGATCGAGGAGCGCGACGACACGGTCACGAGCGACCCGAGCGCGGTCACGCGCATCTGGAAGGTCGACTTCACGAGCGCGACCAACCTGCTCGGCGGGGTCTACGACGACGCGACCACGACGCCGTCGCTGGAGACGCAGTACATCCCGACGGCCAGCGGAGTCGGGCCGGCGAACCCGGCCGGCGTCGTGCCGGGCGCGAAGACGCTGTGCGTCGACGTCGCGCAGACGCTCACCGCGAACGGGCTCGTGAACGTCAAGCTCGAGGGCATCGCGATCGTGCAGCAGGGCAACAGACGCGCGCTCGCGCTGGTCGACGACAACGACTTCGACCTCGCGCACCAGACCGACCCGGTCGGCAGCCCGTCGTCGCTCGCGACGCAGCTCGACGTCCTGCCGCTGCCGAGAGGCTGCGGCCTGTAGCGCCCGTCCGACCGCATTCGCGACCGGGGTGGCATGTCGCCGCCCCGGTCGCGGTATGGTGCTCCCTACCGATTGATTGGTCAGTCAGCCAGCCCTGGAGGAAGGAGCGTCGTGGACCTCAACGACACGCCCGAGCAGGCCACGTATCGCGCCGAGGTGCGCGCCTGGCTCGAGCAGAACGCATCCCACGCGCCCGCGACGCGCGGACGCGGCGACGAGGAGGGCGCGGTCGCCGCGCACCGCGCCTGGCAGCGCAGGCTGGCCGAGGCGGGCTACGTCGGCGTGACGTGGCCGGCCGAGCACGGCGGCCAGGGCAAGGGCCCGCTGCACCAGGTCGTCATCAACCAGGAGATCGCGCGCGCCGGCGTGCCCGGGATCCTCGACGCGATCGGCGTCGGCATGCTCGGCCCGACGATCATCGCCCACGGCAGCGACGAGCAGAAGCAGCGCTACCTGGCGCCGATGCTGCACGCCGACGAGGTCTGGTGCCAGCTGTTCTCCGAGCCGGCCGCCGGCTCCGACCTCGCGGGAATCCAGTCGCGCGCCCGCCGGGAAGACGACGGCTCGTGGCGGTTGTCCGGCCAGAAGGTGTGGACCACGAACGCGCAGTTCGCGGCGTACGGGCTGCTGCTCGCGCGCACCGACGCCGACGCGCACAAGCACAAGGGCCTGACGATGTTCGTCGTCCCGATGGACGCGGAGGGCGTGACGATCCGCCCGCTGCGCCAGATCTCCGGCGAGCCCGAGTTCAACGAGGTCTTCTTCGACGACGTGCGGCTGGAGCCCGGCAGCGAGGTCGGCCCGGTGAACGGCGGCTGGGGCGTCGCGCTGACGACGCTGATGTTCGAGCGCCTGACGATCGGCGCCGGCAGCGAGGGCATGGGCTACCGCTCCGAGCGCTTCGCCAAGGCGATCGCGAGCGACCCCGTCGCCGCGAAGGACCCGGAGGTGCGCGCGCGCTTCGGCGAGCTTGCGGCCGAGCTGCTGGCGCTGCGCTTCACCGGCTACCGCCTGCTGACGGCGATCTCGCGCGGCCAGATCCCCGGTCCGGAGGCCGGCATGGGCAAGATCACCGCCGTCAACGGCGCGATCGCCGCCGGCGACTTGATCGCTGACGTGCTCGGGCCGGAGGCGCTGGATCCGGACAGCGAGTGGTCGTACCTGATCTCGTTCCTGCCGGGGCTGAAGTCGGCCGGCGGCACCGAGGAGATCCTGCGCAACACGGTCGGCGAGCGCGTGCTGGGGCTGCCGCCCGAGCCGCGGTTGGACAAGGGCATCCCGTTCAGCGAGCTGCGCGCGAAGGAGCGGCAGGAGGTGGCGTCGTGAACTTCGACCTGAGCGACGAGCAGGTCCTGCTGCGCGAGGCGGCGAGAGACGCCTTCTCGCGCGTGAGAACGGTCGAAGCGGCGCGCGAGGCGCTCGAGGGCGGCGCGCTGCCCGACCTGTGGCCGACCGCGAAGCAGGCCGGCTGGACCGGGCTGCTGCTGGCCGAGGAGCACGGCGGCGCCGGGCTCGGCGCGATCGACGCGATGCTCGTGGCGGCCGAGGCCGGCCGCGTGCTCGCGAGCGTGCCGCTGCTGGGCCATCTGCCCGCGACCGCGTTGGCGGACAGCGGCGGCCTGGATGAGGGCACGCTCGGCAAGCTCGCGAGCGGCGAGCTGCGGGCGGCATACGTGCCGGCGCGCCCGGGCGACGACGTCGACGCGGCGTGGACCGTCGAGGCGCCCAGCGGGCGCCGCCGCGCGCCGGCGCCCGAGGTCGTGCGCGGCGACGAGGGCCTCGCGACGGTGAACGGAGCGGTCGCGTGGGTGCCGGACGCGGTCGGTGCGGACGTGCTCGTGGTCGTCGGCGTCGACGCAGACGGGCCGGTGGCGGTCGCGTTCGGCCCTGGAGCCGAGGGCGTGACGGTCGAGGCGGCGAGCGGCGTCTACGACGCGACGCGGCCGCTCGGGCACGTGACGCTGGAGAACGCCTGCGGAAGGGTCCTCGGCGCCGGCGAGGAGGAGCTGCGCCGCGCATGGTTCCTCGCGCACGCGCTGATCGCGGCGGAGTCGCTCGGCGCGGTCGAGGAGTGCCTCGTACGCTCGGTCGCCTACGCGAAGGAGCGCTACACGTTCGGCCGCGCGATCGGCTCCTACCAGGCGATCAAGCACGGGTTGACGGAGGTGCTGCGCCGGCAGGAGAACACGCGCTCGCTGCTCTACTACGCCGGCTGGGCCTACCAGGACAAGCCGGACGAGTTCGCGGCCGCGGCAAGCGCCGCGCGCGCATGCGGCGGAGCGGCGCTGGACTTCGCCGCGCGCGAGGTGATCTCCGTGCACGGCGGGATCGGCGCGACGTGGGAGCACGACGCGCCGCTGTTCTTCCGCCGCGCCCAGCTCTCCCGCCGCCTCCTCGGCGGCACCGGCGACGCCGTCGACCGGCTCGCGGGCGAGCTGCTCGCCGGCAGCGCGGCGGCCGCGTAAAGCTGTGCCGTAGGGAGCGGGCGCAC
>DASVFS010000066.1:0-8827 GCA_036379915.1 Conexibacter sp. | reverse complement strand
CCGCCGGCGCGTCGTCCCGCGCGGCGAGGAACGCCCCGAGCACGCGCCAGGCATGCTCGGCCGCGACCGCGTCGGCGACGAGCACGGCCGGGACGCGGCCCTCCCACGTCGGCAGCTCGACCGCCGGCAGCGCGACCGACGCGTACGCCGGCTGCACCATCACGCGCTCGACCTCCGGCGCCACCTGCAGGTCCTCGAGCGGCCGCTCGAGGTCGACCGGGACGTGCTCCAGGCGCCCGAACAGGCCGACGGTGCCGCCCTCCTCCTCGACGAGCCGCTCGAGCACCTGCTTGACGCGACGCGCCAGGCTCGGCGCGCCGGAGATCCGCTCGAGCTCCTCCAGCAGGTCGGACACGCGGTCGATCAGCTCCCCCGAGAAGGACGGCCAGTCGGCGGGCACGGTGCCGGCGCCGAGCGGGATCCCCTCGAGCAGCGCATACGCGATCGCGTCCGGCGAGAGGTCCGCGCAGCGGTCCTCGGCGAGCGGCTCGAGCAGCGCGACCCCGTCGCGTCCCTGGCCGACCAGCAGGCCGGCCGAGTAGACGCCGTGGACGAGGCGGCTGCGCGACCGCAGCGCGACGTCGACGCCGTCGCGGCGCTCGGCCGGCACGTCGCGCAGGCGCAGGTCGGGCGCGTGCGCCCGGTCGATCACGACGAGCCCGTCGTGCAGCATCTGACGCGCCGCCATCGACGCCGAGCGCTCGCGGATGCGGTACCACGCGAGCTGCCGTTCCAGACGCGCCCAGCGCGTGCCGAGCCGCGAGAGGCGCAGCCACATGTCCCAGTCCTCGCAGGTGATCAGCATCGGGTCGAAGCCACCGGCGCGCTCGACCAGCTCCCGCCGCACGAGCACGGCGTGGATCGCGAAGCCACAGTTGTGCGCGTGCCACGGCAGCATGTCCTCGGCGTCGTGCGGGCAGATCTCGCGCGACTCGCGCCCGTCCGGCGCGATCCGCGTCCAGCCGCAGTGCACGCCGTCGAGGCGCGCGTTCGCGTCGAGCACGGCGAGCATCGCCGCGTAGGCGTCGGGCTCGAGCCAGTCGTCGGCGTCGAGGAACGCCAGCCAGCGGCCGCGCGCGTGCGCGATGCCGGCGTTGCGCGCCCGCGAGACGCCGCCGTTGGCCTGCTGGACGAGCTGCAGCCGCGGATCGTGGGCCATGCGCTCCGCGACGACCGCGGCGGTCCCGTCGGCGGAGCCGTCGTCGACGACGATCGCCTCCCAGTCGCGCAGCGTCTGCCCCGCCAGCGAATCGAGCGTCGCGCCGATCGTGCGCTCCGCCTCGTACGCCGGGATCACGACCGAGATCGCGGGGACGTCCGCCGGCGCAGACGCCCCACCCTGTTCTCGATCATCATGTGCAGCTTGCCGCGACCGCAACCGATCCACCTCGTCGAGCCCACCGGGTTCGGCGGAATCTTCCAACATTCTTGTGTCCTCGGCGAAGTGCTCGCCGCGGCGGGCCACCAGGTCACGCTGCACACGGCCGCGCAGCACGAGGAGGTGCGGCTGCACGACGTGGAGATCTGCCCGTGCGTGTGGTGGCCGCGGGGCCGGCCACACGGCCCGCTGCGGCGGGCGGCGATCGCCGCGCGGCTCACGACGGGGACGCTTCCGCACCTGCACCGCGCGATCCCGCGCGGCGCGCTCGTGCACCTGCAGGGCGGCGTCGCCTCGGGCGCGCTCACGATCCTCACGCTCGCGGTCGCCAACCGCCGCGGCCGCGCGCTCGTGTACTCGCCGCACAACACGTTCTCGCGTCGCGGCCGCTTCGACGGGTTGCTGCTGTCATGCGCGCTGCTGTTCACGCAGAGCACGATCGCCTACTCGGAGATCGACGTCGCGACGCTGCGCAGCCGCGGCGCGCACGCCGCCCGCTCGCCGCTGATCCAGCTGCTGCCGGAGCCGAGCTCCGAGCAGATCGCGCGCTGGCGCGCGGCGTGGGGCGCCTCCGCCGGCGACGAGATCGTGCTGTTCGCCGGCGTCGTGCGGCCCGACAAGCGCCTCGACGTGCTCGTGCGCGCCGCGCAGGGCTGGCCGGCGAGCCGCCGGCTCGCGGTCGTCGGCCAGGATCGCGGCGACCTCGGCCGCTGCCGCGCGCTCGCGGCCGAGCTCGGCGTCGCGCTGCACGCGCACGACGAGTACGTCTCGCTCGAGGACTTCACGGCCGCGCTGGCGGCGGCCGACGTCGTCGTGGCGCCGTACGAGCGCGCCAGTCAGAGCGGCGTGCTGTCCGTCGCGAGCCAGCTCGGCACCGCCACGATCGCCTCCCACGTCGGCGGCCTCTCCGAGCTGGCGGATCGCACCTTCGCGCCCGGCGACCCGGCGGCGCTCGCGCAGGCGATCGACGCGCAGCTCGCGAGCGGCGCGAGCGGCCGGCGCCGGATGGACGACGACGCCGCGCTGCGCGCGCACGAGGCCGCCTACCGTCACGCGCAGCACGCGCGCGAGGGCGGGCGCCGCCGCCCGCGGCGCCAGCGGCCGCGCGTCGCGATCGTCGTGTGGGGCCCGGTCGCGGGGCGCGCCGAGGAGTTCGCGCACGCGCTCGACGGCGACTGCCGCGTCTTCTTCGACCTCGGGATCGTCGACCGCCGCGCGATCCCGCTGCGCTACCTGCTGAGCGCGACGCGGATGCTGTGGTACCTGGCGCGCACGCGTCCGCGCTCGCTGATCGTCACGAATCCGCCGATCGTCGCGGCGGTGGTCGGCTTCACGTACGCCCGACTTGCAAGGATTCCGTTCGTGCTCGACAGCCACCCGATCTCGTTCGGGCAGAAGGCGAGTCGGATCGGTCGCTTCTTCCTCCCCCTCCACGCGGCGCTCGCGCGGCGCGCGACGACGACGCTCGTGGGGACCGAGGCGCTCGCCGAGCGCGTCGAGGCGTGGGGCGGCCGCGCCGACATCGTGCACGAGGCGCCGCCGACCGGCCCGGCGCCGGAGGCTGCCCGCCCCGGCCCGCGCGCGCCGGATGCGGCGCCCGGCGAAGCGCGCGCGCCGGTCGTGCTGTGGAGCGGGATCTTCGCGGCCGACGAGCCGTTCCCGGCGGTGATCGAGGCCGCCCGCCTGCTGCCCGACGTCGAGCTGCACGTCGCCGGCGACCTGCGCCGCTGCCCCGTCGACCCGGCCGACGCGCCGCCGAACGTGCACTGGCTCGGCTTCCTGCGCGGCGAGGCCTACCGCCGTGCGCTCCACGGCGCCGACGTCGTGCTCGCGCTGACGAACGACTCGACGTCGGCGATGCGCGCCGCGGCGGAGGCCGTGTACGCCGGCAAGCCGCTCATCACCAGTGACCTCGAGCACCTCGTCGCGCTGTTCCCGAGCGCGCTGCCGGTGCGCAACGAGGCGTCGGCGATCGCCGACGGCATCCGCGGCGCGCTCGCGGCGCGCGAGCGCCTCGCCGCCGAGTCGGCGGCGACGTGCGAGCTGCAGCTCGCGCGCTGGGAGCGGCAGCGCCGCACGCTGCTCGCCCGACTCGGGCTCGCGCAGGACGCGGTGGAGCCGGCGGCGACGATGGAGGCGGCACGGTGAGGAAGCTGCTCGCGGTCGCCCTGCGGCGCGGCTGGGTCGTCGTCGCGGCCGCGGCGGCCGTCACCGCGCTCGCCGTCGCGGTCGGCTCGGCGCGCCCGGGCTCGACGCTCGCCCAGGCGGTCGCCGTCGTGCCCGCCGGCGCGACCGACGAGAGCCCCGGCAACGCGACGCAGGCGACCCAGCTGGCGCAGACCTACGTGCAGGCGATCCCGCTCGACGGCGCCGTGCTCGGCGCGATCGCGCACGCCGTCGACCGCACGTCGAGCGACGTCGCGGGCCGCGTGACGGTCGTCGGCGACCCGAAGACCTCGGTGCTGCTGCTGCGCTACGAGGACACCGACCGCGCCCGCGCGCTCGCCGGCACGAGCACGCTGCTGACCGCGGTGACGGGCGACGCGCCGAACGCGCGCAGCGTCGCGCCGGACTCGCTGACGCTCGTGCGCGGCCCGCGCGTGCTGCGCGAGACGACCGCCGCGCGCGACACCACGACGATCCCGCTCGGCGTGATCCTCGGACTCGCGCTCGGGCTCGTGCTGCTCGTCGCGTGGGAGCGCTCGGATCCGCGAATCGACGGCGCCGGCGAGCTGGCGAACGCCGCCGGGACGCCCGCCACCGCGCTCGGCGACGTCGCGCCGGGCAACATCGACGCGCTGCTCGAGCGCTGGCGCCGCCTGGCGGGCGACGGCAGCGGGCCGCACGTGGTCGCACTGCTGGCGGGCACGCGCCGCGCCGAGCGGCTGGTGAGCTCGGCGGCGTACGAACTGGCGACGATCAGCGCGTCGAACGGCCAGCTGCTGCGGCTCGGGACGGCGCCGCCGGGGCCGGGCGGTCCGAGCGGAGAGCGGGGCCTCGTCGTCGTGACCGGCGGGACGCCCGGCGGCCCGGCGGCCGGCGAGGCGGTCGCGGCCGACGCGGCCGTCGTCGTCGTCACGGTGCCGCGCGGCGCGCGTGCGACGGAGCTGCGCGACAGCCTCGACGTGCTCGGGCAGTTCGGCGCGCGGCCGACGTGGGCGCTGCTCGTGCGGCGCTCGATCGGCAAGAGCGCCGGCGCCAAGCGCTCAGACTGACAAGCGCAGCGGCGGCGGCGGAACGCGCACGATGCGCGCGGCCGCGGCCGCCTGCAGATCGGCGAGCGTCAGCTGCTCGACGCTGCGGTGCAGCGCCAGGCCGCGGCCGGCGAGCTCGCTCGCGATCTGCCGCTGGTGGTCGTCGACGTGCTCGCCGTGCGCGCGCTCGCGCGGCACCAGCAGCGGGCACTTGCCGGCGCCGAGCACTGCCAGCGCCGAGCCGGTGCCGGCATGCGCGACGACCACGTCGGCCGCGCGGATCGCCGCCTCCAGCTCGTCGCCCGGCATCTGGGCGCGCGCCGCGATCGGCAGCCCCGCGACGTCGGTCGCGCCGGTCTGCCACGTCACCTCCGCGGCGGGAGGGAGGAGCGCGAGCAGGCGCTCGACGAGTCGCCGGAAGTCGTAGGGGATCGTCCCGAGCGTGACGACCACGCGGCGGATCGGCGCGGCCTCCCCGGCCACGCGCTCGGCCGGCGCCCAGCCGTCGAGCACCGATCCGACGTAGCGCCAACGCTCGTCGGCCCACGCGTGGTACTGCGTCCCCAGCCGCACGCCCGGCACGCGTGCGAGCAGGCGGCCGGTCATCGACGGTCCCTCGCTGCGCGCCGCGCTCTCCACGTAGGTCGTCGGGAGGCCCTTCGCGCGCGCGAGCGGCAGGAACGTCAGCGCGATCCCGGAGCCGGTGCTGATCACGTGCCCGAAGCGGCCGTCGCCCAGCAGCCGCCAGGCCGGCGCGAGGTTGCGCGCGATCGAGCGCCAGTCGCGCGGTGCGGTGTAGCGCACGAACACGACGTCCTCGCCGGCGAGCAGGCTGCGGCTCTGCGGCGTGTCGAACGTGACCCACGTGCGGTCGGCGGGATCCGCGTCGGGGATGCGCGGCGCGAGCGCGTGCAGCTGCGAGAGGTGCCCGCCGGTGGAGGCGACGAGCAGCGTGCGCGAAGCGCGAGGCGGGGACGAGGCGGTCGGTGACAAACCGGTGAAACGGGCCCGAAAGGCGGCTGAACGAGCGTGAGCATGACAGAATCGCGCGCGTGCGCAGGACCTCGCAGGAGCCGGCGGTCCACACCGGCGTCGCGGTCGTGGAGGTCACCGCCCCGCTGCCGTCGTTCGACTTCGCGACGGCGCAGCGGTGGGAGGTGCTCGTGCTGTGCCATGGCGAGCCGGTCGCGCGCGTCGCCTTCCCGTCGCCCGGCCCGATCGACTCGGCCGAGCTCGCGCGCGCGCTGATCTGGCCGCACGCCGGCTTCCGCCTGCGCCAGCTCGAGCTGGAGGAGCGGCTGCGCGCGCGCATGGGAGCGCCGCCGCCGCGCCCGCCGGAGCGGCCGACGTGCTCGGTCGTGCTGTGCACGCACGGCCGCCCGCAGCACCTCGCCACCGCGCTCGCGTCGCTCGCGCAGCTCGACCCCGCGCCGCTCGAGGTGATCGTCGTCGACAACGCGCCCGGCGCGCGCGACTGCCGCGCCGAAGTCGAGCGCCGCGGCTTCCGCTACGTGCGCGAGGACCGCAAGGGGCTCGACAACGCCCGCAACGCCGGCGCGCGGGCGGCGCAGGGCGAGGTCGTCGCCTTCACCGACGACGACTGCGTGCACCCGAGCGGCTGGCTGCGCCACCTCGAGTCGAGCTTCGCCGACCCGCTCGTCGCCGCCGTCACCGGTCCCGCCTTCCCATACGTGCTCGACGTGCCGGCGCGCGTGCGGATGGAGCGGCAGGCGAGCCTCACGCGCGGCATGCAGCGGCGCGTGTTCGACTGGACGCTGATCTCGCCGCTGCACGGCGGGCAGGCCGGCGTCGGCGCGAACATGGCGATCCGCGCGGCGCTGCTCAGATCCGTCGACGAGCCGTTCCCGCCCGAGCTCGACGCGGGGACGGAGACGCGCTCGGGCGGCGACACGTACCTGTTCGCGCGCCTGCTTGCGGCCGGGCATCGGATCGCCTACGAACCGGCCGCCTTCGTCTTCCACCAGCACCGGCCCGACTGGCCGGCGCTGGTCGACGCGGTCGAGGGCTACGGCACCGGCGCCGCCGCGGTCCTCACGAAGCTGCTGCGCGAGGACGGCGAGCTGGAGGCGCCGCGAGCGGGGCTGTGGCTGCTGAGCCAGTACCTGCGCGCGCAGGCGCGCCGCCTGCGCGGCACCGGCGACGCCGTCGAGACGCGCGTCGCGTGGGGCTACCTGCGCGGCAGCTTCGACGGCCCGCGCGCGTGGCGGCGCGCGCGTGCGAGACAGCGCGCGCTCGACCCCGCGCTGCGTCAGGCGCCGCCGTTCGCCCCTCCCACCGCGGCGCCGCTCGGCGCTGCGGCCGCGGCCGCTGCGACGGCGCCTCCGGCGACGGACGGCGACGCGGCGGGCACGGCGGCCGCCGGTGTTCGCGCCACGAGCGTCGGCGAGGGCGACCGAGCGGCGATCTCGGTCGTCGTGCCGACGGTCGGGCGGTCCGACGTGCTCGCGCGCTGCCTCGCGGCATTGGCCGCGCAGACGCTGCCCGCGGACGCGTTTGAGGTCGTCGTCGTCGACGACGCGCGCGGCGGCGAGACGGCGATCGCGCTGCCGGACGGGCTCCGGGCGCGCGTGCACCGCACCGGCGGGACGGGGGCGGCGGTGGCGCGCAACCAGGGCGCTGCGCAGGCGCGCGGGGAGCTCGTGCTGTTCATCGACGACGACCTGATCGCCGCGCCGGACTTGCTCGAGCGCCACCTCGCGCACCACGCCGCGCACGCCGGCGAGGCGACGGTCGTGATCGGCTGCTCGCCGCCGCGCCCGCCGCGCCCCGGCCTCGCGGCGCTCGGCGCGGCGTTGTGGTGGGAGGACCAGTTCCGCATGCTCGAGCAGGCGGTCGCGCTGACCTTCACCGAGGCGCTGAGCGGCAACGTCTCGCTCGCGCGCACCAGCTTCCTCGAGCGCTTCCCGTTCGACCCCGACTTCGGCCGCGTGCGCCGCGAGGACTGGGAGTGGGGCCACCGCCTGCTCGCCGGCGGCGCGCAGCTGCGCTACGCGCCCGACGCGCGCGCGGCGCACGAGTACGAGTTGAGCGCCGGCGCGCGCCTGCGCGCCTGCCGGCTCGAGGGCCACGGCGACGTGCTGCTCGCGCGCCGCCATCCCGACGCCGCTTTCGCGCTGCCGCTCGCGCGGCTGCGCACGGGGAGCTGGCGGCGGCCGCTGCGGCGCCTCACCGCGACCGTGCTGGGCGACCCGCGCGCGGACGCGCTGGTCCTGCTGCTGCTCGACCTGCTGGAACGCGCGCGCCTGCGCGGCTGGTGGTCCGCGCTCTACCGCCGCGCCCAGCGCGCCGCGTATGCGCACGGCGTGCGGGCGGCCGGCTGGCGCACCGGCGCCGTGCGCGTGCCTCCGGCTCCCACGCTCGACTTTGAGCTGGACGGCTCGGAGCCGTTGCCCGCCCCCGGCCCCGTGCCGGCGCGGGTGCGCGTGCACGCCGGGGGCGAAGTCGTCGCGCAGGCGCCGGCGCTCGACGGCTGGCACCCGCGCATCGCGACCGCGCTGGCCGCGCAGCTCGCCGCGCGCGTCGCGTCGGACGAGCCCGCAGGCGAAGCGGACGTGCCGTTGCCCGCGAGCGTGACCGTGATCCTCGGCCCCGGGCGACGCCCCGGCGACGCGCAGGCGTGCGACGCGCTGGAGGCGGCCGGCGCGCGCGTCGTCGCGCTCGACGGGGCGGCCAGCACGCACTGGGATCGCGTCCTCGAGGCGGCGGAGGCGGCGGAGACCGAGCTGATCGCGATCCCGCTGCCGGGGCGGGTCCCGACGCCGCAGTGGCTCGCGCAGAGCACGGTCGCGTTCCACGCGCCGCGCGTCGCGCTCGCAATCGGGCAGGGCGCTCCCGCCGCGTGGCCGCTCCAGCCGCTGACGCTGCACGAACGCGGCCGCGGGCGCCTGCCGTACGCGCCGCTCGGCGGCCCCGTCGACTATCTCGTGCTGCGCAGAGCGGCGCTGCCGCAGCTGCGCGCGGTCGTCGCCCGCGCCGCATACGGTTCGATGGCGGTCGCGTTCGCGTGCACCGAAGAGGCCTTCGCCGCGGGGTGGCTCGTGGCCCGGCGCGACGTGCACGGGCTCGACGCGAGCGCCGGAGCGGAGCGCTCCGCGCGCGCGCGGGAACAGGAGAAGCTGAGCGCGTGGAGCGCGCTGCTGGCCGACCATGCGCTCGCCGCCCGCGGCCTGCGCGGACCGGCGCAGCTGGCCGCGATGACGCTGCTCGGCGCGTTGCGCGGCGTCCGCCGGACCAT
>DASVFS010000065.1:0-14664 GCA_036379915.1 Conexibacter sp. | reverse complement strand
CCGCCCCGTCGTCGACGGGCACCGGCAGGTCGGGCGGCAGCGCGTGGTAGTCGGTCATGTGGTCATCCCGGTTGGTGGGATCGGCACGAGGGCCAGTCGACTCTGGAGGGCTCAGGCATGCGGAGGCCGACCTGTACGAGGCGGTCCCGGGTGCTCAGATCGGCTACCTCCACGGATACCTGCCACCGATGATGATCGTGCGGAACGCCGTCGCCGGGGGGAAGTCCGCGCTCAGCGAGCCATCGGTACCACTCCGCAACCGCGGTGGCCGAGTCGTCGGCGAGATACAGGCCTCGCACGACGCTGCCCCGCTGCCATCGTCCGCTCGTTGCCGAAACACCTCGCCCGAGCGGATGCGACCGGTGCGGGGCATGGCGAATCCACTCGCCGACGACGGCGATCCGCTCCACCGGGAGTGACATGGGCAGCTACGTGGCGCCGGGATACTCGAGCTCGGCGATGACCTCGGCGACCGGCTTGTAGTCCCCGCGCGCGAGCAATTCGATCGGCTTCTCGTCGCCGAGGACCGGGACGGGCCGCTGAAGCCAAACGGGGATGTACTCGGCCTTCATCACGCGCGCGAGACGGTCGGTCATCTCACTCAGCTCGATCAGGCGCTCCGCGCGCGTCCCGGTCGGGCTGCTGCGCCCGGCGAACCAGTCGCGCACCGTGCTCGGGCGCGCGCCGGTCGCCTTTGCGATCAGGACGTCGGAGAGGTGGGCGACGTCGCGCATCCGCTGGGCCTCAATCGTCAAGACGCTCATGCGGCAGAGGCTAGCACCGTTCCGTCAGCTTTTCGTCACAAAACCGTCAAAGAATGTGACAATCCTACGGAGGAATGTCATACCGCCTCCGCCGCCAGCTCCGCGATCACGCGCGAGAGCTGGCCGCCCTGCCAGGCGAGCGGGGATCTGCCGGGCTCCTCGACGAGCAGGCGCGCGCCCGGGATCGCCGCGGCATACGCCTCGCCGACCGCGAGCGGGTGGCCCGGGTCCGCCTCGTCGCGGTCGGCGACGACCACCGCCGGGACGCCGATCGCGCGCAGCTCGTCGAGCGACGCGAACGGCTGCGAACGCGGGACCTGCTGCAGCGCGTCGGCCACGGCGCCGAGGTCGGTGTGCTGGGCCATCCGCTGGCGCAGCACGGTGCGCACCGTGTCGACCCACGCGGCCGGCACCTCCTCCTCGACGTGGTAGGCGTCGACGAAACCGTCGACCCCGTCGCGGCGCAGCCCGTCCGCGAGGTCGTCCCAGCGCGCGAGGTCCGGGGGAGCGGCCGGATCGAACGCGGGCGTGATCGCGACAACGCCGGCGACCCGCTCGGGCGCGTCGAGCGCGACCCGCAGCAGCGTGTGCGCCCCCATCGAGGCGCCCGCGAGCAACGCGCGCTCCACCCCGCTCGCGTCCATCACGGCGAGCAGGTCCGCCGCCAGGTCCGCGTAGCGATACGACGGCGCCGGCGAGGATCCACCGTGCCCGCGCGCGTCGTACGACACGACGCGAAAGCCGCCGCGCTCGAGCGCCTTCGAGCCCATCACGACGTAGCGCCGCGTCGCCGTCAGCCCGTGCAGCAGCACGATCGGCGTCCCCTCCGCCGGCCCCGCCTCCTCGACGGCCAGCGACACGCCGTTTCGCTCCACGATCCGCTCCGTCATGCGCGGAGTCGTATCACTACCCTGAGGCGCACATGATCTTCGACGTCACCGAAGCGGACTTCGAGGCCCAGGTCGTCGAGCGCTCGCGCACGCTGCCGGTCGTCGTCGACTTCTGGGCCGAGTGGTGCGGGCCGTGCCGCCAGCTCACGCCGGTGCTGGAGCAG
This sequence comes from Conexibacter sp., assembly GCA_036379915.1. Classification (GTDB taxonomy): domain Bacteria; phylum Actinomycetota; class Thermoleophilia; order Solirubrobacterales; family Solirubrobacteraceae; genus Conexibacter. Next base: position 12,846 of record DASVFS010000065.1, on the reverse strand, counting down.
GTCGTCACCGCGCGCGCAGGCAAGGTCGCGCTCGCGAAGCTCGACACGGACGGCAACCCGACGATCTCGCGCGCCTTCGGGATCCAGGGCATCCCCGCCGTGAAGGCGTTCAGAGACGGCCGCGTCGTCGCCGAGTTCGTCGGCGCGCAGCCACGAGCGAACGTGGAGCGGTTCCTCGACGCGCTGCTGCCCTCCGAGGCCGACGCGCTCGTCGCCGGCGGCGACGAGGCGTCCCTGCGCAAGGCGGTCGAGCTGGAGCCCAACCGCGCCGACGCGCTCGTCCCGCTCGCGCGGCTCCTGCACGCGCGCGGCGAGGACGACGACGCGCTCGCGCTGCTGGAGCGCGCCGCCGGCGACTTCGCGGCTGCCGGCCTGAAGGCGCGGATCGAGCTCGAGCGTGCGGAGACGCCCGACCTGACCGACGCGTTCGCCGCGCTCGACGCCGGCGATCGAGAGCGCGCACTGGAGCTGCTGATCGCCGCGCTGCCGGGCGCCGACGGCGCGAAGGACGAGCTCCGCAAGGTCGTCGTCGGGATCCTCGACGAGCTCGGCGTCGAGCACCCGCTCGCGCGCGACGCGCGTCGCAGGCTGGACGCCGCGCTCTAATGACCGAGCGGCAGCGCGAGCTGGTCCGCGGGCGCCGCGTCCGCGTCGTCCTCCCCCGCCTCGTCCGCGAACGACGCCATCCGCACGCCGAGCAGGCGCACCGGCCGCGGCGGCGCATACGCCCGCAGCAGCTCGAGCGCGATCCCCGTCACGACCTCGACGTCGCACGTCGGCGCCTCGATCGTGCGCGCCCGCGTGACGTTGGTCCAGTCGTCGAGCCGCACCTTGATGCCGATCGTGCGGCCGCGCCTGCCGCGCGCCGCGAGCCCCTCGCACAGCTCGCGCGCGAGCCGGCGCAGGCTCTCCTCCAGCTCCTCCATGGAAGCGACGTCCTCGTCGAACGTGCGCTCGTTCGAGCGCGACTTCAAGACGCGCGACGTGCTCACGGGCGAGTCGTCGTGGAACCACGCCCTGCGGTGCAGCTCGCGGCCGTGCCGTGCGCCGAGGCGCGCCGCGAGCTCCGCCTCGGGCAGCTGCTGCAGCTGCGCGATCGTCTCGATCCCGAGCGCGCGCAGCCGCTCGGCCGTCTTCGGCCCGACCCCCGGCAGGCGGCTCGCGGGCGCCGCCGCGAAGTGCTCGGCCGCCTGCTCGCGCCCCATCGCGACGAAGCCGTTCGGCTTGCCGGCGTCGGAGCAGATCTTCGCGATCAGGCGATTCGGCGCGACGCCGACCGACAGCGAGATCCCCGTGCGCGCGAGCACGTCGGCGACCAGCTCGCGCAGCACGCGCAGCGGCTTCTCCATCCCCGTCAGGTCGGCGTAGGCCTCGTCGAGGCCGAGGTGCTGGAGCGCGCCGAGCCGCGCGGTCACGATCTCCCACACCTCGCGCGACGTGGCGCGGTAGACGTCGAAGTCCGGCGGCAGCACGATCGCGTGCGGGCACAGGCGGCGCGCCTGCGAAGCCGGCATCGCGGAGCCGACGCCGTATCTGCGCGCCTCGTAGGAGGCCGTCGTGACGACGGCGCGCGGGCCGGAGCCGGCGACGATGACCGCCTTCCCGCGCAGCTCCGGACGCTTGAGCAGCTCGACCGACGCGTAGAAGGCGTCGCAGTCGAGGTGCGCGATCACGCGCTTCGGAGCGGGTGCGCCATCGGCGGGCGCGGGGACCGGCGCGGGTGGCGAGCCCTCGGACATCCGTGTCCGAGAGTACGCCGTCAGCCGGCCGGATGCACGAACATGTGTTCGTGCGCTCGGGAGCTCCCTACCGCGTGCTCCACACGACGCCGACGCTGCCGAACCCGAGCGCGCGCGCCGTGGCGCCCGTCAGGTCCCATTCGCGACCGCCCGCGTACGGACCGCGGTCGATCACCGGCACGGTCACCTCGCGGCTCCCGTAGCGGAAGGTGACGAGCGTGCCGCACGGCAGCGTCTTGTGCGCGACGCCGAGCGTCCCCGCCGTGAGCGTCTGGCCGCACGCCGTGCGGTTGCCGTAGAGCGCGTACCAGGACGCGAGTCCCGGGCGGAACGCCTGCAGCGTCCCGGCGCGCTTCCTCGTGCCGGCGTTGCGACGGTCGCCGGCGAAGCGCACGCGCAGCCGCTGCGTCCCCGGGACCGACGTCACGACACGCGCGTCGAAGTGGCCGTTCGCCCTCGTGCGCGCCTTCCCGACGCGATGCCAGCGGCCGTTCGAGCCGGCCTCGACGACGACGCGCCGCCCGCGCGTGCGCGGCAGCAGCGTCCCGCGCACGTGCACCGCCTCGCCGGCGTGCACGTCGCGGCCGCGACGACCGACGACGAGGCGGCCGGCGACGACGACGCGCCGCCCGCGGCTGGCGGGCATCGCCTCCGCCGCGACGCCCGTCGCGGCGCCTTCCGCGGCCGGCGCCCCCTCCGGCAGCAGCGCGATCCGCACCGTGCCGGTGCGCTTCAGGCGCACGTCGAATCTGTATTGGCCGTCGCGTTCGACGACGGCGTCCGCGATCGGACGCCAGCGGCGGCCGCGCGGGGCGTACTGCAGTCCCACCCGCCTGCCGGCGTCGGAGGCGGCGAAGCGCCCCCAGACGTGGGCGCGCTGGCCGAGCCGCAGCGTGGCGTCGCGCACCACCGGCGGCCGCAGGACCGGGGACGACTCCGGCGCGGGCGCCGCGTCGGCGAGCGCCAGGGCCGTGACGGACAGGGTCGTTCCAAGTGCGAGCGCACCGGCCATGGCATGCCGCGGCCGGATGCGACCCGCTTGTAGCAGGCGCAACAGTTCAACTCCTTGGGTCCGACCGCGCCTACGGGGTTAGCTGTCGGGCTCGCGGCACTGACTCGTTTGCGCCACGCTCACTGTGAAATGCAGTGAATGCAGGCGCGCCAGCGGCGCTACGACGGCAACAGCCGCCGATTCGCCCCAGCCGAACGGAATCGCACCGCTCGGCAAGTGGTCCCCCCGCTCGTCGCCGCACCGGGCAGCGACGATTCGGCAAGTCGATGACCGGGGCAGGCTACCAGGGTCGCGACGGCGACAAGTGTGCTCGATCTCACACTTGCCGGTCCTGCCAGAATGGCCACGTGGCCAATCGCAACCGCCTGACGGGCCTCGACAGCTCGTTCCTGCACCTCGAGCACGACGCCGCGACGCACATGCACGTCGCCTCGTGCATGGTGTTCGACGGACCGCCGCCGACGCACGACGAGCTCGTCGCGCACGTCGAGGCGCGCCTGCACCTCGTGCCGCGCTACCGCCAGCGGCTCGCGTTCGTCCCGTTCGGGCAGGGCCGCCCGGTGTGGGTCGACGACCCGCACTTCAACACCCGCTACCACGTCCAGCACCACGCGCTCCCGCCGCCGGGCAGCGACGAGCAGCTCAGGCACCTCGCCGGCCGCGCCTTCTCGCAGCAGCTCGACCGCAACAAGCCGCTGTGGGAGCTGTGGCTCGTCGAGGGCCTCGAAGGCGGCCGCTTCGCGATCCTCGGCAAGACGCACCACGCGCTCGTCGACGGCATCTCCGGCGTCGACATCACGACCGTGCTGTTCGACGTCTCGCCGGAACCGGCGCCGACGCCGGCGCCCGAGCAGCCGTGGGTGCCGCGCCCGCTGCCGAGCAGCGCGCAGCTGCTCGCGGACGCGCTGCTCGAGCGCGCGACCGTGCCCGCCGAGGTCGCGCGCGGCGTCCGCGCCGCGATCCGCCGGCCGCGCCAGATCGCCAGGGAGCTGTTCGGCGACGTGAGAGCGATCGGCTCGTTCGCGCTGCCGGGCGCGCGCAGCGCCCCGCCGAGCCCGCTCAACGTGCCGATCGGGCCGCACCGCCGCTTCACCTGGGTCGACGAGGAGCTCGAGCGCATCAAGGCGATCAAGAACGCGCTCGGCGGGACCGTCAACGACGTCGTGCTGACGACCGTCGCGGGCGGCCTCGGCCGCTACCTGCGCGCGCACGGCCACCCGACGATCGAGCTCGTGCTGCGCGCGATGATCCCGGTCTCGGTGCGCAGCGAGGAGGCGCGCGGCGCGCTCGGCAACCAGGTCGCGGCCGTGTGGGCGAGCCTGCCGGTCGGCGAGACCGATCCGGTCGAGCGGCTCGCGCTCGTGCGCGGCGAGATGGAGGGGCTCAAGGAGTCCCACCAGGCGGTCGGCGCGCGCCTGCTGACGGAGCTGACCGGCTTCGCGCCGCCGACGGTGATGGCGCAGGCGGCGCGGCTGCAGGCACGCCAGCGCTACTTCAACCTCGTCGTCACGAACGTGCCGGGGCCGCAGTTCCCGCTCTACGTGCTCGGCCGCGAGATGCGCGCGATCTACCCGATGGTGCCGCTCGCGCAGAACCTCGCGCTGGGGATCGCGATCATCAGCTACAACGGCACGCTCGCGTTCGGCCTCAACGCCGACTTCGACGCGCTGCCCGACCTCGAGCTGCTGTCCGCACAGCTCGACGAAGCGCTCGACGAGCTGGCGGTCGCCGCCGGCCTGCCGCCGCGGCGGCGCGGCGCCGCACGGCCTCCCGCGCACGCGAACGGCCGCGCGACGGCCGAGACGAGCGCCGCGACCTGACGCTCCGTCGGCGGTTCGTGGCATCGTCCACGGCTGAAGCCATGGCGTCCTCCCCCGCTCCGCAACCGTCCCACCGCGGCCTGCGTCGGCTCGGCCTCGGGTTGGTGACGCTGCTCGTCGCGCTCGGCGGCTTCGTGCTCGTGCTGCTGTTCTTCGAGGGGCGCGACGAGTCGCAGGTGCCGCAGAGCTCCGGGCACGCCGGCGCGCCCGGCCAGGTCGTCGCCGACCAGCGGGCGGCGCAGGACCCCGCGCCGATCAGACGCGACCAGGTGCAGCTCGGCGACGACCAGCTGCTGCACGCGCTCGAGCTGGGCGACGTCGTGCTGCTGTACGGCACGAGCGCCGCGCCGCCGCGACTGCTGGCCCTGCAGGCGCAGGTCAGCGGGCCGTTCGACCCCGTGCTCGCGGCCAACGGCGCCGCCGTGATCTTCGCGCGCAGACCGGGCGCCGAGGGCGTGACCGCGCTCGCGTGGCGGCGGATCCTGCGCGCGCCGAGCGCCGCCGACCCCGCGTTGGAGGACTTCGCGAACTACTGGCTCGGCCGCGGCCGGGGATGATGGGGCCGATGGCGGCCTCCGCGGAAGCGCTCCACATCGCGCTCGCGCAACAGAACGCGGTCGTCGGCGACGTCGCCGGCAACGAGCGCGCGATCGGCGCGACGATCGCGCGGGCGCGCGAGGCGGGCGCGCAGCTCGTGCTGTTCCCGGAGCTGGCGCTGACCGGCTACCCGCCCGAGGACCTGCTGCTGAAGGAGCACTTCCTGCGCGACGCGCGCGCGGCGCTCGAGCGGATCGCCGCCGCGACCACGGGGATCGTCGCGCTCGTCGGCTTCCCCGAGCGCGAGGACGACGTCTACAACGCGCTCGCGGTGCTCGCCGACGGCGCCGTTCAGGCGGTCTACCGCAAGGTCCACCTGCCGAACTACGGCGTCTTCGACGAGCAGCGCTACTTCCAGAGCGGCGCCGGCCCGGCGCTGATCGAGCTGGGCGAGCACAAGCTCGGCCTGACCGTCTGCGAGGACATCTGGGAGCCCGGCCCGCCGGCCTCGGCCGAGGCGCGCGCCGGCGCGACGCTGATCGTCAACGTCTCCGCCTCCCCCTACCACGCCGGCAAGGGCGTCGAGCGCGAGCGGATGCTGGCGCAGCGGGCGCGCGACAACGTCGCCGCCGTCGCCTTCTGCGCGCTCGTCGGCGGGCAGGACGAGCTGGTGTTCGACGGCCACTCGCTCGTGCTCGACCACCACGGCGAGGTGATCGCGCGCGCCGCGCAGTTCGAGGAGCAGCTGCTGCTGGCGACGATCGACCTCGAGGCCGCGCGGACGCAGCGGCTGCGCGACGCGCGCCAGCGCGTGCCGGCGCGTCGCGCCCGCCGGCGCGTGCCGACGCTCGCGAGCCTGCCGCTGCCGCGGCCCGCGCGCGCCGACGCCTCGCACGACCAGGTCGGCGGCTCCGTCGCGCCGCTGCTGTCGCCGCCGGCCGAGGTCTACGCCGCGCTCGTCACCGGCCTGCGCGACTACGTGCGCAAGAACGGCTTCAGGCGCGTCGTGCTCGGCCTCTCCGGCGGGATCGACTCCGCCCTCGTGGCGTGCGTCGCGACCGACGCGCTGGGGCCCGACGGGGTCGCCGTCGCGGTGATGCCGTCGCCGTACTCGTCCGAGGCCACGCAGAGCGACGCCCGCACGCTCGCCGGCAGACTCGGCGTCGAGCTGTTCGAGCTGCCGATCGAGCCGGCGATGCGGGCGTACGAGGCGGCGCTGGCGGAGGCGTTCGCGGGCCGCGAGCCCGACATCGCCGAGGAGAACCTGCAGGCGCGCATCCGCGGCAACCTGCTGATGGCGCTGTCGAACAAGTTCGGCTGGCTCGTGCTCGCGACCGGCAACAAGTCCGAGATGTCGGTCGGCTACTCGACGCTCTACGGCGACCTCGCGGGTGGCCTGGCGGTCATCAAGGACTGCCCGAAGACGACGGTCTACGAGCTGGCGCGATGGGTCAACGAGACGGCCGGCGAGGACCGCATCCCCGCGTCGATCGTCGAGCGCGCGCCGAGCGCCGAGCTGCGCCCAGACCAGCGCGACGAGGACTCGCTCCCCCCCTACGCCGTGCTCGACCCGATCCTCGACGCCTACGTCGAGGACGACCTCGGGCGCGAGCAGCTGCTGCTGCGCGGCTTCGCCGCGGCCGACGTCGACCGCGTGATCGCGCTCGTCGACCGCGCGGAGTACAAACGCCGCCAGGCGCCGCCCGGCATCAAGGTCACGAGCCGCGCATTCGGCCGCGACCGGCGGGTGCCGATCACCAACCGCTACGGCGGTTGAGCCCGTGGCGCCGCGGTAGAATTCGCCCCCAATGGGGGCCACGTCTGTCTCTGGACGGCGTGCGAGACGTCGTGCGGCGCGGGGGGGTTCCCGCACGCCGTCAGAGCGCCGAGCGATCGCGCCAGCGGAGGCGGCGTGGATCGCGGCCGTGCCGTGCGCGCTGCTCACGCTCGCCGCCATCGTGCTGCTCGGACCGCCCGTCGGTCGCCTGTTCCTGATGCCGCGCCACGGCGTCTTCTGGAGGACGATCGAAGCGCATCCGCAGCCGCTCGAGCACGGTCGCTTCCTCGTCGGACTGCTCGGCGCGCCGCTGCTCGCGGGCGTGTCCCTGGCCTGGTCGGGAGGTCGTGCACACCGGCGGCCGGCGCTTCGCCCGGGCACGATCCGCGCGCTGGTGCTCGGCGCCCAGCTCGCGCTCGTCGCGTTCCTGGTCCTCTGCTTCGCGGCGCAGAACAACATCGTCTTCAGCGCCGACTTCCTCCCGCGCTGGCCGCACCGCAGCTTCTTCACGTCGGCGACGCTGGTCGTCGCGGCCGCCCTGCCCGTACTCGCGCTGCTGCTGTTGCGCGGCGGACGCGCCGACGGGGCGCTGGCGCGCTTGGCGCGCGAGACGCGCGCGCGCCGCTTCGCCTGCCTCGCGCTCGCCGTGGCCTACACGGCGATCTGGCTGATGACGGCGATCAACCTCGACAGCTCGGTCGGCAACACGATCGAAGCCGTCTACGGCCATGTCCACTGGACGATGGCCGAGCCGTTCGCGGTGCTGAACGGACGCACGCCGCTCGTCGACTTCCACGCCCAGTACGGGCGGCTGTGGGCCTATCTCGCCGCCGCCCCGATGGCCCTGTTCGGCGCGACGCTCGGCGCCTACACGGGTGCGATGGCGGCGGGAACCGCGCTCGCGATGCTCGCGGTCTACGGAATCCTGCGGCGCGTCACCCGCAGCTCGCTCGTCGCGCTCGTGCTCTACGCGCCGTTCCTCGCGACGGCCTTCTACAGGGTGGTCGGCCCGCCCGAGGACCGCTACGGCATGGCGAACCTCTTCATCATGTGGCCGATCCGCTTCAGCGGGCCGATGCTGCTGGCATGGCTCGCCGCACGCGCGCTCGACGGCGCGGCGCCGCGGCGCGTGTGGATCACCTTCGCCGTGGCCGGGCTCGTCGTCGTCAACAACCCCGATTTCGGACTCGCCGCGTCGCTCGCGACGTTCACCGCGCTGGGGAGCGTGCACTGGCGCCGCTGGCGCGCGCTCGGGCGCCTCGCGCTCGAAGCGCTCGCCGGCGCCGCCGGCGGCGTCGCGCTGTTCGCGCTGTTCACGCTCGCACGCGCGGGGACCCTGCCCCGGCTCGGCCAGCTGTCCGAGTTCTCGCGCCTCTACGGGATCGACGGCTGGGAGCAGCTGCCGATGCCGGAGCTGGGCCTGCATCTCGCGATCTTCCTGACGTTCGCGGCGGCGCTTGTCGTCGCCGCGGTGCGCGTCGTCCAGGACGAGACGGACCGACTGCTCACCGGGATGCTCGCGTGGATCGGCATCTTCGGACTGGCCGGAAGCATGTACTACGCGGGGCGGGCGCACCCGATGGGGCTGTTCGTCTACTTCGCGCCGTGGGCGCTCGCGGTCGTGCTGCTGCTGCTCGTCGTGCTGCCGGGACTGGCGGCACGCGGCTGGCGAGGCGTGACGCTCCCCGAGCTCGCGGTGCTGTTCGCCTTCGGCCTCCTCGTCTGCTCGCTGCCGCAGACGCCGACGCCGTGGTCGCAGGTCGCGCGCATCCGCGATCGCACCCCGACACCGCTGCTCGAGCAGCCGGAAGGGGTGGATCTGGTGCGCGCGACGACGCGTCCCGGCGAGAAGGTCGGGGTGCTCCTGACGCTCGGCCACCGCGTCGCCTACGACGCCGGTGTCGTGAACGTCTCGCCCTACTCCAGCGTCGAGTCGATCGCGACGCACGAACAGCTGGAGACCGCGCTCGACGCCCTGCACAGGGAAGGCGCGTCGAAGCTGTACATATCGCGGACGTTCACGCGGTCCGACACGTACGCCGAGCTGCTGGCCGCGGGCTTCGAGGTCCAGGCCGTCGACGAGTCGGAGACGTTCGTGCTGCTGAGAGACCGCGGCGGGCGCTGAGAGGAACGCGCCTAGCGCGCCGGCCGCACGGCGATCGTCATGCGCGTGGTCGCGCACAGGCGGCCTTCGTCGTCACGGATCTCGACGTCCCACAGCCACGTCGTGCGGCCTCTGTGGAACGGGCGCGCGGTCGCGTGGATCGTGCCGTCGAGGATCGGGCGCAGGAAGCTCGTGCTGTTCGACAGGCCCATCGCGTGCATGCCCTGCTCGTGCACGCCGGCGAACGTGCCCATCGACGCGAGCGACTCGGCGATCGCGGCGAAGACGCCGCCGTGCACGAGCCCGAACGGCTGCTTGAGCTCGGGGCGGACCGGCACGCGCGCGGTGATCGCGCCGTCGTCGCCGGCCGCGATGTCCTGCATGCCGATCAGGCGGTCGAAGCCGGGCAGCTCGTCGGGGGGCGTGGCGGCGTCCACGGCGCGCAACGATATCCGCGGGCGATGCCGTGCGCGCCGTGGCGCCGCCAAGCGGGTCGGCCGAACGTTCCCGTCCTCTAGGCTTTTTCGCAGTGAGCGGGCTCGAGACGCTTCCCCCCGACCAGCGCGCCGTCCTGCAGCTGATCCTCGTGCAGGGTCGCGGCTACGCCGACCTCGCCGCGACGCTGCGGCTCGACGCCGCGGCGGTGCGCGAGCGCGCGCACGCGGGCGCCGCCGCGCTCGCGCCGTCCGGCGGCGGCCCCCCGCTCGACGCCGCCGTGCGCGCCCGCGTCGTCGACTACCTGCTCGGCCAGCAGGACGACGGCGAGCGGATCGTCACGTTCGCCGAGCTGGGCGAGTCGCCCGCGGCCTGTCGCTGGGCGCAGGAGCTGCGCGAGCAGCTCGCGCCGGTGGCGAGCGGGGAGCTGCCCGAGGTGCCCGCCTCCGCGACCGTGGCGGCCGCGGTGAACGGCAGCCGCTCCGTCGCCGCCGCGCACGAGCCGGCGCCCGTCACGGCGGCGCTCGCCCCGAGCCCCCCGGCTCCGCCGGTCGGCGACGCCCCGGGCGCGCCGGCCTCGGCCCCGCAGCCGGCGGCGCCCGGCGAGCCCGGTCCACCGCGTCCCTCCCGCCTCGGCGGCGCGATCCTCATCGCCGGTGCGCTCGCGCTCGCGGTCGTGCTCGCGATCGTCCTGATCGGCGGCGGAGACGACGGCGGCAGCCCGTCTGCCACGACGAGCGCGCAGCCGCAGGCGCGGGCGAGCGCCCGCACGCAGACCTCGGCGACCGGCACGAGCGCGAGAGCGCAGGTCAGAACCGTCGGCGGCGCCGTGCTGAGACCGCCGGCCGGCGGGGACGCGCTCGGCGCCGCGCTCGTGCAGCAGACGACCGACGGCAGACGCCTGCTCGCGCTCGAGGCGGCGAGACTGCCCGGCAACGGCGCGCAGGAGTTCTACGGGATCTGGCTGCGGGGATCGGCCGGCGACAGATTCCTCGGCTTCGTCCCCAGACAGGTGAGAGCGGACGGCACCTTCACCGTCAGCTCGCAGCTCGCGAGCGGCCTCGACCTGTCGGCCTACACGACCGTGCTCGTGACGACCGAGGGCTCGAGCGCGGTCCCGGCCACGCCGGGCGCGACGGTCCTCAGCGGTCCGCTGAGACTGGCGGGCTGACGACCGCCGCGAGCCCGTCCAGCGCCTCCGTCAGCTGCCGCCGCGCGGCGCGCGTGAACAGGAATGGCGCGAGCCGCGACCAGCCGAGCAGACGCCGGCGCAGCTCGATCGTCGCGCGCGTCGCCGCGCCGCCGTCGGCCGGCTCCAGCGCGATCGCCGTGTGCGCCTCGGCCAGCAGCCGCTCGAACGGCGTCCCCTCGAGCTCCTGCCGCCAGCGCACGAGCCGCGGCTCGACCGCCTCGACGACGCGGAAGTCCGCGCGCACGCCTCTGCCTCTCGCCGTCCCCAGCACCTGCGTGAAGCGGTCGTCCTCGACCGCCTCCATGCGCACGACGCGCGGCCACCAGCGCGGCTGGTGCCACGGATCGGCGACGACCTCCCAGACCGCCTCCGGCGGGGCGGCGAGCGTGCGGGTGACGCGCGTCGTCGGCACGCGGCGCAGGCTACGAGCTAGCCCGCGATGTTGCGCAGGTCGCGTATCAGCAGCAGGTGCTTGAGGTACGTCGCGACCGCGGCGAGGTTCTCCAGCGTCTCGACCGCCTCTCTGCGCCGCTCCGGATTGCGCGAGCGCAGCGCCGGGGCGAGGATCTGCTGCAGCAGCGCCGCCTCGCGATCGGCCGAGGTGCGGAAGACGCGCAGGTTGCGGCCGGCCACGCCGTACCTCGCCAGCTCGGCGACGGCGCGCACGATCTCGCGCTCGGTCTCGTCGTAGTAGCGCACGCCGGCGCGCTGCTCGCCTCTGATGACGCCGAACTCCTCCAGCTCGTGCACGAGTCTCGGCTCGGCGCCCGTCTCCTCGACGACGTCGTCGAGCGAGTAGACCGCGCCCGGGCCCTTCACCGCGACCGCTGTGCGGCGCAGGTGGCGGATGTCGGGTCTCTTCGCGCCGGCGTCCGCGTCGCCCCCGCCGCCCATGCCCTCGTCCGTCCGCCCGCCCGCCAGCTCCTGCCGGATCACGCGCAGCGGCAGGAACTCGTCGCGCTGCAGGCGCAGGATCGTGCGCAGGCGCTGCACGTCGTTCTGCGTGTAGAGGCGGTAGCCGCCCTGCGTGCGCCGCGGCGCCAGCAGCTTCTGGTCCTCGAGGTAGCGGATCTTCGAGATCGAGATGTCGGGGAACTCCTGCTTGAGCGCCTTGCAGACGGCCCCGATCGTGAGCGACTTGCGGCGCGGCGGCGCGGCGGCCTCGAGCGCGTCGGACGCAGCGCCCGCCTGCTCCGGGGAGGTGTCGGCGGCGGTGCTCATCGCGCGAGGTAGGCGAGCTTGTACTTGCCGATCTGCAGCTCGTCGCCGTCCTGCAGCCGGTGCGACTCGATCCGCGTGCGGTTCACGTAGGTGCCGTTGAGCGAGCCGCAGTCGTCGAGGTACCAGTCGTCGCCGCGGCGCACGAGCAGCGCGTGGTCGCGCGAGACGGTCACGTCGTCGAGGAACACGTCGCTGTCGGGCCGGCGCCCGATCGTCATCCGCTCGCCGTCGATCGCGAAGCTCTCGCCGGCGCGGCCGCCGCCGGAGCGGATCACGAGCGCCGCGCCGCGGGAGACGACGTCCTCGAGCTGGACCGGCTCGATCTCGCCGGTCTCGCCGATGCGGTACGTCGCGGTCGTTTCGTGGTTCGCGCCGCCTTCGGCGACGGCGAGGAACGCGCCGCACTTCTGGCAGTAGTTGGCTCCGACCGCGTTGGCGAAGCCGCACTCGGGGCAGTGGAGCGCCACGGGATCCTCCGGGGGTGGGCGGTGCGGGCGGCGGCCCGCCCTACTCCTCGTCGTCCGGCTTCGGCCCGCGGCCCGCGAGGATGTTCGTGAGCTTCTCGACGTCGGCGCCGGAGAAGACGTCCTCGCCACCTTCGTGCTTCTTGCGCAGGCGGTTGACGAGCTCCGCGCGCAGGATGTCGATCTTGCCGTGGAGGATGCGGCGCTTGTAGCTGATCTCCAGCTCCTCCTCGGTCAGCTGCTGAATCAGTTCCTTCAGCTCCTGATCGCTCAGGGAGCCGAGGTCCGGGAAGGTGTCCATCGTCACGCTTGGTCTCCGATCCTCACTGGCGGGACGGGCGAGTATAGCCGCGCGCCACCACAACCTCAACGTCAGCTTGAGGGTCTGGCCAGCAGTCCGTCGCGGACGTACAGCGCGGTCGCGATCAGCGCAAGCGCGAGGCCGGCGTAGAGCAGGACCTCGCCGAGCGTCTGCAGCCCGCACATGGGGAAGAACAGCCCGCCCATCACCGGCGCGACCGCGAGCCGGCCGGGCCAGTTGATGC
>DASVFS010000064.1:0-7838 GCA_036379915.1 Conexibacter sp. | reverse complement strand
AGCGCGAGCCGGCGCGCCCACGTCACCTGCTGACCGAGCCGGGGATCGGGTACCGCTTCGTGCGCGGCTGACGGCCGTCGCGTGCAGCTCAGCCGGTGTTCGGCGGCAGCGGCTCCGGCGGTGGCTGGCCGTCCTCGCGCGGCGGGACCAGGCGCAGCTGCCACCAGCCGACGTCGCGCCAGGACCCGGCCTTCCAGCCGATGCCGCGGTAGATCCCGACGAGCTCGAAGCCGAGCGACTCGTGCAGGCCGACGCTCGCCGCGTTCGGCAGCGTGATCCCCGCGCAGGCGACGTGCAGCCGCTGCGCGCGCAGCCGCGCGAGCAGCGCCGCGTACAGCGTGCGCCCGACGCCGCGGCGCTGCCAGGCGGAATCGACGTAGACGCTCACGTCGGCCGCCCAGCGGTAGGCGGCGCGCTCGCGGTGCGGCGCCCCGTAGGAGAAGCCGACGACCTGCCCGTCGCGCTCGCACACGAGCCACGGGTGCGTCGCGGCGATCTTCGCGATGCGCGCCGCCAGCTGGTCCGCGGTCGGGACCGCCTCCTCGAACGAGACGACGCCGTCGCGCACGTACGGCGCGTAGATCGCGGCGCAGGCGGCCGCGTCGCGGGCGGGGTCGGCGGGGCGGACCATCCGCGCGGCATCGTCGCACGCGCGGCGGTCCGCCCCGCGGGCGGTCCCTGCCCGTCCGCTAGAGCCCCAGCCGCCAGAGGCGGCGCAGGTCATGCCGCGCGATCGCCGCGCCGACGCGCACCGCGGTCTCGTCGGAGAAGCGGAAGTGCACGCCCTCCCACACGCGGCCGTCGACGACGTCGCGCGTGATCGACGGCCAGTCCGCGTAGGTCAGCACGACGCCCGGGGCGGTCGCGCTCGTGAGCGCGATCGGCCTGACAGGCTTCGGCCCGACGAGCGCGCGCAGCACCGCCTCCGCGGTCCCGGCGTAGCCGGCGTGCCCGCTCGGGTACTCGGGATGGCGCGGCGTTGCGAGCAGCGGCGTCCACGCCGGATCCGGGTCCACCGCGCCGGTGCGGATCGCCGTCACCGGCCGCCAGAACACGTACGCGTACTTCGCGTCGGCGATCGCGATCTGCTGGTCGACCTGGATCGCGTTGAACGCCGCGACGAGGCGCGCCTGCCAGGCGAGCGGTCGACGGCCGTCGGCGATCACGGCGCGCAGCAGCTGCGCGTACTGCACGACCGAGGCCTGCGCGACGAAGTTCGCCACGTCGGTCTGCGCCGGCGTGCGCGCGCTGCCGCTGGCGCCGCCGTACGCGTGCACCTCGGCGAGCGCCCGCAGGTAGCGTCTCGAGGCGAGGCTCGGCGGGGGACCGGGCCGCAGCTCGTCGTTCGCGTGCAAGAGGAACGCGCGCGCTCTGGGCAGCCCGGCGCGCACGACCGGGCCGAACGTCGGCGGGGTCGGCTGGTAGACGCCGGGTGCCGCGGCGGGTGGCGTCCACGGGACGTTGACCGACGCCGTGTCGAGCCCGTCGCCGGCGCGCTCCACGAGCGCGAGCGCGGCCTCGTGTCTGCCGGCGGCAATGCCGGCGTCCTTCGCGCCGCCGTTCGGGACGCTCGCGAGCGTCGCCGCCAGCGCGGCGTCGAGCTGCGGTGCCTGGGCCGGTACGAGCGCGACGAGCGTGTCGTGCAGGGCGGTCGCGAACGCGGCCGCGCGGAACGCCGGTCCGCGGTATCCATCGACGGCGCGCGCGGCGGCGATCCAGCTCACGGCCCAGATGCGGTTCTGCGTGACCTGCTCCGGCTGCGCGGCCGCGGTCACGGCGTCGGTCGTGAGGTCGTACCACCGCAGGACGAGCGCCGTCTGGCTCGGCCGGCCGGCGGCGTGGCCGTGGCCGTGCCTGTGCCGGTGATGGTCGCGGTGCTGGTGGTGGGAGCCGTGGGCGCGCGCGTCCGGCACGAACGCGAGCGCCGCGACCGTCGCGGCGATCAGCGCGACGCGCGCGGCGAGCGGCGCCGCCCCGCGCGCACTCGGTCTGTCGAGATGCATCGGAGCCTCCTTGGAGTCGGTGGACGAGTATTTCCTGTAAATCCTGTAGAGAATGTATAGTATGACGCCATGGAGCGCATCGACGTCCACCAGCACCTGCTCGGCCAGCCGCTGATCGCCGCGCTCGCGCGGCGGCGCGAGCCGCCCGCGCTGGTCCGCCGGCGCGGCGGCTGGACGTTCCGCGTCGCGGGGGAGGCCGACAGCGTGCTGTCGCTCGACGCGACCGACGCGCAGCTGCGCGGCGACGAGCTGCGCCGCGACGGCGTCGACCGCGCGCTCGTCGCGCTGTCGAGCGCGCTCGGGATCGAGACGCTGCCGGCCGAGCAGGCGCTGCCGCTGCTCGAGGCGCACCAGCGCGGGGTCGACGCGCTGCCCGGCCGCTTCGGCGCGTGGGGCGCGGTGCAGCTGGCGGAGCCCGACCCGGCCGACGTCGACGCGCTGATCGCGCGCGGCGTCGCCGGGCTCTCGCTGCCGGCGACGGCGCTCGCGACGCCGGCCGCCCTCGAGCGCGTCGGTCCGCTGCTCGCGCGCCTCGAAGCGCACGACGCGCCGCTGTTCGTGCACCCCGGTCCGATCGCGGGGGACGGCGGCCGGGGCGCCGCCGGGCTCCCGGCGTGGTGGCCGGTGCTGACCGGCTATGTCGCGCAGATGCAGGCGGCGTGGCTGACGTTCGCCCACGCCGGCCGCCGCGCGCACCCGCGCCTGCGCGTGCTGTTCGCGATGCTCGCCGGCGGCGCGCCGCTGCACGTCGAGCGGCTCGCCGCGCGCGGCGGCCCGGCCGGCGCCGTGCGCGACCCTTTCACCTTCTACGACACCTCCTCCTACGGTCCGCAGATGCTGCGCGCCGTGATCGGCGTGGTCGGCGCCGGGCAGTTGGTGCACGGCTCCGACCGGCCGCTCGTCGAGCCACGCGTCCCGGCCGGCGACACCGCGCTCGGGCATGCGCTGCTGCGCGTGAACCCGAGCCGGCTGCTGCGGCGCGCGCACGTGGAGATGGCCGCATGAGCGTCGAGCGCCCGCACGGGCGCGACCTCACGGGCGAGGAGCTGGAGGCGGTCGCGCGGCAGCTCGCCGCGCGCCCGCAGGCGTGGGCCGCGCACGTCGCACACGACCCGGCGCAGCGCACCTACGCGCAGCTGCTGCGCGACGAGCACCTCGACGTGTGGCTGATCTGCTGGTCGGAGGACCACGACACCGGCTTCCACGACCACGACGCCTCGGCCGGCGCCGTGGCGGTCGTCGGCGGCCGCGTGCGCGAGGAGCGGCTCGTGCTCGGCCGCCCGGGCGAGGCGCCGATCGCGCGCACGGCGGGCACGGGGGAGAGCTTCGCGTTCGCGCCCAGTGACATCCATCGCGTGTTGCACGCGGGCGGGCAGCCGGCGGTGACGATCCACGCCTACTCGCCGCCGCTCGTGCGGATGGGGGCGTACGTCGTCGAGCCCGACGGGCAGCTGCGCCGCTACGCGATCTCCTGCGAGGAGGAGCTGCGACCGCTGGAGCCGGCCGCCGTCTGAGGACATTTCCTACCAATCGACTAGACAATGCGCTACAGTGAGCCCATGACAAATCATGTAAAGCCGGTCAGGAAAGCAAGGTTTACGTCGTCGTCGCGCGCGGGACGCACGCGCCCGGCCTCCGTGAAGGTCGATCGCGTCCCGATCGAGATCGGTCGCGGCGCCGTCCCGACGGCGACGGGCATCGCCCACCGGCTCGGGTGGCTCGAGCGCGAGGCCGCGCTCGACGCGACGCCGCTGTCGGTCGGCGGCAACGACGCCGATCATCTGTGGGAGGGCGAGAGCACGCGCGCGCTGTGGGAACGCAGCGAAGGACGCGCGACGCGGCTGATCGGCCTCACGTGGATCGAGACGTTCCAGGCCGTCGTCGCGCTGCCTGACGCGGGGATCGCCGGACCGGATCACCTCGCCGGCCGCCGCCTCGGCCTCCCGTTCGACGCGACCGCGACGGTCGATGCGCATCGCGCCGCCGCCAGCCGCGGCCTCCACGCGGCGCTCGGGCTCGCGGGGATCTTCCCCGGCGAAGTCGCGCACGTCGACGTCGACGCCTCGGCGGCGCTCGGCGACCCGTACGCCGCCGAGCTGCAGGCGCTCGCGAGCGGCGACGTCGACGCGGTCTTCCTCGCCGGCGCCGCCGGCGCTGCCGCGGCCGCCCGCAGCGGCGCGACCGTCGTCGCCGACCTCGGCCGCCACCTCGACCCGGCCGTGCGCACGAGCGCGACGACGCCGGCGGCGATCGTCGCCGACGCGGAGCTGCTCGAGCGCGAGCCGAATCTCGTCGTGCGCTTGCTCGCGGTGCTCTTGCGCGCGGGCGCATGGGCGCAGCTGAACGCGCAGCACGCGACCGAGCTGCTCGCGCTCGAGACCGGCACGAGCGCGCGCGACGTGACGGCTGCGCACGGGCGCAACTGGCCCGACCAGCTGCACGTCGACCTCTCGTGGCGCAAGCTCGACGCGCTGCGCGCGCAGCACGACTTCCTCGTGACGCACGGCTTCCTCGCGCGCCCGGTCGACCTCGGCGCCTGGATCGACCCCCGCCCGCTTGGCGTCGCGCGCGAGCTACTGGCCGCGGAGCGCGTCGCCTGGGCCTGACGCGGCGCGTCAGGCTGCCGGCGCGAGCACGTCGAGAACGACCACGCGATCCGGCACTGCGAGCGCGGAGCGGGCGGCGGCTTCGAGCGCGCCGCGGTCGAGGTCGTACTGAGCGGCGACCGCCGCGATCGGGTCCTCGATCCCGAGGTCCGGATAGAGCAGCTGCAGCTCGACCGGGCGACCGTCGTGCAGCGCGACAATCGCCCGATCGTGAACCTGATCAGCCCGCGCGGCGTGCTCGACCGGCGCGAGCGTGATCGAGATGGCATTCGCCTTGCTGTCGTAGTCGGCGCGCATACTCAGTCGTCCGGGAAGGTCGTGATGACGAAGTCAGGATCGTCGTCGGCGACTACGACGATGATCGCACGGCCAGTGGCGTCCGGTCCAGTCAGCCGGCAGTTGCCGCGCGCGTCCTTGCCGATCGAGACTGGCGCCGCGACGACGGCGATCACGTCGGCCGGCATGATCTTGTAGAGCCGCATCTCGTTCTTCGCGTGTCGGCTGAAGCGCACCGGGGAACCATGGCGAGTCGCTGCCGAGGTCGCCACCCCAGATAGCTGTGATCGGCGCTCGTGAGTCTCATCCGTCGCTGGGTGGCGTGACGTAGGCGTCGGCGAGGACCGTGGGGGCGAAGGAGCTCGCGGTCGCGGCGCGGGCGAGCGGTGTGAGCGCGAACAGGTCCTGCAGCGAGCGCAGGAGCGCGTAGGGGTCGTAGTCGCTGCCGGCGGTGCCGCCCGGCTGGGCGTACTTGGAGACGAGCAGCGCGCCGGTTCTCACGGGCGCGGCCGGGTCCGGCGGCGGGGCGGCGGGATCAGGCGGCGTGACGTCGCCGGCGAACGCGACGATCAGCAGCCCGTCGGCTCTGTAGGCCGGCGAGGCGAGGATCTTCGGGACCCACGTCGCGAGGAACGCGTCGGCCGCGGCGAGCCCGCCCGGCGTGCCGTCGACGCACGGCGACTCGCTGCCGTCGTTGCACAGGTTCGGCGCGATGTAGGCGAGGTTGGGCGTGCGTCTCGCGCCGGCGAGGTCGGCCTCCAACGCGCCCAGCGCGCCGTCGTTCGCGTCGCAGTCGCCGAGGTCGAGCAGCGAGTGGTAGTAGACGAACGGGTTGCGTCGCGTCGCGTAGCCGTCGCCGGGACGGGCTCTCAGCGTGTCGTCGGCGGCGTTCGAGCCGGGGTGGCGGCAGGTCGTCTTCGGCGACCCGATCCCGCCCGCCCCCGGCGCCGGCCCTCTGTCGAGGTCCTCGACGTACGCCTTCCACGCGCGTCTGCTCGCGCTCAGCTGGTCGGCGATCGTCGTGACCGTGTTCGGGAAGACGCAGCCGTCGGCGGCGATCTCGCCCGTTCTCGACGGCGCGGCCGTCGGCGGGATCTCTCTGTAGACGGGGCAGTCCGCGCGCGTGTCGGCGTTCGGCGGCTGGCCGCCGACGATCGCCAGCGCGTCCGCCAGTCCGGCGCGGCCGAGCGTGCTGTAGCCGGTCAGCAGCGTCCCTTTCGGGCGCAGGGTCCCGTTCAGGTACGTGGCGGGGGCGCCGGCGCCGAACGTCGCCTCGTAGCCGCGGCCGGCGAGCACGATCAGGAAGACGTGTCTGATCTTCGTCGGCTGTGGCTCGTCCGCTTCGTCGTCCGTCTCGCCGCTGCCGCCGTCGCCGTCCTCATCCTCGGAGGGCGTCGTCTCGACCGGCGTCGCGGCCCCGTCGTCGAGCGTCGCGACTTCGTTCGCGGACGACGCGCCGTCGTCGGCGTCGTCGCCGGAGGACTCGCCGGTTGGCTCGGAGGACGCCACGGGCCCCGGCGCGTCGATCGTGACCGGCTCGTGCTGCGCCGCCAGCACGGTCGCGGCGTCCGCCCTGCCGTCGCCCTGCCTGCCCGCGCCGAGCACGACGAGCGTGCACAGCAGCGACAGCACGGCGACGGCGCGCAGCTGCAGCGCGCTCACGGCGCGGCCCCGCCCGCTCCGTTCGTGCGCGCGATCCGCTGCACGGCCGTCGGCGCCGTCGGATCGACGGCGACGTGCGCGAGCGTGTGCCCGCAGTGCGCGCAGAAGCGCGCGTCGAGCGCGTGCGCGGCGCCGCAGGCGGGGCAGAGGCCGCCCGGCGGCGCCGCCACGACGTGCTCGCCGCGCAGCTCGCGCTCGACCTGCTGCAGGTCGGCGTCGACGCGCTGCAGCTCGGCCGCCTTGCGCGTGAGCACGTCCATCACGACGTGGTCGCGGATCGCCATCTCGTAGAAGACGCCGCCGAGGTCCGCCTGCAGCAGCGCGAAGCGCTCGGTCAGGCGCTCGCGCCGGGCGAGCAGCTCGCGCTCGAACGGCGCGACGGCGCTCTCGGCGGCGCTGGCGCGCAGCGCGTCGCGCCGCGCCTGCGCGGCCAGCCGGTCGGCCGGGACGAGGCCCGCCGGGGGCGCGTCGCGGCGCCGCCGCGCGCGCGGGGACCAGCCGCGGATGCGGTCGAGCACGCTCACGGGATCACGATCTGGTCGGGCAGGTTGCGCTGCTGCTCGACGTACGCTCTGCCCTTCGACTCGACGATGTGTCTGAGCGCCTGCCTGCTCTCCTCGAGCTGCTGCGGGGTGACGCTCGCGTCGGTCAGTCTGCGCGCCGTGCCGTATCTCGTTCTCGCGATGACGTCGCCCTTCGCGGGGTCGGAGTCGTCGCCCTTCGAGCCGCGGGAGTCGGCGTCGGAGCCGCTGCCGGCGGTGTCGCCCGACGTCGCGCCGCCGCCGATCACGTTCACGACCGGCGCCTTCTGCGCCTTCAGCGCGTCGACGAGGCGGTCGTCGTCACCGCCGCCGCGGCCGACCATGATCCCGAGCGCCGCGACGAGCGGCAGCAGCGCGAACACGAGCGCGAATCTGAGCCGCGACGCGGCGGCGTCGCCGGAGCCGTGGGGTCCGCTCGGCGCCGTCTCAGCCGACCGCGCCCGGCGCGCCTGCTCGACGAACCACCGCGCGGCCGGGTCGTCCGCCTGCGCGCGGCGGGCGCCGCACACGACGCAGTAGCGCTGGCGCTCGGCGAGCGGCGCCTGGCAGTGGTCGCACAGCTCCCACGCGACCGCGTGCGCCGCGACAGGCGGGGAGGTCGGGTCGGTGTAGGTCATGTCGTCCTCCCTCATTCGAAGATCGTCGCCGTCGCGTGGACACGGACGGGATGGGCGTGCGGCGCGCCCACGAGCGCGATGCGCGCGCTCGCGCGCCCGCGCGACGCGAGATGTCTGACGCCCGTCGCGCCC
>DASVFS010000063.1:0-21946 GCA_036379915.1 Conexibacter sp. | reverse complement strand
CCGTTGATGCCTGCATCGCCATAGGCGTGCGCGAGCGCGGCGACGCGATCGCCACCTCGGATGCGGACGACATGCGCCGGCTGCTCGGGCCGGGCTTCACGATCCTCCCCGTGTAAAGCGCCACCCGGCGTGCGAGCATTGGCGGCGATGACCGCCACCAGACGGACGCGCCCGCGCGCGAACCCGCGCGGCCACGTGCGCCAGCCGGCGCGCTCGCCGTTCCCGCCGATCGCCGACTACGCGTTCCTGTCGGACTGCCACACCGGCGCGCTGCTCGCGCCGAACGGGACGATCGAGTGGCTGTGCGTCCCGCGCTTCGACGCGCCGTCGGTCTTCGGCGCGCTGCTCGACCGCGGCGCCGGCGGCTTTCGCCTCGGGCCCTACGGCATGACGGTCCCCGGCGCGCGCCGCTACGAGCCCGGCACGAACATCGTCGAGACGACCTGGATGACGCCGTCCGGCTGGCTCGTCGTGCGCGACGCGCTCACGATCGGGCCGTGGCGCGAGTCGAGCGACCCGCAGGCGCACACGCGCCCGCCGACCGACACGGACGCCGACCGCGTGCTCGTGCGCACGATCGAGTGCATCCAGGGCAGCGTGCAGATCGAGCTGATCTGCGAGCCGGCGTTCGACTACGCGCGCGCCGCGGCGGACTGGACGATGGTCGAGCCGTACGCCGTCGCCGACGCGACCGACGGCGAGACCACCGTGCGTCTGTCGACCGACCTGAGGCTCGGCATCGAGGGCAACCGCGCTCGCGCGCGCCACACCCTGCAGGAAGGCGAGACGCGCTTCTGCGCGCTCTCCTGGGGGGCAGACCTGCACGGCCCGCGGACGGCGCAGGAGGCCACGGCGATGCTCGAGCGCACCTCCCGCTTCTGGCGCGACTGGCTCGACGACGGCGCCTTCCCCGACCATCCGTGGCGCGTCTACCTCCAGCGCTCGGCGCTCGTGCTGAAGGGGCTCTCCTACGCGCCGACCGGCGCGATCGTCGCCGCGCTCACGACCTCGCTGCCGGAGACGCCGGGCGGCGAGCGCAACTGGGACTACCGCTACACGTGGATGCGCGACGCGACCTTCGCGCTGTGGGGCCTGCACGCGCTCGGGCTCGACTGGGAGGCCGACGACTTCATGCAGTTCGTCGCCGACGTGAACCGCAACCACGACGGCTCGCTGCAGATCATGTACGGGATCGACGGCCGGCTGGACCTGACCGAGCAGACGCTCGACCACCTCACCGGCTACGAGGGCGCGCGGCCCGTGCGGATCGGCAACGGCGCCTTCTGCCAGCGCCAGAACGACGTCTACGGGGCGGTGCTCGACTCCGTCTACCTGCACACGAAGCACGGCGGGCGGCTGCCGCAGCGGCTGTGGCCCGTGCTGCGGGACCAGGTCGAGGGCGCGATCGCGGTCTGGCGGCAGCCCGACCAGGGCATCTGGGAGGCGCGCGGCGAGCCGAAGCACTACGTCTCCTCGAAGCTGATGTGCTGGGTCGCGCTCGACCGCGGGGCGCGCCTGGCGGAGATCCACGGCGAGCCCGGGCTCAGCGTGGAGTGGCAGGCGCTCGCCGACGAGATCAAGCAGGACGTCCTCAGCCACGGCGTGCGCGACGGGATCTTCCGCCAGCACTACGACACCGACGCGCTCGACGCCTCGACGCTGCTGATCCCGCTCGTGCGCTTCCTGCCGCCGGGCGACAGACGCGTCGTCGAGACGGTCAAGGCGATCGCGCGCGACCTGACCGACCACGGCTTCGTGCTGCGCTACAAGGTCGAGGAGACCGACGACGGCCTGCACGGGGAGGAGGGGACGTTCCTGATCTGCTCCTTCTGGCTCGTCGCCGCGCTCGAGGAGATCGGCGAGCACCGCCGCGCGAAGGCGCTGTTGGAGAAGCTGCTCGCGCACGCCTCGCCGCTGCTGCTGTACGCGGAGGAGCTGGACTGCTGGTCGGGGCGCCAGCTCGGCAACTACCCGCAGGCGTTCACCCACCTCGCGCTCATCAACGCCGTCATGCACGTGATCGAAGGCGAGGACGCGATCTAGTGCACGCGCACGATTGACAGTGCGCTGGAATTCGGGCTAGCTTCGCGTTCGTCCGGGCGCGCGCACCGGGGAGGGTGACGCGCGCCACACTCATAGAAGGGGGAGCACATGCCTCACACGAGGTATCTCGCCGCACTCGCGTGCGCGCTGTTCGCCGTGTTCGCGTTCGCCGCCACAGCGGGCGCGACGATCACGACGAGAACGATGGAATACGGCCCGTGGACGATCCCGGCCGGCAACGGCGACCCGCATGATCACGACAACGCGGGGATGATCTCCAACGAAATAAGATTCAACGTGGCCAGGCCTTGCAGCGGCTGCAAGCTGATCGCGATCGACCCGGAAATGGTCGACGCCTCGACCGGCAGAGAAGTGAACATCAGGACCGGCCCGATGCTGCACCACTTCCTGTTCGCGGCGAGCAACAAGACCGACTCGACCTGCCCCGGCACCGGGTCCGGCCTGCTCGGCCAGCGCTTCTTCGCCTCCGGCAACGAGCGCACGGCGATAGACATCGAAAGACTCGCCTACGGCTACGAAGTCGGCTCCAGAGACACCTGGAACATGGACGTCGACCTGATGAACTGGTCGACCGAAACGAGAACGGTGAAGATCAAGGTCACGTTCAAGTACGCGACCGGCACCGACGCGACGAGCCGCACGAACCTCACGCCGTGGTGGCTCGACGTCGACGGCTGCACGACCGACTCGCTCATAGAAGTGCCGATCGGCTTCAGCGACACGCACCGGGAAATAAGAGCGCCCTCGGCAGGCAGGCTGATCGCGATGGCGGGTCACATCCACGACCACGGCGTCAAGGACGAGCTCACGAACCAGAGCAGAAGCGAAGCGCTGATCTGCAGCTCGGTCTCGAGAAGCGGCGAGACCGAAGGCTACGTCAGCCCCGAAGGCCGCCTAAGCATCTCCTCGATGAGCACGTGCGTCGGTACGCCGGTCGCGGAAATAGCGAGCGGCAACACGCTGCGCCTGCACGTGCAGTACGAAGTGCCCGTGGGACATCCCGCGATCGACGACGCGATGGGCATCATGCTCGGGTTCATAGCGCCGTAGCGCGAGGTCCCGTTACACGCCGAGCTTGACGAGGTCGCGCGCCGGGTCGATCGCCCAGCGCGCGGCCAGCTCGGCGAGCCGCTTGCGCGTTCCGTCCGACACAGGCGTTAGCGTCGCCGGAACTTCCGGCGACGCTAACGCCTGTTGCATCGGTCCTGCGTCGTCGCTAAAGTGCGGCGCACTGCAGTCGGGAGAGCCTGAGGGCTCGCGGAGACTTTACGTCTCCCCCGGCTGCTTTCCTTTGTCGGCTATGTATCTGCTCTATGCCGATGAAGCCGGCGACCTGAGCGATCCCAACGTGAGAGTCCTCGTTGTCGGGGGCATCGCGGTTCACGAGGATGCGGTCCGGCCGCTCGCGGGGGAGATCAACTCCACGATGAACCGGTTCGTTGGGCGAAGATTCGCGATGCGCGCGGAGATTCATGCGTCCCCGATGCGTGCAGGCGGCCGCGAGTGGAGAAACGTGTCGGCTGCCAAGCGGCATGGTCTCGCTCACGCGTTGATGCGCCACGTCTGCGAGTGGCAGCACGTCGACAGCCTCTCGAGCGTTGAGCCGTTCGTGGTCGCAATGGACCGCGGGCATTCCCACTCTCCGCTCGAATCGGCATATGAGGAGATGCTGTTCCTCTTCGACAGGTTTCTGCGCGAGGGGCGCAAGCGAGGCTTCCCGCACAACGGCATCCTCGTCGCGGATCGCAGCAAGTACGAAAAGACTCTGCACGCGCTGGTCGAGGTGCGGCGAACACGCCGGCGAGGAGCGCGCGGCAACCACCGGCGGCTTTATGCAATCGCTGAGACACCGTTCTTCGTCGACTCGCGGACGACTCGTCTGATGCAGCTGGCGGACATCGTCGCGCATGCCTTCTATCGCGCCTATTCGGTAGACGACTGGCGGTGGGCCACCACACTGCTGCCGGCGATGCTGTCGGATCCATCGCGGCTCGTGCACTTCACGGACAAGCACTGCGCATGCCCGGCGTGCTCTCCTCCGGAGCGATCCATCAGCAGCGGACGCGATCTCGGTTCGACCGCTTCGCCCGCCGTCGCATCCGCTGGTTGATCGGATCCGCGATGCGCGCGGCGCGCGGCTCCGACGCTGTCAGTGTGCCTGGACGAGGTCGCGCGCTGGGTCGATCTCCCAGCGCGCGGCCAACTCCGCGAGCCGCTCGTCGAGCTGCCAGCGGTCGGGCAGCGCGGGGCCCTCGTGGTCGGGGACGCCGCCCTTGAGCGTCATGCAGTTCGCGTTGTCGCCGATCGCGCGCAGCTCGGCGACCTCCTCGGCGCTGAGCACGATCTCGCGCGGCAGCGCGGCCAGCTCGGCGCGCTTGTCCTCGACCGGCCGCGCGCTCTCGCCCGACTCCTGCAGCAGCGTGGGAGCGACGCAGCGCACGGGGGCGTGCGCGAGGTTCCACTGGCAGGCGAGCTGCAGCAGCGTGAGGCCGTGGCGCTCGGCGATCGGGCGCATCCGCTCGATCCGCTCCAGACCCGCCTCGATCCACCCCGCCGGCCGGAAGGCGCGGTGGTCGCGCGGGCCGAGCGCGCTCGCGTCGCGCAGGTCGCCGCCGAACAGTCCGCCGTAGTCGACGACGCGCGTGATCAGCTGCACGCCGTGCCGCTCGGCGGCCGGCAACGCCAGCTCGCCCGGCCACGGCTCGAGCGGGTTGAGGATCACCATCGCCCAGTCGATGCGCTCGCCGAAGCGCTCGAAGCAGTCGATCAGGTCGAGCGTGAAGCCGTTCGCCGGTCCCGGCGCGACGCCGATCAGGTCCGTCAGGCCGGCGTCGCGCAGCGCCGCCATCCCGTCCCACACGGCCTCGCTCGTGAAGCCGGTGCGATCGGGGTTGTGCAGCAGCAGCAGGTCGAAGCGATCGACGCCGCAGCGCTCCAGCGACGCCTCCGTCGCGCGGCGCAGGTAGGAGGCGTAGGCCTCCGGCCCGCGCAGCGCCGGGTCGGTGAAGCGCGGGAAGCCCTTCGCGCCCTGGCGCTCGCCCTCGTAGAAGTCGTGGCCGACCGCGCCGACGAGCACGTACGCATCGCGGTCGAGACCCTCCAGCGCGCGGCCGAGCATGCGGTCGGCGTCGCCGGCGCCGTACGCGTCGGCGGTGATGACGGTCCGGATCGCGTCGTCGGGGCGCAGCAGGGCGAGCAGCCGCTCGTCGTCGAGCGGCGCGCCGAAGTGCATGAAGCGGCCGCCGCTCCAGGTGCCGACGGCCGTCTGCGTGGGGTGCGCCACGGCGGGAACGCTAGCGCAGCAGCTCGGCCGCGCGCGCCTGCGCGATCGTCTCGCGCAGCGTCTCGCGCGCGCCGTGTCTCGGCCGCCATCTGAGCGCGCGCCGCGCCTTCGCCGTGTCCATCACGACCGGGACGCGCAGCGCGTTGACCCACTGCGCCTTCTCCGGCACGAACGGCAGGCGCGCGAGCTCGGCGGCCGCGTCGACCGCGAGGTCCGGCACCGGCACGGCGTACCAGCCGAGGTCCTCCGCGAGGTCGCGCATCGTCAGCTCGCCGGGACCCGCGAGGTTGTAGACGCCCGGCTCGCCGCGTCCCAGCGCCGCCGCGCGCAGCGCGCTCGCGACGTCGTCGTGGTGCACCAGCTGGAAGCGCGTGCCGTTGTCGGGGATCACCGGCTTCAGCACCGGCGCCGCCGTGTCGAGCAGCCAGCGCACCGTCTCGGGCACCCGCTCGCTCAGCTGCACGTACGGGATCGACGCGATCATCATCAGCGCGTCCGGGCCGGCGACGATGCAGGGCCGGAAGACGTACACGGCGGTCGCGCTGCCGCGCGTCACGTCGCCGAGCAGCTGCTCCACCTCGGCCTTCCCGGCCGAGTAGGCGTGCGCGCCCGTGCCGCGCGGCGGCACGTCCTCGGTCAGCGGCGACGGGTTGTCGGGATGGAAGCCGTAGGCGGCGACCGACGAGGTGTAGACGAGCCGCGGCACGCCGGCTCTCACAGTCGCCGCGAACACGTTGCGCGAGCCCTCCAGGTTCACGCGCCGGCCGTCGTCGCCGCCGGCGCCCATGATCGCGAACGCGAGGTGGACGACCGCGTCGGCGCCCGCGACCAGCTCGTCCACCGCGTCGCGGTCGAGCACGTCGCCCTGCAGATACGTCGTCTTGCGCCAGCCCTCGGCGACCGGGTCGAGCTCGCGCCGCGCCATCGCGCGGATCGCCCCGACCTCTCTGCTGCGCTCCAGCGCGCGCATGAAGGCGCGGCCGATGTCGCCGGTGGGACCGGTGACCGCGACCGTGACGCTCACGGCGCGGCCTCGACCGCCTCGTAGCCCGGGTCGCCCGGCAGCAGCACGCGCGCGACCTCGCCCTCCAGCACGACGCGCGGCTCGACCGGCTCCACGCGGCGGCTGCGCGCGTGCGCCACGAGCGCGTCCGCGTGCGGGAACGACGCCAGCTGCTCGAGGTGCTTGATCGTCGGGAAGACGAGCTGCAGCTCGCCGGCGGCGTACGCGTCGAGCGCCGCCTGCGGCCTGCTCCAGCGCCAGTCGACGCACTCGCCGCCGTCGATCCGCGGCGCGGCGTCGCGCGCGACGGGGGACAGGAAGAACCACGTGTCGAAGCGGATCTTCACGACCTTCGGCGTGATCCAGCGCGAGTACGGCACGAGCGACGCCGGGTCCTCGATCGCGATCCCCGCCTCCTCGGCGACCTCGCGCACGCCGGCCGCGCGCAGCGCCGCCTCTCCCTCGCCGTCGGCCGCGTCGACCGCGCCGCCGGGGAAGACCCACGCGCCGCCCATGAAGCGCGACGCCGGGTTGCGCTGGACGAGCAGCACCTCGAGGTCGTCGCCGCCGCCGCGCAGCACGATCACGCTCGCCGCGAGCCGCGGCGTCGTGACGGGACCGGTGTTCAGCTCCTCGCCGGGTCCGGGCTGCGCGGGCTCCATCCAGGCCACCCTAGCTCAGCGGTTGCGTCCACCGGCGCGGTACCGTTCAGGCCATGAGCGCGACCCGAACGACGCAGAAGTGGATCTGCGAGTCCTGCGGATTCATCTACGACCCCGCCGACGGCGATCCCGACGGCGGCATCCCGCCCGGCACGGCGTTCGAGGACATCCCCGAGACCTGGTTCTGTCCCGTCTGCGGGGCGCGCAAGCGCGACTTCGTCCCGCACGACGAGTAGCTCATCGTCCAGGCGCGCCGGCGCTCGTTCGAGCGGCGCGCCGGGTCTGCCGATGCCGGGGCCATGTCCGTCCCCCGCTGCGTCCTGATCCTGTTCGCGTGCGTCGCGAGCGCCTGCGCGCTGGGCGCGCCCGTCGCCGTCGCCGCCCCCGCCGCCGGCCGGGGCGTCGTGCTGTCGGCCGGCGGCCACACGGTCCGCCTCGTCGACAAGGCGCACCGCGTCGGCGACGCGCGCGTCGGCTCCGCGAAGGGCCTGCGGCGCGGCGACGTCGTGCGCGTGCAGCGGGGCAGAGCCCGCGTGACGGGCCATCGGCGCCGGGTCGCGTTCCTCGGCCGCGTCGTGCGCGGCGCCGTCGTGCGCCTCGGCGACGGCTCGACCTTCAAGCTCGCCGCCGGCGGCAGGAGATTCGCGCCCGGCCAGACGCTGCTGATCACGTTGGCGACCGGTAAGCGCGGCGACGTCGTGAAGGTCAAGCCGGTGCGCGCCGGCACGCGCATCGGCAGCGGCGACGACGATCGCGGCGGACCCGGCGAGAGCGCCGAGTGCGGCGAGGACCAGGCGTACGAGGACGACGCGTGCTCGAGCGATCCCGGCGTCGACGACGGTGCGCTCGACGTGGTCGACGGCACGGTCACCGCGCTCGCGGCCGACGGCTCGTCGCTGACGCTCGCGCCCGACGACGGCGACGGCGAGGAGAGCTACCCGGTCGAGGACCCGAGCCTGCTCGACGGGATCGCGGTCGACGACGAGGTGTCGGTCACGCTCGACGAGGACGGCACGGCGATCGACGTCGAGCTGCTCGACTGGTCCGACGAGCCGGACCCCGGCGACGACGCGGGCGACGAGGACTTCTAGCTGACGGCCCGCCGCCGGCGGCGCACGCGCGGCAGCATCGCCGCGCACACGAGCAGCAGCGCCGCGGCGGCGCTCAACGCCGCACCAGCGCGCAGTCCGGGGACGCGGTAGCTCCACTCGATCTCGTGCGCGCCGGCGCCGACGACGACGCCGCGCAGGACCTCGTTGACGCGGATCGGCGTCGCCGCCCTGCCGTCGACGCGCACGCTCCAGCCGTCGAGCAGCTGGTCGCCGAGCACGACGAGTCCCGGACGCGCGAGTCGCGCCCGCAGGGTCACGCCGGCGTTGCGCTCGGACGCGATCGTCACGTCGCCGCGAGCCGCGCCCACCTGCGCGCCGCGCTGGTCGCGCTCCACCACGACGGCCGTGCGGCTCGCGTCGAAGGCGCTGTCGGCGAGCGTCGCGCGCGCCGTGGCGGCGTCCGGCACGACCTGCACCTCGGCGGGCACGAACGCCCGCGGGGCCGCGTGCGGGTTGCGGAAGACCGTCGCGTCCGGGCCGGCGTAGACGCGGCGCAGCGCGCGCACCGCCGGGTCCGCGTCGCCGGCGATCCCGACGCCCGGGCCGGCCAGCACGAAGCGCGTGCCGAGCGCGCCCGTCACCTGCACGGCGGCCGGCGTCAGCGTGGTGATCGTCATCGGCCTCCACGGCTCCTGGTCGGGCTCCGCCAGCTGCCACAGCGCGTAGAAGCGCCGCGTCGGATACGGCGGGTCGTAGCCGCGCACGTCGGCGAGGCCGTAGCGCATCGCGGCGTCCGGCAGCAGGGCGATTTCGACGGCTGCCACGCGTCCCTCGGCGCGGTGCCGCTGCAGGTAGGCGAGCGCGGGCGTGCGCGGCGGCGTGACGCGCTCCGGCGGACCCATCGGGTTGTAGCCGTGCGCGAAGTGGAGCATGTCGAACGCCGCGACGAGCACGAGCGCGGCGGCGATCCAGCTGCGGCGCGCGGGCCAGCGCCGCAGCGCCAGCAGCGCGAGGCCGAGCGCCAGCGCGAGCAGCAGGAACCACGCGACCGCGGTCAGCTCCACGACGCCCGTGCGCGCGAAGTCGCGGCCGGTGAGGAAGTGCTCGGCGACGCGCCCCGCGTCGGCCGCGCTCGCGCCCGAGGTGACGGCCGCGCCGAGCCCGACGGCGAGCGCGCCGAGCACGACCGCGAGCTGGCGCCGCCGCTCGCCGGGGCGCTCCAGCACCGCCTGCAGCCCGAACGCCGCCAGCACCGCGACGGCCAGCTCGAAGACGAAGTGCAGCCGCTGGTTCTCGACCAGCTCGAGCGCCGGCAGGTGGCTCGCGAGCCACCACAGGCCCGGCGCGTGCAGCGCCATCGCGAGCCCGAGCGCGCCGAGCACGAGGAACGGCGCCTGCCTTCGCAGGGACGCGCGGTTCGTGAGTCCCGCGCACGCGAGCAGCAGCGCGACGACGCCGGCGTAGAACGTCCGCTCCTCGTAGTTGACGTTCCACGCGTGCAGCGGCGAGCTGTCCGTCTCGAACGCGCTCGGCCGGCCCCACCAGTCGGGGAACAGCGGCGTGCGGATCGCGCCGAACGGCATGTGCTCGTGGCCGGGGAGCGTGCTCGCGCCGCCCCTGCGCGCGAGCGTGCCGATCGTGGCGTGGCTCGACAGCAGCTCGGGGATCAGCATCGCCCCGACGAGCGCGATCCCGGCGACGAGCGCGCCGAGCGCGAGCGCTGCGCCGCGCAGCCGCTCGGGCGGCGCGCGTTCCCGATCCAGGCCGGCGCGCAGCAGCGCGTAGCCGCCGGCGGCCAGCAGCACGTGCACCTGCGAGCCGGGGTGGCCGCCGCCGAGCGCGGCGGCGGTGACGCACGCGAGCGCGACCGCGGTGCCGGTGCCGCCGCGTCCCGCCAGCAGCCGCTCGACGAGCCAGATCAGCCACGGCAGCCACACGACGACCGCGGGCACCGCTTCGGGCATCAGCCACATCACGTTCATCGAGCAGAAGGCGAACGCGACCGCGGCGAGCAGGCCGGGCAGGAAGGCGAGCCGCAGCTCGCGCACGAGCAGGAACGTCCCGAGCCCGGCGACCCACAGCTTGAGCGCCGCGACGAGCCCGAACGCCCACTCGAACGGCAGCGTCCAGAGCGGCAGGCTGAGCGGCGAGAACAGCCCCGTCTGCGGGTTGGCGAGCAGCGAGATGCCGGTCAGCGCGTAGGGGTTCCACGCCGGCAGCACGCCGTCGCGCAGCAGCTGGCGCACGAGCTCGTGCCACGGCCGCACGACGAGCGGCACGTCGGCCAGCAGGTAGTTTTCGTAGCTCGCCACGTCGGCCGGCTGGTACGGCTGCCACGGCGCGAGCTTGTAGAGGACCGCGTCCGGCGAGAAGACCTTGCCGCCGATCAGCGCGGGCCACAGGTAGGCGAGCACGAGCAGCGCCAGCAGCAGCGCCGCGCCGAGCACCGGCCGCTCGGGCCATCCCCGCGCCTGGGTCCCCCGTCCCATGGGCGCCGATGCTCTCACACGCGCTGGTTGACACGGTTACGTCCTCGTGTAAACCTACGAGACGCAATCGCTTCTAGCGACACCGGAGGAGACATGAGCACGATCGCTGTCGAGGAGGAGCTGAATCCCGCGACCTGGCGTGACGGCAAGCGCTACGCGTGGCTGCTGGGGCTCGTCGTCCCGCTGCTGCCGTTCATCGCGTGGGGGTGGGCGGAGGTGACCGGCCTCGGCGTCGCCTGGTGGTTCGGGCCGATCCTCGTGTTCGGGGTCTTCTCGATCCTCGACGTGCTCGTCGGGATGGACGCGGAGAACCCGCCCGACAGCATCATCAAGTGGCTCGAGCAGGACCGCTACTACCGCTGGTGCACGTACGTGTTCATCCCGATCCAGTACGCCGGGCTCGTGTTCGCGTGCTGGCTGTGGGCGCACGGCGACCTCACCACCGTCGACAAGATCGGGCTCGCGTTCACGATGGCGATGGTCTCCGGCATCGCGATCAACACCGCGCACGAGCTCGGCCACAAGCGCGCCTCGCTCGAGCGCTGGCTGTCGAAGGTCGCGCTCGCGCAGAGCGGCTACGGCCACTTCTTCATCGAGCACAACCGCGGCCACCACGTGCGCGTCGCGACGCCGGAGGACCCGGCGAGCGCGCGCCTGGGCGAGAGCTTCTGGGCGTTCCTGCCGCGGACCGCGTGGGGCTCGCTGCGCTCCTCGTGGGAGCTCGAGGTCGAGCGCCTGCGCCGCACCGGCAGCGGACCGTGGACCTACAAGAACGACATCCTCAACGCGTGGGCGATGACGCTCGCGTTGTACGTCGTCCTGATCGCCGTGTTCGGCTGGGTCGTGCTGCCGTACCTGCTGATCCAGTCGGTCGTCGGCGCCTCGCTGCTGGAGGTCGTCAACTACCTCGAGCACTACGGCCTCCAGCGGCAGAGACGCGAGGACGGCCGCTACGAACGCACGCAGCCCGAGCACTCGTGGAACTCGAACAACGTCGCCTCCAACGTGCTGCTCTACCACCTGCAGCGTCACAGCGACCATCACGCCAACCCGACGCGCCGCTACCAGGCGCTGCGCCACATGGACGACGCGCCGCAGCTGCCGACGGGCTACGCCGGCATGATCGTGCTCGCGCTCGTGCCGCCGGTGTGGCGGCGCGTGATGGACCACCGGCTGCTGGAGCACTACGGCGGCGACGTCGAGCGCGCGAACATCCAGCCGCGGGCGCGCACGCGGGTGCTGAAGCGCTACGGGCGCCGGCCGGCCGAGGTGGCCTGATGGCCGCCTTCGTCTGCCCCGGGTGCGAGTACGTCTACGACGAGGAGAGAGGCCACCCGCGCGAGGGCTTCCCGCCCGGCACGCCGTGGTCCGAGGTGCCCGACGGCTGGGCCTGCCCCGACTGTGGCGTGCGCGACAAGGTCGACTTCGAGCCCGACGCGTGACCGCGTCCGCTGCGACCATTCCGGGAGTGGCACGCCCTCCCTACGCCGTCGCGGCGAGACAGCTGCTGCGCGACACGCTGTTCGACGCCGCGCGCGACCAGGTGCAGCAGCGCCCGTGGGCGGAGGTGACGATGGCCGACATCGCGAGCGCGGCCGGCGTCTCGCGCCAGACGCTCTACAAGGAGTTCGGCACGCGCGACGAGTTCTCCGCCGCGTTCGTGATCCGCGAGGGCGAGCGCTTCCTCGACGCGGTCGAGCAGGCGGTGCGCGAGCACCTCGACGACCCGGCCGCCGCGGTCGAGGCCGCCCTGGAGGTGTTCCTGGTGACGGCCGGCGAGGATCCGCTCATGCGGATCCTGCTGAGCGACGACGGCACGGGCGGGATGCTGCCGCTGGTGACGACGCAGTCGATGCCGGTCGTGACGTGGGCGAGCGCGCGCATCGCCGCCGTCATGCGCGACGGCTGGCCGGCTGCCAGCGAGCACGACGCGCAACTGCTCGCCGAGACGCTCGTGCGGCTGGCGATCAGCTACGTGACGGTGCCGAAGGGCACGCCGCACGCCACCGCCGCGGACGCGGCCGCACTGCTCTCGCCCTACATCGAGCGCGCGCTCGACGGCGGCGCGTCCGCCGGCTGAGCGCGGCGCCGGGCCGGGCCGGCGGAGGTCGTCCCCTACGCTGTCGGCGGGATGCCCGGCCGCCGTCTGCTGTTGCTCGTGTTCGTCGTGGGCGCGTCGTCGCTCGGTGGCGAGATCGCCGCGGCGCGCCTGCTCGCGCCGTGGTTCGGCGACTCGACGCTGATCTGGGCGAACACGATCGCGACCGTGCTGCTCGCGCTGTCGGCCGGCTACTGGCTGGGCGGCAGACTGGCCGATCGGCGGCCGTCGGTCGCGCGGCTGTCGGCGATCGTGCTCGCCGCCGCCGGCCTGTTCGCGCTCGTCCCGTTCGTCGCCGGGCCGTTCCTGCGCACGTCGGTCGACGCGTTCGACTCGCTCTCGGCCGGCGCGTTCGTCGGCTCGCTCGTCGCCGTGCTCGTGCTGATCGCGGTGCCGATGCTGCTGCTCGGGACGGTCGCGCCGTACGCGATCCGGTTGGCGGTCGTGCGGGTGGAGGAGGCGGGGTCGGTCGCCGGGCGGCTGTACGCGATCTCGACGCTCGGCTCGCTCAGCGGCGTGTTCCTGTCGGCGCTGCTGCTGATCCCGTTCCTTGGCACGCGCCGCACGTTCCTCGCGTTCGCCTTGGTGCTCGCGCTCGCGGCGGTCGCCTCCATGCAGCGCCGCTGGGCGCTCGCGCCGGCGGCGGTCGCGGCGCTGATCGCGGTGCCCGTCGGGACGGTGAAAGCAACGGGCGACGGGCGCGTCGTGTGGGAGCGCGAGACGCCCTACCAGTACGCGCGCGTGGTGGAGGAGCCGGACGGCGAGCGGCGGCTGGAGCTGAACGAGGGGCAGGCGGTCCACTCCGTGTACGCGCCGGACAGATGGCTGACGGGCGACTACTGGGACGAGTTCCTCGTGCTGCCGCTCGCCGCGCGGGACGCGCCGCCGCGCTCGGTCGCGATCGTCGGCAACGCCGCCGGCACGACCGCGCGTGCCTACGCCCACTACTTCCCGGCGGCGCGGGTCGACGGCGTCGAGCTCGACGGCGAGCTGAGCGAGGTGGGGCGCGAGCTGTTCGACCTGCGCGGACCGCGGCTGCATCTCCACACGGCCGACGGACGCGCGTTCCTGCGCGCGAGCTCGCGGCGCTGGGACGCGGTTTTCGTGGACGCGTACCGCCAGCCGTACGTGCCGTTCCACCTCGCCACGCGCGAGTTCTTCGCGCTCGTGCGCCAGCGGCTGAAGCCGGGCGGGGTCGTGCTCGTGAACGTCGGCCACCCGGAACGCTCCGACAAGCTCGAGCAGGCGCTCACGGCGACGATGCACGACGTCTTCCCCTACGTCCTGCGCGACCCCAGCCAGACGACCAACACGGTCCTGCTGGCGAGCAACGCGCCCGCTTCGGCGGAGCGCCTGTGGCAGGCGGTGCCGCAGCTGCCCGACGACCTGCGCCCCGTCGCCGCTTCTGCGGCCACCCGCCTCGCGCCAGGCCTTAACGGCGGCCGCGTCTTCACCGACGACCGCGCCCCGGTCGAGTGGCTGATCGACGCGTCGATCGTGGAAGTGGCGGCGCGGGGGGAGCGGTAGCTGAAGTGCCTGCGCTCGGAGTGCAACAGCCGCAGAACCGGGGTGGCCTCGGTGAGGCCACCCCGGATACTACGTACGACGTTTTTCTGAACTATATTAGTCTTACGAAGATTAGTTCGTTGGTGTTTAGTAGGCGGAGGCTTATCGACGTCTTTTCAAGCCTACCCCTGACTCTCAGTCCGAATGCGCAGGCTTCGTTGCTGGTTATTTCACCGCCTACGTCGACAGAGGTAAGCTGACCGGTCGTTGTATTGCGGTTAAATGTTCCGAGTCCGTGTTCGGCTGTGGTTTCCCTGAGGGTAAATAGGCAAGTCGCACTAGTCCTTACCCTAAACGAAGCGCCACTGATTAAGGTCAGGATTCTCGTTATATCAGGTAGTGTGCCTACAAACCCGAAGTACCTCACATGCCAGGGCAGGGATTCATTTAGGATCGTCGCTTCGCCTCCAACGCATCTTTCATTTGAGACTCGGGCGGTGGTGATGTAACCGATTAGGGCGTAGCTCACCTTGGCTATGGTCCTCGAGTGGAGACTGCCTTCGAGCGTCACCGGACATTCAACAGTTACTCCGAACGGGTCTATGAAGTTCATTGGGTTCCAGACCGCTCTTATCTGTTGATTGGAGATCGAGAAGTTCCTGGCCGACGCGCTGCCGATGGCGAGCGCCATCACGGCAGTGGCACCGACCGCTGCGATCACCAGGCGTGTCAATTTAGACATAATAGCTCCAGGTTGGTGATAGGATGACTGCATACGCCGAAAGCTTCGGCGTAGGTGAGTGCGAGAGAGCCCCCTTTCTCGTGAGAAGTTGCTGTGCACGCGCGGCACGGCGCCGTGCACCCGGGCGCTCGCGGTGAGGCCCATGATGGCCCTCCTAGGACCAGCCGAGAGTCTAACACACCAAAAGAGGGTGCGGCGAAGTCATTGGCGGAGACGTTGCGGAGATGGGGAAGTTGCGCGACGTCCTCGGGCGCACTAGGGTGTCCGCACCCGCAACAAACAGGAAAGAGGTAGAACGGTTGCGTTTGCGAGGAGAGGGCGTGGTGTGGCTGCGCAGATTGGCTGTCGTCAGTGTTCTGGGCTTCGGTGTGGTTGCTGGCGGTGCGGCAGCTGCGGTGCCTGCGACGACGGATGGGCGCTCGTATGAGCTGGTTTCCCCGGTGGACAAAAATGGCGGGGATGTTGCGGCGGACCTTCCGAGCATCCTCTCCTCTGCGGGCGGGGAAGCGGTGACTTACCTGTCCCGTGGTTCGTTCGGCGACACGGTGGGATCGGGGGTCGGCGGTCAGACGCAGTATCTGTCGCGCCGCGGAAGCGATGGTTGGACGACTCATGCCATCACGCCGACGCCGCGCTATGACGCGAATCAAATCTTTGTGGCTGCAACAGCCCCTCTCGGCTTCTCCCACGATCTGCGCCGAGCGGTGGTCTGGGCCTATGACCTCCCAGGTGTTCCCGGTGCGCTTCCGCAGACGCCGAACATCTACGCGCAGGACACAACGAGTCGGACGCTTCAGCTGGTGACGAGAGCATCCGGTCCGGTCAATCGGATCTTCTTCTTGTTCGACTTTGCGGCCCCAGATCCCGCGGGCGTGTCCCGCGATTCACGATACATTGCGTTCCGCGCCATCACGCCGTTGCTTCCCGAAGCGCCTTTTGGCGTGCCCAACGTGTACGAGTGGGACAACGGGACCCTCCGCCTCGCGAGCATCCTGCCGGACGGCACTCCTGCGGCCGGGGCGCTGCTCATGCCGAGATACCGGGAGAGCATCTCTCCAGACGGGTCGCGTGTGACGTTCACATCGCCGCCGGGCCCGAGCGGTCAGCTGTACATGCGCGTCGTCGATCACGCAAGCACGGCGTGGGTCTCGGAGCCTGAGGTGAGCGGGTCGCCTCCGACGCCGCAGGATGTCGTGTTGCAGCAGCTGACGGGCGACAGTCGGCACGTGATCTTCGCGACGAGCTCGAGATTGCTCGATGACGATCCGAACGACGGCTCTGACCTGTACCTCTACACGGCCAGTGCAGATCCCTCGAACGATGCGAACTTGACGCTGGTGAGCACCAGTGGGGATGTCCCCGGGAATGACGTGCTCGTGGGTACGGCGGTGATCGGAAGCAGTGACGACGCCAGACGGATCTACTACTACAACGGTGGGCGCATCCTGTTGTGGACAGACGGCGCCACGACCACTGTCGCAGACAACGCTCAATCGAACATCGGCGGTATGCGTTTCGCTGCGACGGCCTCTGAGCCGGGCGCGGCACGCGTGAGCCCGGACGGACGCTGGCTGGCGTTCGTCACCGATGGGACTCCCAGTCCCGCAAACGGCGCTCCGTTCACCGCGAGCGGCGGACATTTCCAGATGTACCTCTACGACGCAGACAACGACAAGCTGCGGTGCGTCTCGTGCCCCTCGACCGGTGCCGCCAGCTCCGACACAATCATCGTTCCGAACGTCACCACCATCTCTCCACGGGTCGTCACGAGAGGCTTGCGGCCGTCGTACCTGGCGGATGACGGGAGAACGTTCTTTTCGACAGCGGAGGCGCTGCTCCCGCAGGACGTCAACGGCGTCACCGACGCGTACGAGTTTGATCCTGCCACTGGACAGGTGGTGCTGCTTTCGACGGGGACGGGGTCCCAGCCGGCCGCCTTCGCGGCTGCGAGCGCCAGCGGCGGCGACGCGTTCATCGTCACGCGCCAGCAGTTGGTGAAAGCCGATCGGGATCTGCTCGTCGACGTCTACGATGTTCGTGTCGGCGGCGGCTTTCCCGATGCGCCAGACCCCGCCCCGGCGTGTGATGGCGACGCCTGCCAAGGCGATCGGAGCCCGGCGCCTGGGCGGGCGGTTCCCGTCCCACTGCGCATCGATGAAGATGAGACATTGCAGGGGAGCCTTCGCGTTGTTCGGCGGAGCACGAAGGGGGCCAGAGCCCAACTCCGCATCCTGCTTCCCGCGGCCGGGACGGTTTCGTGGCGTGGGGAGGGGTTGCGGCGCGGGTCTCGCAGGTTCTCCACCGTGGGGACCCACGAGATCGCGATCGCGCTCACGTCTCACGTTCGCCGAGCGCTTAGGAACGGGCGGGTCGTGCGCGTCCGGGTCCGTCTGACGTTCACCGCCCTCGATGGCGCTTCGTCGAGCACGGTCACGTCGCTTACGTTCAGCCCATTGTCTAAGAAGGGGCGCTAGGCGACCATGCGAACCAATTCAATTGCTCGTCTCGTTCGAGCGGCCTGTGCGCTTGCGACGGTCATGGCGTTGTCGTTCGCGGCGTCGGCTGTCGCGGCGGATCCGGAGTGGCGCCTGTGGGCGGTCGCACCCGACAGCATCACCAACGGGAAGCCCATCACGATCTACGGATGGATTGAGAACGTCGGAGACGTGCCGCTGAGCGGGAACGTCACGGTCACGCACACTTTCTCGAGAGAGATCTCACCGCTCGATCCGATCATCGAGGGCACCTTCTTCGGCAGCTCCTGTCAGCTGATCAACCAGGCCAGTGTGTGTGACATCAATGTTGATGGGTTGGCGCCGGGCGGTCAGGTACGCTTCATGTACGGCGGCGACGCCAACCGTCCCAGCCCCGTCCCCCAGGGCGCGAGCGGCACGTTGCTCGACGTGATTGACGTCGCTGGCGGAGGGATGCCCGAAGGTCAGTCGGTCCAGCTGCCGATGACGGTGGATGCTGTTGAGCCGTTTGCAGTCAAGCAGTTCGAGATGGAGTTGACCTGGCCTGACGCCAGGCCGGCTGCGCAGGCGGGATCGACGCCTGATGAGTTGGTGAGCACGCTGCTGTTGCGGTCGGTCGCGGTCGATCCGTTTGCAACCGGTGCCCAATCGATCATCGCTCCGACCGGGCATCTGCGCGACACGGTGGTGCACGTGCCGGCGGGCTTCGTCGGCAATCCGAGTGCGACGCCGGTGAAGTGCACGAATCAACAGCTCGCTGAGGGGTCCCCGCAGAGCGGGGGGCAGAGAATCCCGAACTGCCCGCAGAACAGTCAGGTCGGCTTCGTTCGCATCCTGAGCAGCCTGGGTCCGGATATGGTGCCGTTGTACAACATGGTGCCGCCGCCGGGGGCCCCGGCTGCGTTCGGGTTCATCTACCAGGCGCTCACGGTGGTCCTGGTCGCAAGATTGCGCCCGTTGGACAACGGCATCGACATCGTCGCCCGGGCGGCTGTCTCGAGCATTCCTCTGCCTGCTGTCTACGTGACGATGTGGGGGGTGCCGGCTGATTCCTCGCATGATCATCTGCGGCATCTGTGCATGGACCGGTTCAAGGGCAACCTCGACGGCAGAGCGTGTCCCGCGGACGCGCAGCCGAAGCCGTTCCTGCGCATGCCGACATCGTGTCCGGGCGTCGCGCTTCCGTGGAGTGCAGATGTGACCAGCCACGAGGATCCGTTCAATCCGGTGTTCGCTGCGACCACGACCGAGCACACGATCGGCTGCGGGGCGCTTCCGTTCGATCCGAAGCTGACGCTCGTGCCCACGGACCATGCTGCGCACTCGGCCACCGGGCTCGACGCGATACTGACGCTTCCGCAGGACTACGGCCCGCTCGGGCTCGCCACGGCGGATCTGAGAACTGCGACGGTCACGCTGCCTGAGGGGATGACGATCAATCCGTCCTCGGCTGATGGGCTCAAGGCGTGCTCAGATGCGGACCTCAAGTTGAGACAGGAGGGTCCGTCGTTGTGTCCGGACGGCTCGAAGATCGGGTCGGTGAGATTGACGACGCCGTTGCTGGACCATCCGCTGACCGGCTCGATCATCCTGCGCACGCAGAACTCGGACGATCCGACCTCGGGTGAGCTGTTCCGGATCGCGGTGGAAATTCGCTCGGATGACGACGGCGTCCACATCAAGATGCCGGGTGCGGTGAGAGCGGATCGCGATACAGGCCAGCTGACGACGACGTTCGACGATCTGCCGCAGCTCCCGTTCAGCTCGTTCCAGTTGCACTTCAAGAGCGGGTCGCGGGCGCCGCTGGCCTCGCCTCGCACCTGTGGCCTGCAGACCGCGGGCACGCAGATGACGGCGTGGTCGGAAGCGATCGTCGCTGACCAGAGCCCGTTCGCGATCGACAGCTGCGGGCCGAGAAGATTCGCTCCGGTCTTCCATGCCGAGTCGGACAACCCGCTCGTGGCAAAGAGAACTCCGTTCCGCATCTCGCTGGACCGTGACGACGCCGACGATCTGTTCGCGGCGCTGACGGTCGACACGCCGAGAGGCCTGCTCGGGAGGATCAGAGACGCGACGGAGTGCTCCTCGGCCGACGCCGACAAGGGCACCTGTCCGGCCACGTCGCAGATCGGCACGGTCACCGCCGGCGCGGGCGTCGGACCGGAGCCGTTCTTCATCACGGATGGCAAGGCGTTCCTGACGGGTCCCTACAGAGGCGCTCCCTACGGCCTCGCCACCGTCGTGCGTGCGCTCGCGGGTCCGTTCGACTTGGGGACCGTGGTGGTCCGCGCGGCGATCCACGTCGACCGCCATACGGCGGCGCTGCACGTCGTCGCGGACCGCTTCCCGACCGTCGTGAAGGGCGTTCCGCTCAACCTGCGCACCGTCGAGATCAACGTCGACAAGCCCGGCTTCATGGTGACGCCCACCAGCTGCGCCAGGAAGTCGGTGGACGCGACGGTGACGGCGACGACCGGCGCCGTGGCCAGAGTCTCGGCGCCCTATCAGGTCGCGAATTGCCGGAACATCCCGTTCGCTCCCAGGCTGACGCTGAGCGTCGGGGGCGCCGGACATACCGGCGCGCGCCAGTCGACGCCGCTGACGGCGACGCTGACACAACCGCCCGGGCGGGTGTCCAACATCGCGGGCGTGAAGGTGGCGCTCCCCGGCGTGCTGTCGGCGCTGCTGCCGGTCGTCGAACGTGCCTGTACGCAGGCGCAATTCGACGCGGGCGACTGCCACAGAGCGGAGATCGGCTCGGCGATCGCGCACTCGCCGCTGCTGCCGCACGCGCTCACCGGCGGAGCGTTCTTCGTCAAGCACCCCGGCCAGGCGCTCCCCGACATGATCGTCGCCCTCCGCGGCGACGTGAGCATCGATCTGGTCGGAACCGTGCAGATCCCCGGTGGCAGGCGACTCGCCACCAACTTCAAGAACGTCCCGGACGCACCCATCGACCGCTTCACGCTCCGCATCCGCTCGGGCGGAAACGGCCCCCTGGGCGTGGCCCACAACCTGTGCTCGCGACGCGCGAGACGAGCCACGGCGTCCGTCACGATGCGGGGGCAGAACGGGACGGTGATCGATCGGCAACAGCGGTTGCGGATCAGGGGCTGCGGCGGCGCCGGACACCGGCGCTGACGCGCGACTGAGACGGTGCGGCCGGCGCCTTGGGGGGTGGCCGGCCGCACCGTCCGATCACGCCCTCCGGCGGCCCCGGGCGGGCCCGGCTAGAGCCAGCGGTCGAGCGGCAGCGTCGCGCCCGCCTGCGCCAGCAGCGCCGGATCGGCGCGGGGAAGGCGGGGCAGCGCGGCGACATCGACGTCGCCGAGACGCGCGATCGTCGCGCGGTTGTCCTGCTCCATGGCGGTGGGCGTGTCCGGCCACGGCGTCAGCACCACGCCCGCCACGCGCAGGCCCGCCGCGCGCGCGGCCTCGAGCGTCAGCAGCGTGTGGTTGATCGTGCCGAGGCCGGGGGAGGCGACGACGACGAGCGGCAGCCGCAGGTCGACCGCGAGATCGCGTACGAGGTAGTCGCGCGCGAGCGGGACGAGCAGCCCGCCGACGCCCTCCACGACGACCGTCTCCGCTTCGGCCGCGCGCGCGTCGAACGCGCCCCGCAGCAGCGCCGGGTCGAGCGGCGCGCCTGCCGACTCCGCCGCGAGGTGGGGGGAGACGGGCGGCCCGAAGCGCGCCGCCGTCACGTCCTGCGGGCGCACGCCGGCCGCCAGGGCCAGCAGCTCGTCGTCCGGCGGCCAGT
This sequence comes from Conexibacter sp., assembly GCA_036379915.1. Classification (GTDB taxonomy): domain Bacteria; phylum Actinomycetota; class Thermoleophilia; order Solirubrobacterales; family Solirubrobacteraceae; genus Conexibacter. The sequence goes on along the minus strand of DASVFS010000063.1, from coordinate 813 downwards.
CGGCGTCGGCCGGCTCGTCCGTGCCCGTCACGACCGGCTTGAACGGCACGGCCCGCTCGCCCCGCGCGCGCAGCGCGGCGAGGATCGACGCGGCCACGACGGTCTTGCCGACGCCCGTGCCGGTCGCGGTGACGAACAAGCCCCTCACGTGAACAGGGAGGTCGCGGCGGCGCGGCGCACGCGGCGCTACGCCGCGCGCTCGACCGCGCCCGGCTCGTCGGCGTCGAACACGCTTCCCGGTGCGGTCGGCGCGTCGTCGCGCTCGGCGTCGAACGGACGCGCCTCGCGGGCGCGCGCCGGCGGGCGCTCCTCGTCCCAGCGCGCGGACGGCTCGCGCTCGGCCTCGCGCGGCTCGACCGTCGGCATGCCGGCCGGCGGCGCCAGCGCCTCGGGGCGCATGCCGGCGCCGCGCACCGCCTGCGCGAGCGTGCGGGCGGCGTCGCGCAGCTCGCCCTTGCCGTGCGTCGCCATCACGGCCAGCCGCAGACGCGAGCTGCCGACCGGCACCGTCGGCGGGCGGATCCCCTGCGCGAACACGCCGCGCTCCAGGGCCAGCTCGCACGCGCGCATCGTCGCCTTCGCGTCGCCGAGCACGAGCGGGACGATCGGCGTGCGGTCCTCCTCGCCGAGCGCGAAGCCCTCCTCCGCCAATGCGGCTCGCAGCTCGCGCACGTTGCAGGCGAGCTTCTCGACGCGGCGCGGCTCCTCCTCGAGCAGCGTCAGCGCCGCCAGCGCGCCGGCGATCGCCGGCGGCGGCGGGGCGGTCGAGAAGACGAACGAGCGCGCGGCGTTCGTCAGGTATCTCGCCATGCG
>DASVFS010000062.1:0-3031 GCA_036379915.1 Conexibacter sp. | reverse complement strand
GTCGCGCCCAGCCGACCGTCTTCACGGGCTACGAGGAGATCGAGCGGGCGACAGCGGTGGCGGCGCTCGAGGCCGAGGACGGACGCGTGCTCGTGAAGCTCGCCGAGTCGCCCTTCTACGCGGCCGGCGGCGGCCAGGTGTCCGACTCCGGCTTTGTCGAGTGCGCCGACGGCGACTGCCGCGCGCGCGTCGAGCAGGTGCTGCGGCTCGCCGGCGGCGAGGATCAGGTGCTCGTGCTCGCGCCCGAGGTCGGCGAGCTGAAGCCCGGCGAGGCCGTGCGCGCGGTGGTGGACCCGCGGGCGCGCCACGCGACGCAGTGCAACCACACCGCGACGCACCTGCTGCACGCGGCGCTGCGGCGGCGGCTCGGCACGCACGTCCGGCAGGCCGGCTCGGCGGTGCAGCCGGACAAGCTGCGCTTCGACTTCACGCACGGCAGCGCGCTCGCGCCGGAGGAGCTGCGCGCAGTCGAGGACGACGTGAACGGCTGGATCCTCGAGAACCACCCGGTGCGCGCGCTGACGACCACGCTGGACGAGGCGAAGTCGCGTGGCGCGATGGCGCTGTTCGGCGAGAAGTACGGCGACGTCGTGCGGATGGTCGAGGTCGGCGACGGCTCGTTCTCGCGCGAGCTGTGCGGCGGCACGCACGTGCGCTCGACCGCCGAGATCGGCCTCTTCCGGATCGTGTCCGAGACGTCGAGCGCCGCGAACGTGCGCCGCATCGAGGCGCTGACAGGGCCGGCGGCGGTGGAGCTGGTGCGCGAGCACGACGACGTGCTGAGGTCGGTCGCCGCGGAGCTGCGGGCGGTGCCCGAGCAGGTGCCGAGCGCTGTCTCGGCGCTGCGGGCGCGCGTCAAGGAGCTCGAAAAAGCGGCATCGAAGGGGGGAGGGACGAACGGCTCGGTCGACGTCGATGCGCTGCTCGCCTCCGCCGACTCCGTCGCGGATGCCGCCCTCCTCGCTGCCGTCGTAGACGTCGCCGACCCCAAGGCGCTGCCCGACCTCGCCGACAAGCTTCGAGCGAAGCTCGGCGACAGCGCGGTCGTGCTGGGCGCGGTCGCCGACGGCAAGGTCCACCTCGTCGCGACGGTCGCGCCCGCGCTCGTGGAGCGCGGCGTGAAGGCGGGCACGATCGTCAGAGTCGCGGCCGAGGTGACCGGCGGCGGCGGGGGCGGCCGCGACACGATGGCGCGCGCGGGAGGCCGCGACCCCGACAAGCTGCCGGAGGCGATCGCCGCCGCGCGCGCGGCGATCGAGGCGGCCCTCGCGGGCTGATGCGCGTGCTCGCCCTGGACTACGGGTCCGCGCGCTGCGGCTGCGCGATCTCCGATCCCACCGGGACGTTGGCGACGCCGATCGCGCCGGTGCTTCGCCCGGCATCGAGAAAGGGGTTCGCCGCGTTGACGGCGCTCGTCCGCGAGCGTGAGGTGGGTCGGGTCGTCGTGGGCTTGCCGCTGGGCCTGAGCGGAGCCGACACGCCGCAGACGCTCGAGGCGCGCGAGTTCGCGGCGCGCCTGGACGACGCCGTCGACGTCCCCGTCTCGCTCTACGACGAGCGCTTCACGACCGCGATCGCCCAGCGCAGCGGCGGCGCCGCCGCCTCGGAGGACTCCCGCGCCGCCGCCGTCCTGCTGGAGGACTGGCTCGCCCGCCACGCCCCGGAGGTCGCCGGATGAGCGGGCGCACACCGGAGGAACGCGAAGCCGCCCGCCTCGACCGCGAGCGCCGCCGCGCCGAGCGCGCCGGCCAGCCGCTCCAGCCGGAGCCGCCGGTCGAGGACCGCGAGTCTGGGTCGCCGGGACCGACCACACATCGCGCTCCTCAGCCGGAGCCGCCGGCGCCCGACCCGCAGCCGACGCAGGTGTTCGACGTGACGTCGCAGTGGACGGAGGAGCGGACGGCGGTGGCGGCGCCGCCGGAGCCCGCGCCCGAGCCGCCTGCGCCCGAGGCCGAGCGCGAGGTGCCGCTCGGCACGCGCCGCGTCACGCGCGGCGCGCGGCCGCCGGCGCCGCCGCGCGCCCGGACGCCCAGGCCCGTCGGCGAAGCCGGCGGACCGCGGCGCTGGGCCGGTCGTGTCGTCGCGCTGCTCGCGATCGTCGTGATCGTCCTCGCCGGCTGGTTCCTGTGGTCGATCTATCAGCCGGGCAAGGGCGAGGGCAGCGGCCGCGTCGTCGTCAGAGTCCCGCGCGGGGCGAGCGTCGGCGAGATCGGCGAGCTGCTCGCCGACCGGGGTGTGATCGACTCGCCGTTCTTCTTCAGGCTGCGCGCGAAGGTCGGGGGCAGCGCCGGCGACCTGAAGTCGGGAACGTTCACGCTCAGAAGCGACATGAGCTACGGCGCCGCGCTCGACGCGCTGTCGAGAACGCCCCCGCCGCCGCCGGTGATCCGCATCACGATCCCGGAGGGCAGGAGCCGCCGCGAGAGCGCGCCGCTCGCGCGCCAGGCCGGCCTGCGCGGCGACTACGTGCGCGCCTCGCGCGCCGCGACGCGCGCGCTCGATCCGCGCCGCTACGGCGCGCCGGCCGGCGCCTCGCTGGAGGGCTTCCTGTTCCCGGCGACGTACGAGCTGAGACGCGGATCGACGGCGCCGGACCTCGTGCGCCAGCAGCTGACGGCGTTCAGGCAGAACCTCGCCGACGTCGACCTCAGATACGCGAGAAGCAAGAACCTGACCGTGTTCGACGTGGTCACGATCGCCTCGATGGTCGAGCGCGAGGTGGCGGTGGCGAGAGAGCGCCCGCTCGTCGCCGCGGTGATCTACAACCGCCTGCACGACGGCGGGCCGCTCGGGATCGACGCGACGCTGCGCTTCGCGCTCAACGATTGGACGCACCCGCTGACGGTGTCCGAGCTGGCGAGCGACTCGCCCTACAACACGCGCAACCACGCGGGCCTGCCGCCCGGCCCGATCGGCAACCCGGGGCTTGCCTCGATCGAGGCGGCGGCGCACCCCGCGAAGGTTCCGTATCTCTTCTACGTCGTGAAGCCGGGAACGTGCGGCGAGCACGCGTTCTCCTCGACCGACGCCC
>DASVFS010000061.1:0-11785 GCA_036379915.1 Conexibacter sp. | reverse complement strand
GATCCACGGCGCGTTCGTGGCGGCGGCGGGCATCGCGAGCGTCGTGGCGTGGCGTCTGAACGAGACGGTCCGCGCGCACGCGCAGGAGTCCTACCGGCGCGCCCGCGACAGCGAGGAGCGCTTCAAGGCCGCGTTCGAGGGCGCGCCGATCGGCATGCTCCTGTTCGGCTTCGACGCGGACCGCCCGGGCGAGCTGCTGCAGGTCAACCGCGCGATGTGCGAGATCATGGGCCGCACGTACGAGCAGCTGCGGTCGACCGCCTTCGGCGACGTCGTCCACGCGGACGACATCCCCGCGGGGCTCGACGCCATCCGCCGACTCGCACAGGGCGAGGAGCACACGCAGTTCGACGTCCGCTACCTCCACCCGGACGAACGCATCGTCTGGGTGTCGGCGAGCCTGTCGCTGATCCACGGGGAGGCGGGCCGGCCGAGCTATGCGATCGCGCAGGTCCAGGACATCACGGACCGCAAGCTCGCAGCCGAGGAGCTGACGCACCAGGCGCTGCACGATCCGCTCACCGGACTCGGCAACCGCCGCCGCCTGCTCGCCGATCTCGAACAGGGCATCGCCGACGCCACGAGCGCGCGTCCGCTGCTGCTGGCGCTGTTCGACCTCGACGGCTTCAAGACCTACAACGACACGTTCGGGCATCCCGCGGGAGACGCGCTGCTGGCCCGGCTGGCGGGACGACTGCGCGACGCGCTCGGGGACTCCGCCACCGCGTATCGCGTCGGCGGCGACGAGTTCTGCGTGCTCAGCACGGCGGCGGACCCCGACGCGCTGCCCGAGCGCGCGGCGGAGGCGCTCGCCGAGCAGGGCGAGGGCTTCACGGTCACGGCGTCGCACGGCTCGGTGCTGGTGCCGGTGGACGCGACGACGGCGACCGAGGCGCTGCGCGAGGCCGACCGGCGCATGTACGCGCGCAAGAACTCCGACAGCCGCAGCTCCGCCGGACGTCAGAGCGCCGACGTGCTGCTGCGGATCCTGTCCGAGCGGGATCCGTCGCTCGGCGTCCACCTCGACGAGGTGACGGCGCTCTGCAACGCGATCGCCGAGCAGCTCGCGATGCCGGACGCCGACCGCTCGCCGCTGCTCCAGGCCGCGTCGCTGCACGACGTCGGCAAGGCGGCGATCCCGGACGAGATCCTCAACAAGCCCGGCCCGCTGGACGACGACGAATGGGCGTTCATGCAGCGCCACACGATCATCGGCGAGCGGATCCTGTCGGCGGCGCCCGCCCTCTCGCGCGCCGCCAAGCTCGTCCGCTGGAGCCACGAGCGCTTCGACGGCAAGGGCTATCCGGATGGACTGGCAGGCGAAGCGATCCCGCTCGCCTCGCGCATCATCGCCGTCTGCGACGCCTACGACGCGATGGTGTCGGAGCGCCCCTACAAGCAGCCGACGGCGCCGGACGCGGCCCGCGAGGAGCTGCGCCGCTGCGCCGGCCGGCAGTTCGACCCGGAGGTCGTCGAGGTGTTCTGCGCGGTGCTCGAGCAGCGCGAGCGGACGCTCACGCTCTCCCGGCGTAGTACCGCGCGTTGATGTCCGCGTACTTGGCCCACTCCTCCGGGAGCTGGTCCTCGGCGAAGCAGGCGTCGACCGGGCAGGCCTCGACGCAGGCGTCGCAGTCGATGCACTCCTCCGGGTCGATGTAGAGCATCTCGACCGTGTCGTAGTCGGGCTCGTCCGGCGTCGGATGGATGCAGTCGACCGGGCAGACCTCGACGCACGAGTTGTCCTTCGTCCCGATGCAGGGCTCTGCGATCACGTAGGCCATGGTGGAGTCGTTCCTTCTTGGAGGCTGGTCCGGACTGGCGTGGAATTGTAGGCGCCGCGCCCCTCGCTTCGCGACGGCGGTCAGGCCTGCAGACGCGCTCAAGGCCCGAACAGCGCGAGCGGGACGACGGCGATGCCGTCTTCCCGCCGGTAGGCATCGGGACCGGTGGTGAGAACCACCGCGTCGAGCAGGCGGTCACCGAGCTTTCCCTGCAGCCATCGCAGGTGCTTGACGTCTCCGTCTGCGACGGTGCGAGCGAGCTTCACCTCGATCGCGACGACCGAGTCATCGGCACGTTTCACGATGAGGTCCACCTCCTGCTGCCCTCGCGCGGTGCGCAGATGCATGACCTGAGCTTCGGAGTGGGCTGCGTAGACGCGTACCGAGAGGGTCGCGAGGCTCTCGAACAGCGCGCCCAGGAGCGTGCCGTCGCGCGGAACCGGCGGCCCGACATCTCTCCCACGCAACAGCGTCGGAGCCTGAACGCCGAGCAGCTGCGCGGCCAGCGCTGGGTCGGCGAGCTGATGCTTCGGCGCATGGGCGAGCTGACGAAGGTGGTTCGTGCTGGGGATCCAAGCGGGCAGCTCGTCTAGCACCCACACGCGCGAGAGCGCATCCCGGTACGCCTGCGTCGCAGTCTTCGACAGCTTGTGGTCATGGCCCGCGCTTGCGGCGTCGCGGAGCGTTTCGAACGACGCGGTCGTCGACGATGCTGCCGCGTATGCGGTCATCCAACGCCGCAGTGCAGCCGGGTTCCGGATCGTGACGCCTGCCTCGTCTGGAATATCGCGGTCGATGATCCGGTTCACATAGCCCTCGAGCTGCCGGCGCCGGGCGCGGTCGGAGAGCGACCGCAGCCCTGGGAGACCGGAGGCCAGCAGCTCATTCACGTAGTCGAGAAGGAACGCGTCGGTCGTGCCATGGAGCGGCTCGCGCTTCCCATCCAGCAGCCCCGCAAGCGACACGCTCGCGCCGTCGAAGCGCTCACTAAGCGCGAGCGGACGCATCCGGACGCTGACGATGCGGCCCGCGCCCGAATGCATCGGCGGGGGATTCGGCACAGCCGAGCCCGTGAGCAGGAAGCTGCCGGGTGGAGCGCCAGCGTCTACGGCGCGGCGCACGAGATCCCACACTTCCGGCAGGCGCTGCCACTCGTCCAGCAGCACCGGAAGCTCGCCGTCGAGCAGCCGTGCGGGATCAGCCCTTGCGACGGCCAGCTCGGCCGGGTCGTCGAGGCGGTGCACGGTTCTCGCGCGCTGCAGCGCCGTCCGCGTCTTGCCGACGCCCTTGGGCCCTTCTATCGCGATCGCCGCGAGCTCGCCGAACAGCTCGTCAAGCTCGTCATCGACGACGCGGCGACGATACTCCGCCTCGGACACGAACCAAAGAGTACCATTTGGCTACGGTCCAAGGATCTAGTTTGTTCATTCCTAAGAATCTATTTCGTTATTTTCAAAAGGTCTATTTTGTCATCGTCTATGCAGCAGCGGCCAGCTCCGGCCGGCGACTCGCCCACGGGCGCGCGGCCTCGAGCTGGGCGCCGAGCGACAGCAGCGTCGCCTCGTCGGCCGGGCGGCCGAAGAAGTGGATCCCGACCGGCAGGCCGTCGTCGCCGTGCGCGAACGGCAGCGAGATCGCCGGCTGGCCGGTGACGTTCGCGATCGCGCAGTAGGGCGTGAACTCGCCGGCGCGGCGGAACGTCTCGGCCGGGTCGTCGCCGTCGCCGAACAGCTCGCCGATCGGCCGCGGGCGCAGCGCCAGCGACGGCGTCAGCACGGCGTCGTATTCGCTCATCGCGGTCACGAAGCCGCGCGCGAGCGCCTGCAGCTGCGCCTGCGCGGCGAGGTAGTGGGCGGCGCCGAGCTGAGCCGAGCGCTCCCACAGGTTCCAGCTGAGCTTCTCCATGTCCGCGGACGCGGGCTCGCGGCCGGCGATCGTGGCGGCGAACACGATCGTCGAGGCGACGGCCGGGCCGAACGCGGCCGAGAACAGCTCGAACACGCCGGGGATCGACCACGGCGCACTGTCGAGCTCCTCGACCTCGTGGCCGAGCTCCTGCAGCAGCGCGACCGCGTCCTGCACGGCGCGCGCCGCGATCGGGTCGACCTCGCCGTCGCCCTCGCCGAGCGGCTGGGTGAGCGTGAAGCCCACGCGGAGCCGGCCCGGCTCGCGTGCCGCCGCGTCGGCGTACGACTCGGCCGGCGACGGGGCCCACGTCGCGTCGCCCAGCTCCGGCCCGGCCAGCAGGTCGAGCAGCTGCGCGCTCTCCGCCGTCGTGCGCGTCAGCACGCCGTCGGTGACGAGGAACGAATCGCCGAGCGCCGGGGCGAGCGAGATGCGCCCGCGCGCCGGCTTCAGGCCGACCAGCCCGCAGCAGGCGGCCGGGATGCGGATCGACCCGCCGCCGTCGTTGCCGTGCGCGAGCGGGACCATGCCGGCCGCGACGGCCGCGGCCGCGCCGCCGGACGAGCCGCCGGGTGTGCGCGACAGGTCCCACGGGTTGCGCGTCGGCCCGTTGCGGCGCGACTCGGTCGACGGGAGGATCCCGTACTCGGGCAGCGCCGTCTTGCCGACGATCACGAAGCCGGCGTCGCGCAGGCGCCCGACGAAGGCAGCGTCGAACGGGGCGGCGAAGTCGCCGAACAGGTCGGCGCAGAAGGTGAGCGGCATGCCGGCGACCGGCTGGTTGTCCTTGATCGCGATCGGCACGCCGGCGAACGGGCGCTCGTCGCCCGCCTGGATCGCGTCGGCGGCCGCGAGCGCGCCGTCGGCGTCGACATGCGTGAACGCGTTGACCTGGCCGTCGAGCGCCTCGATCCGCTCGAGCGACGCGGAGACCAGCTCGCGGGCGGTGATCTCGCCCGAGCGGACGAGCGCGGCGAGCTCGTCTGCGGGGCGGAAGAGGAGGTCGTGCACGGTGGGCTCCCTGGGTCGCGGTGTCGCGGGCTGGTCCTGGCTGCGCAGCCAATCGTACGCAGCTCGGCGTCGCCGCGATGCGGATCGTGGCACCCTGGAGGCGCACACCGTCCCCACCCCGACCGCGGAGCGAGTTCGATGAGCGCGACCACGACCGACGTGCAGTCCGGCCTCGAGGGCGTCGTCGCCTTCGCCACCGAGATCGCCGAGCCCGATCGCGCCGGCGGCGCGCTGCGCTATCGCGGTGTCGACATCGAGGAGCTCGTCGGCACAGTGCCGTTCGAGCAGGTGTGGGGTCTGCTCGTCGACGGCACGTACGTTCCCGGCCTGCCGCCGGCCGAGCCGTACCCGCTGACCGTGCGCTCAGGCGACCCGCGCGTGGACGTGCAGTCGGCGCTCGCGATGCTCGCGCCCGAGTGGGGCTTCCACCAGCTGATCGACATCGACGACGCGACCGCGCGCGAGCAGCTCGCGCGCGCGTCGGTGATGGCGCTGTCGTTCGTCGCTCAGTCGGCGCGCGGCGGCGGCCGGCCGCCGGTCTCGCAGCACGACGTCGACAAGGGCGACTCGATTCCCGAGCGCTTCCTGATCCGCTGGCGCGGTGAGGCGAACCCCGACCATGCGAAGGCGATCGACGCGTACTGGATCTCGGCAGCCGAGCACGGCATGAACGCCTCGACGTTCACCGCCCGCGTCGTCGCGTCCACGGGCGCCGATGCGGCGGCCGCGCTGAGTGCAGCGGTCGGCGCGCTCAGCGGCCCGTTGCACGGGGGCGCGCCGTCGCGCGTGTTGAAGATGCTCGACGGGGTCGAGCGCTCGGGCGACGCGGAGCGGTGGGTGAAGGACGCCTTGGACCGCGGCGAGCGCCTGATGGGCTTCGGCCATCGCGTGTATCGCGCCGAGGACCCGCGGGCGCGCGTCCTGCGCCGCACCGCGCGCGAGCTCGGCTCGGCGCGCGTCGAGGTGGCGGAAGCGCTGGAGCAGGCGGCTCTCGCGGAGCTGCAGGCGCGCAAGCCCGACCGCGTGCTGGCGACGAACGTCGAGTTCTGGTCGGCCGTCGTGCTCGACTACGCGCAGGTCCCACCGGAGCTGTTCACACCGCTGTTCACGTGCGCCCGCACGGCCGGCTGGTCGGCCCACATCCTCGAGCAGAAGCGCGAGGGCCGCCTGATCCGCCCGAGCGCGAAGTACGTGGGCCCGCCGTCGCGGTCGCGCGACGCGGTCTGAGCACCGGGCGTGAAAAGGCGAAGGCCCGGTGGGGGAACCGGGCCTTCGCGGTACATCAGGGGGAGATCGAAGGATCTCCGACGCGGCGGACGGAAACGCCCGCCACAGGGCGTTACATCATGCCGCCCATGCCGCCCATGTCGGGCATGCCGCCGCCGGCGCCGTTCTCCTTCTCCGGCACCTCGGCGACGATCGCCTCGGTCGTGAGGATGTTCTTCGCGATCGAGGCGGCGTTCTGGAGCGCGGAGCGCGTCACCATCGCCGGGTCGATCACGCCCGCCGCGACGAGATCGACGATCTCGCCCGTAGCGGCGTTGAGGCCCTGGCCCTTCTTCGCCTTGCGCACGTCGTTGACGACGACCGAGCCCTCCAGCCCCGCGTTGTGCGAGATCTGGCGCAGCGGCTCCTCGAGCGAGCGCAGGATGATCTTCGCGCCCGTCGCCTCGTCGTCCTCGAGCCCCTCGAGCGAGATCGCGTCCGCGGCCTGCAGCAGCGCGACGCCGCCGCCCGGCACGATGCCCTCCTCGAGGGCCGCGCGCGTGGCCTGGAGCGCGTCCTCGACGCGGTGCTTCTTCTCCTTCATCTCCGTCTCGGTCGCCGCGCCGACCTTCACGACGGCGACGCCGCCGGACAGCTTGGCGAGGCGCTCCTGGAGCTTCTCGCGGTCGAAGTCCGAGTCGGTGTTCTCGACCTCGGCCTTGATCTGCTTGATCCGGCCCTTGATCGCCTCGGCGTCGCCCGCGCCGTCGATGATCGTCGTGTTGTCCTTCGCCACGACGATGCGGCGCGCGCGGCCGAGCTGCGAGAGCTGGGTATTCTCGAGCTTGAGGCCCATCTCCTCGGTGATCACCTCGCCGCCCGTGAGGATCGCGATGTCCTCGAGCATGCGCTTGCGGCGATCGCCGAAGCCCGGCGCCTTGACGGCGACGCCGGTGAAGGTGCCGCGCAGCTTGTTGACGATGAGCGTCGCGAGCGACTCGCCCTCGACGTCCTCGGCGATGATCAGCAGCGGCTTGCCCGACTGGATGACGGCCTCGAGCACCGGCAGCACGTCGCGCACCGAGCCGATCTTCGAGTTCGCGATCAGGACGTAGGGGTCGTCGAGGACGGCCTCCATGCGGTCCTGGTCGGTGACCATGTACGGCGAGATGTAGCCCTTGTCGAACTGCATGCCCTCGGTGAACTCGAGGTCCATGCCGAACGTCTGGCCCTCCTCGACGTTCACGACGCCGTCCTTGCCGACCTTCTCGATCGCGTCGGCGATCACGTCGCCGATCTCCTCGTCGCCGGCCGAGATCGTCGCGACGCGCGAGATCTGCTCCTTGCCGGAGATCTCCTTCGACTGCTTGCCGATCGACGCGACGACCTGCTCGACGGCCTTCTCGATGCCGCGCTTGAGGCCGAGCGGGTTGGCGCCGGCCGCGACGTTCTTGAGGCCCGTGCGGACGATCGCCTGCGCGAGCACCGTGGCGGTCGTCGTGCCGTCGCCGGCGACGTCGTTGGTCGCCGTGGCGACCTCGCGCACGAGCTGCGCGCCCTGGTTCTGGAAGACGTCCTCGACCTCGATCTCGCGGGCGATCGTGACGCCGTCGTTGGTGATCGTGGGAGCGCCGAACTTCTTGTCGAGGACGACGTAGCGGCCCTTCGGGCCGAGCGTCACCTTGACGGCGTTGGCGACGGCGTCGACGCCGGCCTCGAGGGCCTTGCGCGCCTCCGCGTCGTACTTGAGCTCCTTGTGTGCCATTGAAGTCTGTTCTCCTAGAGCGCTAGCCGGTGACCTTGGCGAGCACGTCCGACTCGCGCAGGACCAGCAGGTCCTCGCCGTCGACCTTGATCTCGGTGCCGCCGTACTTGCTGTAGAGGACCTCGTCGCCCTCCGCGACGTCGAGCGGGACGCGCTTCTCGCCGTCCTCGTCCCACTTGCCGTCGCCGACCGCGACGACCTTGCCCTTCTGGGGCTTCTCCTTGGCCGTGTCGGGGAGCACGAGACCGGAAGCGGTGGTCTCCTCCTCCTCGATCGCCCGCACGATCAGCCGATCGCCGAGGGGCTTGAGCTTCATGTGATGCAACCTCCGAGTGGACGGGTGGTGCGTGCTTCTTGGCACTCACCCCATGCGAGTGCCAACTGCCGCGACTATAGCTCAGCCTTGGCACTCATGTCAGGTGAGTGCCAAGAACGTCACGAGATTCCAGCACGAACAGCGGGATCTCACGCCCGGCGAGCGCTCGGAACGCATCGGCTGACGGCTGGAGCTCCCGCCACCGGCCCCACGCCCGCACGGCCTCGTCGCCCGCGAGGCGACGCGCGAGGACGTCGATCGCGCGTCCCGCGACCACGACCGTCGCGCGCGGATCCGCTTGGAGGTTGAGCGCCCAGGCGGGGTCGCGCTCCTTGCCGAGGTTCATCGCGGCCGTCGCGAGCTGGCCCTCGAAGCGGAAGCAGGCGACCGTCGTCGTGCGCGGCAGGCTCGAGCGGCGGCCCGTGGTCGTGAGCGACAGCACGGGCTGGCCGGCGGCGAACAGCCACGAGCGGCGCAGTCGTCCGCCGCTGAGTCGCAGCAGCAGTGCGTGCAGGCGCGTGACGCGCGTGACGACCGGACCGAGGCGCATCGGAGCACGCGCGACGCGAGCGGCCCATGGCATGCGGTCGAGCACTCGCCCGAGCGCGACGCCCACGCGCCGACGGCGGCTCATGCCGTCGATCAGCTCGACGAGCGGCACTGGTCGGAGATCGCTGGCGGACGGCATTCTTGAGAGGCTATCAAGAGAAGCGCGATCGTCAAACTGCACGCGATGCCTCGCAATCGCCGCCACGTCGAGCGCGACGAGAAGGTCGCGGCCATCCTCGACGCCGGCGAGCTGCGCCTGCGCGCGGACGGCGTCGCCGGCTTCTCGGTCGCCGCGCTCGCGCGCGACCTCGGCCTGGCCGGGAACGCGATCTACTGGTACTTCCCGACCCGCGACGACCTGCTGATCGCGACCGTCGAGCACCTCCTCCACGGCATCGTCGCGCGCAAGCCGCCCGGTCGTGGGGACCTCGCCGCGCGCGTCCTGTGGTTCGTCGAGCAGCTCGACGCGCTCGAGCACGTCCGCGTCGGCCTCTCCGAGCGTGCGCGCGTCTCCCCGGTCGTCGCAGACTTCCTCGCCCGCCTCGACGACCAAGGCCGCTCGATGCTGCGCAACGTGCTCGCCGGCCACGTGCCGCAGCGGGACCTCGGCGTCGCCGCGCAGACGCTGCTGGCCACGATCGACGGCCTGCGGCTGCATGCGCTCACGCGCGCCGAGCGGCGGCGGATCGTGCGGTACGCGCTCGCGCGTGTGACGGGACCGAGCTAGTTCTGCGCGCCGCCGATGCCGTGCATCCGATCGCGGATCGGATTGCTCGGCTCGACGATCTGCGAGAAGCGCACGACCGTGACGACGTCGTCGAGGTCGACCGGGCGGTCGTAGATCTGCTGCAGGAAGCTCATCAGCTCCTCGACGCGCCGGAACTCCGGGTTGTCGTGCTCGATGTCGCGCGGCGAGAGGTCGCGCATCCGCTTCACTTCGACCGAGTCGATGACCGCCTGGAAGATCCGCTCGCGCGGCGAGTACTGGTAGCCGATCGTCACCAGCACGCAGTCGTTCTTGCGGTACTTGTGCGACTTGTCGCCGAGGCGGATCGTGGCGGTCTTGCGGCCCTTGCGGAGCTGGTCCGCGAAGACGGCCGAATAGAAGTTCAGGACGCGCACGGCGGGGCGGAGCCTACCGGTCGGAGGCGATCGCCGACAGGGCGCGCCCAGCCATCTCGCGCTCGCCGTCGTAGCTGAGCGCGTCGACCGCCTCGGCCAGCGGCATCCAGCGCGCGTCCTCGACCTCGTCGTCGTGATCGTCGAGCGAGCCGCCGAGGTACTCGAACAGATAGAAGGTGACGCGCTTGAAGATGCGCTTGCCGCCGCGCTGGTAGAAGTAGCGCACCTCGCCGAGCTTCTCGACCAGCTCGGCGTCGACGCCCGTCTCCTCGCGCACCTCGCGCAACGCCGTCTGGTCGGGCGTCTCGCCCGGGTCGACGTGCCCCTTCGGCAGCGCCAGCACCTTCTGGCCCTGCGCGCCGCGGCGCGTCGGCACGATCACGATCGCCTGCTCGCCTCTGACGACCACGCCGCCGGCCGAGCGCTCCTGCTCGTCGCCGCGGCGGTCGCCGCGCGCGGGCTTCTTGCGCTTCGCTCTAGAAGACATAGCGCTCGAGCGCGGACGGATCGTGGACGGTCAGCTTCCCGCGCCCCTGCTCGATCACGCCCGCCCGCTCCAGCACCGCGAGGAAGCGGCTCGCCGACTCGCGCGAGGAGCCGGCCAGCTTCGCCACGTCGGCCTGCGTGGCGACGACGAGCACCTCGCGCTCGCCGGCGCCCTCCTCCTGCGCCTCGGCGACCAGCTGCGTCAGCACCGTCGCGACGCGGCTCTGCACGGTCTGGAACGACTGGCTGGCGATCCGCGCGTTGGCGGCGCGCAGGCGCCGGCCGAGCGAGACGACGACGCCGACGGCGATTCCCGGGTGCTCGCGCATCAGGCGGCGCATGTCGGCGCCGAGCAGCGCGACCGCCTCGACGGCGTCGAGCGTCTCGACCGTCGCCGAGCGCTTCTCGTCCTCGAACATCGCCAGCTCGCCGAAGATGTCGCCGGGCCCGAAGTTCGCCAGCGTGATCGCGCGGCCGTCGGCGTGCTCGCGGATCGCGCGCGCGTGGCCGTGCTTGACGACGTAGCAGGTGTCGCTCTGGTCGCTCTCGCGGAAGACGACCTGGCCGGGCTCCCACGTGCGCGGGACGGCGACCTCGGCGACGTGCGTCAGCTCGTCGGGCCCGAGCGCCTCGAACGTCGGAACGCGCGCGAGCAGCGAGATCGTGTCGTCGATGCTCGTCGTGGCCACATGCGAGATGTATCAGACCGCGTCCAGCGCATGTTCGCGTCGGCGCCTGCGAACCCCCCGACTGAGCGGCCACGCGAGCGCCGCCAGCAGCGCGAGCGGGACGAGCGCGGCCGCCGCGATCACGACGACGCCGACGGCCACCTCCAGTACGCGCAGCGCGTCGTCGGCGGCGTCGCCGATGCCGAACGAGCCGTCGGATGACAGCGTCCCACCCACCCCCGTTCCGCCGGTCGCGCCGCCGTGGATCCCGACGCTCACGCGGCTGTAGTCGATGCGGCGGTCGAGTCCGCGCTGGGCGCGCTCGTAGGTGGCGATCGTGCGCTCCAGCTGATCGAGCCGCGCGCGCAGACGCAGCGTCTCGTCCTCCGTGTCCGCGTTCGCGAGCGCGCGGATCACGCCGGCGCGCTCGGCCTGGGCGTTCGCGAGCGCGCGGCGGATCGACACGTACGCCTGGTTGACGTCGCGCGTGTCGTCGATGCGGCTGAGGACGTGCGCGTCCGGCAGCCGCGACAGGGCGGCCAGCGCAGGTTGCAGCCGGCCGGCCGGGATGCGCAGCTCGAAGCGCGCCTCGCCGCCGCCCGCGTCGGTCTGCACGCTCGACTGGTCGACGATCGCGTCGAAGCGCGCGACGACGCCGAGCACGTCCTGCGCGACGTCGTCGACGCGGTCGGCGTCGGCGCCGAGCTCCAGGGCGGCCGTGTGCTCGACCTTGCGGGCGGAGTCGAACGTGCCGGCGGCGGGCGCAAGTCCCTGCGACCGCACCGATCCGGCAGCCTTGTCGAGCTGGCCGAACGACTCGATCTGCGGAGCGGCGTTGCGCTGGAGGGCGCCGGCGCGGCGCTCGGGCGGCGCGATCTCGCGTGCTCCACCGTCGCTCGCCGCGCCGCCTGCGCTCGCCGCCATGTCGCCGGCTGTCGCCGGCGGTGCCGTGGCGTCACTGCCGAGGCGCGTGCCG
>DASVFS010000060.1:0-4431 GCA_036379915.1 Conexibacter sp. | reverse complement strand
CTCGCGCCCGCGCTGCTCGGCGGCGTCGAGGCCGAACGCCCGCGCGCCGGCCTTCGACAGGCGCTCGCGGAGCACGGCGAGGGCTACGAGGGCGAGGATCGCACGACCTACGACCGGCTGGCGCGGCGCGCCGACGACGTGCTCGTGAGCGCCGTCGGCGACGCCTTTCGCGTCGCGTTCGCGATCGCGGGCGGCCTGGCGCTGCTCGGCGCGGCCGTGCTCGCCGGCGGCGGCGCGCGCGCGGGCTACCCGAGCCGGCCCCGCCCGCCCGGCCCGCGGGAGCGCGCGGGCGACCCGAGCCGGACCCGCCCGCCCGGCCGGCCGGATCGAGCGGGCCGAACCGCGCTCGCGGCCGCCGCGCTCGTGCTCGCGGTCGCGGTCCCGCTCGCGTACGCCGCCCTGCACGCGCGCGACGCGCCCGCTCAGGTGGCGATCGAGGATCCCTGCGCGGATCGCGAGCTGCCCGGCACGGGCGGGATCGCCGGCTTCCTGCAGGACCGCGCGCTCGAGGGGCTCGACGCCGCCGCCTGCCGCTTCGGCAGCAGCCGCGAGGAGCTCGTGCTCGCGCTCGCGAACGACGCGGCGGCCCGCCGCTTCGAGCGGCGCCACGGCGTCGATCCGCGCTCCGTCTCGAGCGTGCTCGGGCACCTGATCCACCCGTGAGGTAGACACCGGGGTTCTCGCCGCGGGTAGATTCTCCAGTTGCCATGGGGGATGGCGTGCACACGGGGGAGCGACTGCGCAGCCGCGAGCGGCCGCGGACGCGACAGGCGACCGTCGCGGAGGCGGTGTGGCTCGCGCTCGTGCCCGCCGTGCTCGTGACCGTGGGCGCGGTGGCGCTGCTCGGGCCGCCGCTCGGCCGGCTGCTGCCGCGGGGAGGCGACATACCGTGGCCCACCATGGCCGGCGAATTCCGGCCCGAGCCGACGGAGCACGCCCGCTACCTGCTGGTGATGCTGCTTCCGCTGCTGGTCGTGGGCTCGATCGTGCTCGCGGGCGCGCTGCGTCCCCGGATTCCCGGTTGGCTCGCGCGACTCGCAGCGGCGGTGCCGGCGCTGGGGGCGCTGCTGATCGTGGTCTGCGTCGTGCTGCAGTACCGCGCGCGCGTCGGCGGCATCTACACGGCGATAGCGGGGACGTCGGCGCGGACGGTGTACTTCACCGAGCGAACGCTCGCCGTCGCGGCGGCGCTCGGCGTCGCGCTGGTGCTGCTCGCGCGCAGCGACGCCGGTCGCCGCCTCGCGGACGCGGTCCGCGACACGCCGGGCCGGCGCATCGCCGCATGGGCCGTCGCGGGGGCCGCGGTCGCGCTCTCGCTGCTGCCGGCGATCGAGTTCGAAAGCACGCTGCTGCGCGCGAACGTGAACACCTGGTACCACCTGCTGCTGACGTTCGACGAAGCGTCCGCGGTGCTCGACGGGCGTTCGCCGCTGGTGGACTTCGCGGCGCAGTACGGCTCGCTCTGGCCGTACCCGCTAGCCGCCGCGATGTCGGTCCTCGGCGAGTCGATCGGCGTGTTCACGCTCTTGACGACGCTCGTCGCGAGCGGCGCGCTGCTGTCGCTGTTCGCGCTGCTGCGGCGTCTCACCGCGAACGCGACGCTCGCGCTCGCGCTGTTCCTCCCGCTGCTGGCGACGAGCCTCTACAAGATGAACGGCTCGCTCGAGAACCGCTTCTCGCTCGCGACGGTCACCGCGATCTTCCCGCTGCGGCTCGCCGGTCCGCTGCTGCTGCTGTGGATGACGGTCCGTCACCTCGACGGCGCCCGCCCGCACGCGCGCTGGGTCCTGCTGTTCGCGGCCGGGCTCGTCGTCATGAACAACGTCGAGTTCGGCGTGCCGGCGCTCGCCGCCACGCTTGCGGCGCTGCTGTGGACGCCGCGCTCGATCCGGCCCGCGCCGCCCCGGCTCGCCGCGGAGCTGCTGCTCGGGCTCGCGGCCGCGCTCGCGCTCGTGGCGGCGGTGACGCTCGTCCGCACCGGGTCGCCGCCGAAGCCCGAGCTGGCGGTCCGCTTCGCCCAGCTGTACGGCAATTCGGGCTACGGCATGTTCCCGCTCGTGCCGACGATCGGGGTCAGCACGATCGTGCTGATGACGTTCGTCGCGGCGGTCGGCGTCGCGACCGCCCGCGTCGTCGAGCGTGCGCCGGATCCGCCGCTCGCCAGCGCGCTCGCCTGGAGCGGCGTGTTCGGCCTCGGATCCGGCACGTACTACGTCGGTCGCTCGCACCCCGAGGTGCTGATCAACATGTTCCCGATGTGGGCGCTGTGCCTCGTGCTCCTGACGATCGTCGTCCTGCGCGAGGTGCGCGGCTCCGGCCGTCTGCCGGGGCCCGCGGGGTTCGCGTGCGCGGTCGGCTTCGGCGTGCTCGTCTGCTCGCTCGCCCAGACGCCGACCCCCTGGTCGCAAGTCCGACGGCTCTCGGAGACGACGCCGGACCGCGTCATCTCAGCGCGGGCCGTGCGCTTCGTCGAGCGGCACACCAGACCCGGTGAGCCGGTCGTGATCCTCACGCCCACGGGCCACAACCTCGCTGTACGGGCCGGCGTGACAGATGTGGCGCCGTACACCGGCAGCGATCTGATGCCCGCTCGCCAGCAGCTCGACGACACGCTCGAGGCCCTGCGGAAGGAACGGGGGACGCGCGTGTTCGCGGACGTCACGGATCCGCCGCCCGAGATCCTCCCGGCGATCGAAGCCGCGGGCTTCCGGCTCGCCGCCACCGATCGGGTGACCGGGCTCGCGGTGCTCGTCGCGCCCTAGCGCGCGCTGCGCAGCGGCTCGGCCGCGGCGCCATCTAGCATCCGATCTCGAACGCCACGATGGCTCAGCGACGTCTCCACGGCCTCGAGCGGGTGCTCGGGGTCAACGCCCTCTTCTCGACCGCCTACGGCAACGTGGGCAGCTCGATCTACTACGCGCTCGGGCTCGTCGCGAGCTTCGCGCTCGGGCTGACGCCCGTCGTGTTCGTGATCGCGGGGGTGATCTTCTACCTCACCGCCGCCACCTACTCGGAGGCGACCGCGATGTACCCGGAGGCGGGCGGCTCGTCGAGCTTCGCGCGCCACGCCTTCAACGAGTTCTGGTCCTTCTTCGCCGCCTGGGGCCAGATGCTCAACTACGTGATCACGATCTCGATCTCGGCCTTCTTCGTGCCGCACTACATCGGCTCGCTGTTCTGGGACCCGCTGCGGGACAGCCCGGGCGACATCGTCGCCGGCATCCTCGTCGTCGCCGCGCTGGCGGTGATCAACGTCTTCGGCGTCAAGGAGGCGGCGCGGCTCAACATCCTGCTCGCCGTCACGGACTTCGCGACGCAGCTGCTGCTCGTGATCCTCGGGCTCGTGCTCGTCTTCTCGCCGGACACGCTGATCGACAACGTCCATCTCGGGCTCGCGCCGACGTGGAAGGACTTCGCGATCGCGATCCCGGTCGCGATGATCGCCTACACCGGCATCGAGACGATCTCGAACATGGCCGAGGAGGCCAGAGACGAGGCGACGACGATCCCGCGCGCGATCAACCGCGTCGTCGTCGCCGTGTTCGCGATCTACGCGCTGCTGCCGGCCGTCGCGCTCAGCGCGCTGCCGGTCACGCAGAACGCCGACGGCGACTACCAGACGCTGCTCGGGCTGCCCGAGGACAGAGGCGGCTTCAGCGGCGACCCGGTGCTGGGGATCGTCAAGCACCTCGACCTCGGCCCGCTGCAGGGCGTCGGCGAGCTGTACGTCGGCCTGCTGGCCGCGACGATCCTGCTCATCGCCACGAACGCCGGCATCATCGGCGTCTCGCGGCTCGTCTACTCGATGGGCATCCACCGGCAGGTGCCGGACCGGCTGCGCCAGCTGCATCCCCGCTTCCGCACGCCGTGGCTCGGGATCCTCGTCTTCTCCGGCATCGCCTGCGTCGCGATGCTGCCCGGCCAGGCGGAGTTCCTCGGCAACATGTACGCGTTCGGCGCGATGCTGTCGTTCACGATCGCGCATGCCGCGGTCGTGCGCCTGCGGATCGCGCAGCCGGACCGAGAACGCCCGTACCGCGGGCCTGGAACGCTGCGAATCGGCGGCCACGCGCTGCCGCTGTTCGCGCTCGTCGGCGGCCTCGGGACCGGGATCGCATGGATCACCGTCACCGCGCTGCACCTCGACGTGGCGCTCGCCGGCATGAGCTGGCTGGTCGTCGGGATCGCGCTGTACGCCGTCTACCGCCGGCGCCAGGGGCTCGACCTGGCGACGACGACGCGCGTCGCGGTCCCGAAGCCGGTCGTCGACCACGAGGCCGAGTACGAGTCGGTGCTGGTCGCGTTCGAGGAGCGCGAGTTCGAGGCCGACGTGCTCGCGACCGCGATCCGCATGGCGGCGCGCCGCAGCCGCGGGATCCACGTGCTCGTGACGATCGTCGTGCCGGCCACGAGCCCGATCAACGCCGCGCT
>DASVFS010000059.1:0-3938 GCA_036379915.1 Conexibacter sp. | reverse complement strand
CCATGCGCGCGGTCGTCGAGGAGCTGGCGCAGCTCGACGAGGGAGCGCTCGATTCGCGCGACGAGATCGTCAGCGCGGTGGCCCGCGCGGCGCTGCTGGGGGCGCGCGGCAACAGCGGCGTGATCCTGTCGCAGGTCGTGCGGGGCGCCGCAGAGGAGCTCGCGTCGCGACCGGGCGAGCTGGTCGACCCGGTGCTGATCGGCGCGGCGATGGCGCGCGCGGCGGAGCAGGCGTACGGCTCGGTGCGCGAGCCGGCGGAGGGGACGATCCTCACCGTCGTGCGCGAGATGGCGAGCCGCATCGCGACCGAGCTCGCGCACATGCAGGAGACGCGGCTCGACCGCAGCGCCAGCGACGAGCACCAGGACGCGCTGATCGCCGAGGTGCTCGAGCGCGCGCTCGAGACCGGCCAGCAGTCGGTCGCGCGCGGTCCGGAGCTGCTGCCGGTGCTGCGCGAGGCGGGCGTCGTGGATGCCGGCGGCTACGGGCTGACCGTCCTGTTCGCCGGCGTGATCGCCGCCCTCCGCGGGTCGGAACCGCCGGAGGTCGCGCACCACCGCGCCGCGCGCGTCACGCACCCGCAGCACGAGTCCTCGACGTACCGCTACTGCGTGAACTTCGCCGTCACCGGCAGCGGCCTGCAGCCGCGCGGGTTCGTCGAGGCGCTCGAGCGGATCGGCGACTCCGTGCTCGTCGTCGGCGACGAGACGACGCTCAAGGTGCACGTCCACACCGATGACCCGGATGCGGCGGCCGCGCTGTTCGACGGGGCCGGCACGGTCTCCCACCTCGACGTCGCGGACATGCATCAGCAGGTCGAGGCGCGCGAGGCGAAGCTCGCCGCCAACGGCTCGGCCGGCGCGGCCGCGGCCGCCTGCGGGGCGCTCGCGGTCGTCTCCGGCGACGGCATCCGCGGGCTCTACGAGCAGCTCGGCTTCCACACGCTCGACGGCGGCGCGACGCTCAACCCCTCGACGTACGACTTGCTGGCGGGCATCCACGCGGTGCCGGCCGAGCAGGTCGTCGTACTGCCGAACAGCCCGAACGTCTTCATGGCCGCCGAGCGCGCCGCCGAGCTGTCGGAGAAGCGGGTGCACGTCGTGCGCTCGCGCTCGCAGCAGGCCGGCCTCGCCGCGGCGCTCGTCTTCGATCCGTCGCGCGACGGCGCCGCCAACGCCGCGGCGCTGGGCGACGCGCTCGCGCGCGTGCGCACGGGGGCGGTCGCGCCCGCCGCGCGCGACGACGCCCAGGGCCGCTTCCACGAGGGCGAGGCCGTCGGCTTCGTCGGCGACGAGCTGGTCGCCTGGGGCGCGCCCGAGGACACTCTGCGCTCCGTCCTCGCCACGCTCGCCGACGACGCGGAGCTCGTCACGTGCCTCAGCGGCGACGGCGCCCCGCTCGACGCCGACGCCGTCGCCGCCCTCGCCGACGGCGCCGAGCTCGAGCTCGTGGCCGGCGGCCAGCCGGCGTACTGGTGGCTGCTCTCCGCCGAGTAGTCCGAGGACCGCGAATCAGACTGCCTATACGACCGTCGGATTCGCGCTCCTCGCCCCGACCGCTCCGCCGGGCATGATCCCCCTTCGATGCCCACGCACTTCGCGACGGCCGAGCCCTTCGACGCCGAGGCGCTGCGAGCCGCCGCGGTCCGCCTCCCGCGCCCGAGCCGCCTCGAACGCCCGCTCGTCCACGACCTCGGCCCGAGAGCCGGCAGAGCGCTGGAGACGCTCGGCCTCCACACCGTCGGGGACCTGCTGGAGCACCTCCCGCGCGCGCGCGGAGAGGCGCGTACGGTCGCGACGCTCCAACGCGGCGAGACCGCGACCGTGCTCGTCGAGGTGCGGAGCATCGACACGCGCTCGGTCCGCCGCCGCGGCATGAAGCCGCGCGTGGAGGCGACCGTCGCCGACCACACCGGCTCGATGAAGGTGTCGTTCTTCAACCAGCCGTGGCTCGCGCAGCGCTACCCGCCGGGCACGCGCCTGCTGCTGACGGTGCGCACGGATCCGCGCGGCCGCGTGTCCGTCACCGCGCACGCGCCGACGGACCTGCAGGTCGCCGCCGAGACGCAGGTCGCGCAGTACCCGGCCAGCGAGGGCATCGACTCCACCCGCATCCTCGCGCTGATGCGCGAGCACCGCGACGCGATCGCCGACACGCTGGAGCCGCTGCCGGCGCGCCTGCGCGCCGTCGAGCGCCTGCCCGACCGGCCCGCCGCGCTGAGCGCGCTGCACTTCCCCGGCGGCGAGGGCGAGGTCGACGGCGGCCGTCTTCGGCTCGCGTTCGACGAGCTGCTGCTGACGCAGCTGGCGCTCCTGCGTCGCCGTGCACGCCGGGAGCGCGCCGCCGTCGCTCCCTCCCTCGATGCCCAACGAACCCTCACCAGACGCTGGCTGGAGACCGGCCTCCCGTTCCCGCTCACGAACGACCAGGCCAACGCGCTCCATGACATCGACCACGACCTCGCGCAGCGCCACCCGATGCAGCGCCTGCTGATGGGGGAGGTCGGCTCGGGCAAGACCGTTGTCGCGCTGTTCGCGCTGTTGCGGGCGGTGGAGCAGGGCTGGCAGGGCGCCCTCATGGCCCCCACCGAGACGCTCGCCGAGCAGCACTTCGCGACGATGCAGGCGCTGATGCCGGGCGAGGCGATCCCCGCTGCGCTGCTGACCGGCTCGACGACCGCGTCCCGCCGCGCCGACGTCCTCGGCAAGCTCGCGAGCGGGGAGCTGCAGCTCGTCGTCGGCACGCACGCGCTGATCGAGCCGGACGTGCGCTTCGCACGCCTCGGCATCGCGGTCGTCGACGAGCAGCACCGCTTCGGCGTGCGCCAGCGCGCCGCGCTCGACGCCAAGGGTCTGGACGACCTGACCCCGCACGTCCTGCACATGACCGCCACGCCGATCCCGCGCACGCTCGCGCTCGTCGAGCATGGCGACCTCGACCACACTGCCTTGCGGGAGCTGCCGCGCGGGCGCAGACCGATCGAGACGTTCGTCGCCTCCGGCGAGCGCGAGCGCGCGCGGGCGTACGAGCGCATCCGCGAGGAGCTGCGCGCCGGCCGGCAGGCGTTCGTCGTCTGCCCGCTCGTGGAGGAGTCGGAGGCGCTGCAGGCGAAGGCCGCGCGCGCCGAGTTCGAGCGGTTGCGCGACAGCGAGCTCAGAGGCTTCCGCGTCGTGCTGATGCACGGCCAGCTGCGCCCGCGCGAGAAGCAGGAGGCGATGGCCGCCTTCGCCGCCGGCGGCGCGGACGTGCTCGTCGCCACGTCGGTGATCGAGGTCGGGATCGACGTCCCGAACGCGACCGTGATGCTGGTCGAGGACGCCGACCGCTACGGCATCAGCCAGCTGCACCAGCTGCGCGGGCGGATCGGACGCGGCGAGCACCCCTCGCTGTGCCTGCTGTTCGGGCCGAAGGACTCCGCCCGCCTGAAGGCGCTCGCCGCGCACCGCGACGGCTTCGAGCTGGCGCAGATCGACCTCAGACTGCGCAAGGAGGGCGAGCTGATCGGTGGCGTGCGCCAGCACGGCCTCGCGCAGTTCCGCGTCGCGCAGCTGCCCGACGACGAGGCGCTGCTGGAGCGCGCGCGCCTGCGCGCCCGCACCCTCCTCGACGGCGACCCGGAGCTCGAACAGCCCGAGCACGCGCTGCTCGCACAGGCGCTTGCGGCCGTCTACGGCGCCGACGCGATGGCGACCGTCGCCGCATGAGGATCGTCGCCGGACGCTACGGCGGCCGTCGCCTGACCGCGCCGGCCGGCAGCGCGACGCGCCCGACGAGCGACCGCGTGCGCGAGGCGACCTTCCAGCGGCTCGGTCCGCTCGACGACGCGCGCGTGCTCGACCTGTTCGCCGGCTCCGGCGCGCTCGCGCTCGAGGGGCTCTCGCGCGGGGCGGCGCACGCGACGCTGGTCGACTCCGCGCCGGCCGCGATCAAGGCGATCG
>DASVFS010000058.1:0-3521 GCA_036379915.1 Conexibacter sp. | reverse complement strand
CGTCATCTGCTGCCACGGCGAGCGCTCGGCGCGCCGCCCGGCGCGCTGTGCGCGCTGGTGCAGGTCGGCGCCGACGAGCACGAGGCCGCAGACCGCGGCAAGCACGGCGACGCCCAGCCAGCCGACCTCGCGCTGTCGCTCGACACGCGTGACGACCAACAGCGCGAACGCCAGGCAGACGGGTACGGCCAGCCCGACGGCGCGACGGTCGGCGCCGCGCAGCGCCCGCACGGCGCCGGGTCCGAGGACGACCGCGATCGCGGGGACCGCGCCCGCGGCCAGCGCGACGGCGACCATCCGCAGCGTGCCGTCGCGCGCCGCGAGCGCGAGCACGAGCGCGGCGAGCAGCGTCGTCCCGGTCAGCGCGGTCGCGCGCCATGCCGGGTCGTTCCGGCGACGCGACGCGGCCCCGCGCACCGCGCTCATCGCGACGGGACCTCGCGCTTGCACGCGCCGGCGTGCAGGTCGGCGAGCTGGCGCTCGAAGTCCTTCGTCCGCCGCTCCCATGCGCGCCACCGCCGCTGCACCGCCGACCGACGCACCTCCTTGCGCCACTCCCAGCGGCGGGCGCCCGGAGAGGCGGGCGGGAGCACGTTGTCGGGCCAGTAGGGCTCGCCGATGGGGCCGGTCGACGACGGGTAGTCGCGGATCCACAGCTCCCCGTCGACGGACTCGAAGTCGATCCTCAGCAGCGGCGCGTGGGGTCGGCGCTCACGCGTCTCCAGTGCCCGCTGCCCGGCGCCCATGGGGTCCCGTAGAACACCGGCGCATCCAGGCCGGTCCTCTGCCAGCGCCAGTCGAAGCGCGACAGCAGCCCGCGCACGAAGTCCGATCCCGCGTGGCCCATCCGGTACGTGACGTCGAGATCGAAGCAGCGATCGTGCGGCAGCGCGACGACGGTGCGGCCGATCCCCGTCCGCAGCGGCAGGTCCACGCGCGCGTCCGGGGCGGCGTCGAGCCGGCGCAGGTCGACGAGCAGGTCGCCGAGGCCCGCGCGGTACCCGTTCGACGGGATCTGCTCCGCGGTCCGTGGGGCGACGATCACGAGGCCGGACTGCGCATCGATGCGCACGCCGCTCGCGGCCACCGCCACCGCCGGCACCGCGACCGCGACGAGCGGCAGCAGCACCCACGTGGGCCGCACCGTCGGCCAGGCGACGAGCGTGCCGACGAGAAAGACGCCCACCGCGACCGCGACCGTCCAGCCGAAGCCGAACAGCGTGGCCAGCGCGGCCGCGGCGGCGAGCGTCGCGAGCCCGGCGCAGGCGGCGGCGACGAGCGCGAGCGAGGCGAGCGCGCGCACGCCCGACGGGCTCTCCTGCTCGTCGTCGACCGGCAGCACGAGCCAGCACGCGACGTACGCGAGCACGCCCAGCCCGGCGAGCGTCGCAGCGACCGCGAACAGGGCGCGCACGTGCGTCACCGGCATCTTCCAGCGCTGCGCGATCCCGCTGCAGACGCCGGCGAGCCAGCGGCCGTCGCGCGCGCGGCGCAGCGGCTGCGGAAGGTCGGCGCCGGGATCGCTCATGGCCGCAAGTGTGGGCATCGACGGCCGCGCTCGCAATTCGGGATCGCCCGGACCGTCTACGGGATCGCCCGGAGATCGGCGGCGCGCCAATAGTGCGAAATTCCTCTGATTGCTTTAAAGCTTTTGCGCAATTGACCGACACCGGTCGAGCAGGGGACACC
Source organism: Conexibacter sp. (assembly GCA_036379915.1). Lineage (GTDB taxonomy): Bacteria > Actinomycetota > Thermoleophilia > Solirubrobacterales > Solirubrobacteraceae > Conexibacter. Next base: position 1,832 of record DASVFS010000058.1, on the reverse strand, counting down.
GCCGACAGGAGGCTTCGGCAGATGGACAGCTCGTGGCTGCGGCGCCTGCGCGCGCTGCTGGCGATCGGACCGCTCGTCGCGCTGTCGTGGGCGGGCGCGTACGCCGCGTTCACCGACAGCGTCGACGCGACCTCGAGCTTCTCGACCGGGTCGGTCGCGATCGAGGCGAACGATCAGGGCGGGACCGTCGCGTTCACGTCGCTCTCGACGAGCGGCATGACGCCGGGGACCGTCACGTACGCCCCGCTGAAGCTCTCGAACACCGGCTCGCTCGGCTTCAGATACACGATGGCGACCGCGACGGGCGGCAGCGCCGCGCTCGCCGCCGCGCTGACGATCGGCATCAAGGTCGTCGGCTCGGGAACTTGCGACGCGAGCGCCTACAGCGCGTCGAGCACGACCGCGTATGGGCAGGCGGCCGGCCTGGGCGCCGCGGCGATCGTCGCGCGGCCGCTGGCGAGCGGCGCGAGCGAGTGGCTGTGCTTCCGCGTCGAGCTGCCGGCGAGCGCGGACAACTCGCTGCAGGGGCTGACGGCCAATGCCACCTTCACGTTCGCGGCCGACCCGTCGTGAGCCGCGCCTGCGACGGACGCTCGCGTGGGCGCTCGCGCTGCTCGGCGCCGGCTGCCTCGCGCTGACGGCCGCCGGACTGGCGGTCGGCGCGCGGCCGCTCGTCGTGCGCACCGGCTCGATGGCGCCGCGGCTGCCGGTCGGGACGGTCGTGCTCGTGCGCCCGCAGCCGGCGCGCAGCGCGCGACCGGGCGAGGTCGTCGCGGTCGTGCGCGCCGACGGGCGGCGGATCCTCCACCGCGTGCAGCGGGTGCAGGCGGCCGGCATCGCGGGCGCGGCGACGATCGTCCTGCGCGGCGACCGCAACCGGATCGCCGATCCGCCGGTGACCGTGCGGCGGATCGAGCGGCCGCTGGTCGTGGTGCCCGCGATCGGACGGCCGCTGACGTGGCTCGGCGGCCGCTGGGCGCAGTACTGGCTCGGCGTGCTGACGGGCGTGCTCGCGCTCGCGTGGGTCGCGCTGCGACGCGGTCGCCCGAGCGGCCGCGGTGGACCCGGCGCGGTGGCGGGCGCCGCGTGATGAGCCGCGCCGGTCGGCTGCTGGTCGCGCTCGGCGCGGCGAGCGTGCTCGCGCCGGCGGCCGCATGGGCGGCGTTCAGCAGAAGCGTCAGCGCGACCGGATCGCTCGCCAGCTACGCCGTCCCGGCGCCCGCCGGGCTCGCGTGCAGAGGGCTGGCGTCGCTTGCCACGAGCCAGATCGTCTGGAACGCGGCCGCCGCGCCGGCGGGGAACACGGTCGCCTACGTCGTCACCGCCCCGGGCGGGAGACAGACGACGACCGCGGCGACCAGCTACAGCCTGCCCACCGCGACGCTGCCGGGGCAGTACGCCGTGCAGACGCAGATCTCGTCGGGCTGGCGCTCGCCGGCCGCCACGATCACCGTCTCGCTGACCGCGCTCGGCCTGCTGTACCTCTGCAGCACGCCCTAGCCGCCGCGGCGCGCGTGACAGGATGCAGGAGGTGACGGCATCCACCACGCGCGCGCCGATCCTCGTCGCTCCGGCCGTCTTCGGCGGGACGCTGCGCGCGCCGCAGGTCGCCGCGGCGCTCGCGCGCGGGCTGGAGGCGGGCGGGTGGCCGGTCGATCCGTGTCCCGTCGCGGACGGCGGCGGCGGGCTGCTCGAGGTGCTGCTCCCCGCGCTCGGCGGCGAGACCGCGGCGGTCGACGTCGGCGGACGGTCGATCGGGGTCGGTCTGCTCGAGGACGGCGGGACGGCGCTCGTGGAGTTGCGCTCGGCGCTCGACGGCGGGGACGACTCCA
>DASVFS010000057.1:0-10408 GCA_036379915.1 Conexibacter sp. | reverse complement strand
CGCCGCCTCCCGGTCGCCAGCACGGTCGCGGTCGCGATCGCCGCGGCGAACGTCCCGTATATGACGAGCGCGAGCCCGCGCACGCCCGGCATCGGGACGGCCGCGCCGCCGTTGAGCGCGAAGATGCGCGCGAACTCCGTCAGCTGGTCGAGCTGCGGCGGCGACCCGCTGCGGATCAGCGTCACGGCCGACACGAGCGCGACCGCGAGCGCGAGGCCGACGGCGACGTTGCCGGCGAGCGCGAGCGCCCGGGAGCGGCCCCGCGGCCAGTCGGTCCAGAGCAGCGCGGCCAGCGTTGCGCCGGCCGCGGCGACGCCCATGTCCGTGTTGTTGAGGATGACGATGCCGGCCAGCGCGAACAGCGGCCACGGGCGCCGGCGCGCGGGCGCCGACAGATGGCGCGCGGTCAGCCACGCGACGATCAGCGGTCCGGCGTAGCGCAGCGGGTAGTACGCGAAGAAGGTCGCGAGCGACACTAGCTTCTCGTGGTTTTCGCCGGTGGGGAACAACGTCGTGGCGAGGAACGGGAGGAACAGCAGGAGCGCTGCGAGCGAGTTGCGCGTCACCCGTCGCAGGACCCCGAACCCGGCGAGCAGGGCGGCCGCCGTCGCGCTCGCCATCGCGGCGGTGAAGACGAGCAGCGACTTGCCGAAGACGAGCAGCGGGATCGCCACGAGATACGGCCAGACGCCGCCGTACTGCGGCGTGAACGTCACCAGCGGGGTGAGTCCGTTCAGCAGCGCGAACGTTTCGTCGAGGTAGAACGCGATGTGGTACTGCGTGACGTCGAGCGCGCCGAGGATCGAGAGGTCCGTCTGGACCGCCGGCAGCAGCCAGCAGACGGCCGCCACGGCGGCCATCCCGGCGGCCGCGAAGCGGACGTTGGCCGGCTCGCGCGATCTGCGGCCGAGCAGCCGGCGCAGCCGCTCGCTGCGGCCGGCGGCGACGAGCAGCGCCGCGAGCAGCGCGGAGACGGCGAGCGTCCGCGTCGAGAAGTAGTCGAAGCCGAACTGCGGGCGGCGCTGGCCCGCGATGCAGACGGCGATCGCCGCCGCGAGCGCGGCCTGGGTCAGCACGACGGCGGCGATCAGCGCTCCACGCGGGAGCGCCGGACGACGCCGCAAGAGCGCGACGATCGCAAGCGCCAGCAGCAGCGGTCCCGCGAGCGAGACGACGAACGGCCCGACCTCCTCGGCGTTGGCGCGCGGGTTGGGCTGGCCGCCGAGGAAGCGGAAGGTGGGGTGGGCCGGGAACAGGCGGTTTCCCAGCCACGGCCCGACCGCGACGACGGCCGCGTACGTGAGCAGCGCGCACGGGATCGCGGCGATCCACGCCGCCCCGGCGGCGGTCAGCTCAGCCTTCCGCGCTCCCCGGACCGACGCCCGCGATCGTCCGAGGAGGACGTCTCCCCCGGACGTGACCCCCATGGTGGGGATGCTACATAAGTGTGCGACATTACTCCGGTTGTCGGTAGGTAGCCGGAAGCGGTGGATCCGGCACGTCGTCGACGGTCAGCTCCTCCGTGAAGCGCCCCACGCGCGACTCCGCGAGGTCGAGTCGCGCGAGCGAGCGCAGGAAGCCGTACGTCACGAGCACGTGGATGCGCGACTGCGTGACGCGGTACACGGGCCGGCTGAGCCGGTGCGCGATCGAGGGGTAGAAGTTCGCGACCGCGACTTCGACGCGGATGCGCGCCGGCGACGCAGCTCCGCCCGCCCCGCCGTCTGCCGCCGACAGCCGCTGCACGTCGATCTGCAGGTAGCCGTCGCCGTGGTGGCCGCGCCGCTGGACGAGCAGGCCGTCCTCGATCCGCCAGCGCACCGTGCCGCGCTGCGCGTCCATCGCATACTCGGGCGCCTTGAAGCGCAGCAGTCGCAACGGCCGGCGCAGCAGGACGACGGTCCGTCTGTCGCTCGCGTAGTCGACGCGGATCAGTCCGAGCGTGCAGCGCGACAGGAAGCGCCAGTACGTGCGCGCGAGCCGCTCGAGCTGCATCGGACTCCACAGCTGCTCCAGCGCCGCCTCCGGCAGCGTCAGCTCGCCGGTCTGGACCGAGCGCACGGCGCCCTCGGCGCCGATCGTGGTGTCGTCGTCGAGCTCGGCGATCCGTCCGGGCGCGCGCTCGGTGCGCCGACGCCGGTGCGCCGCCACGACGGCCGCGGCGAGCGCGAGCAGGGCGAGCGCGGGGGCGAGCACGCCTGGATTGTGCCCCGGATCGCGCGACTCAGAGCCGCTCGACCGCGACCTGCTCGCCCGCGGCGGCGACGCCCTCGCCGGCGGCCACGAACGCGAGCGCGTCGGCGGCGACCAGCGACGCCGTCACGTGCGAGCCCTGCGCGCCGGTCGGCGTCGCGCGCAGCGCGCCGTCGCCGGCGTCGAGCCGCACGCGCAGCGCCTGCGTGCGCCCGCGGCGCGGCACGTCCACGGACAGCGTCGCGCGCTCGCGCGGCGGCAGCGGCGCGGCGCCCTGCAGCGCGCGCAGCGCCGGGCGCGCGAACAGCGCGAACGTGACGTAGCTGGAGACCGGGTTGCCCGGCAGGCCGAAGACGAGCTGCGCGCCGCGCGTGCCGAACCACGTCGGCTTGCCGGGCTGCAGGTCGACGCGCCAGAAGCGCTCGTGCACCCCGAGCGCGGCGAGCGCCGGCTTGACGTGGTCGTGCGGCCCGACCGACACGCCGCCCGACAGCACGACGACGTCCGCCTGCTCGAGCGCCGTCGCGAGCGCCGCCACGGTTGCCGCGCGCGTGTCGCGCACGGCGCCGGCGCTCGTGACCTCGGCGCCCTCGCGCGCTGCCAGCGCGGCGAGCATCGGGGCGTTCGAGTTGTGGATCTCGCCCGGCCCGAGCGGCGCGCCCGGCGGGCGCAGCTCGTCGCCCGTGCAGAGGATCGCGACGCGCGGGCGGCGCGCGCAGGCGACGGTGGCGGCGCCCGCGCCGACGGCGACGGCGAGCGCCCCCGCCCCGAGCACCGTCCCGGCCGCCAGCACGACCGCCCCGGCGCGCAGGTCCTCGCCCGCGCGGCGCACGTGCCGTCCCGGTCCCGGCGCGTCGACGAGCACCACCCGGCCGTCCGCCTCGCGCGTCTGCTCGACGGGCGCGACGGCGTCGGCGCCGGCGGGCATCGCGGCGCCCGTGGAGATGCGGATCGCCTCGCCGGGTCCGAGCGGCCTGGACGCCGGCGCGCCGGCGCGCGACTCGTCCACGATCCGCAGCGGCGCGCCGCTGGACGCATCGCTGCGAACGGCGAAGCCGTCCATGGCCGAATTGTCGAAGCCGGGCACGTCCGCGACCGCGTTCACGTCGGCCGCGAGCACGCGCCCGGCCGCATCCTCAACGGCGACGGGCTCCCCCGAAAGCGGCGCGCAACTGGACACCACATCTGAGCGTGCAGCCTCGATCGAGCGCAGGTCGGTCGGCACGCGTCCATTCTGTCCATCCGCACGTGCAGGCGTCGGGACCCGCTGCTATGAACAGCGCGATGACGGATCAGCGGACCCCACGCCCGAGTCGGCCCGTGCCCGTGGAGCGGGCCGAGGCCGAGCTGCTCGCCGGCCGCGCCCAGGCGGTCGCGAAGGGCTGGCTGCTGACGCTGCTCGAGCGCGCGCCGCTCGACGCCGTCGCCGCGATCCCCGCCGCTGAGCTCGCCTCCGACGGACCCGCCGTCTGCGCCGCGCTCGCGCGCGCGCTCGGCTCCGACGCCGAGCTCGACCGCCTGCGCCCCGCCGGCGACCTCGCCGCGCTCGCCCGCCGCATCCCCGCGCTCGCCGGCGCGCACGACGCGAGCGAGACGCTCGCCGCCGTCGACGCCCTCCGCGCCTGCCTCTGGGCCGCCGCCATCGACGCCCGCGGCGCCCGCGCCGACGATCCCGTGCCGCTCGCCGAGCGGCTCGCGGAGGTCGCGCTGATCGTGGGAACCACGGCGCTCGCGACAGCCCAAGCCAAGGGCATCGAGGGGGAGGGAGCGGGCGGGGAACCGACGACGGTGGCGCCCTCGGGGCAGGCCGCAAACGCCGATCGGGCGGGTGGCAGGGGTGAGACGACTTCCGCGACCCCGCTCGCGGAATCGTCTTCACCCCTGACAGGACCCGCCCGCCACGCGGCCGGACCTGAGCCCGAGGCGCCAGCAGTGCGAGATCTCCGCGGCTCTGTCAGCCACCTGCCCCAGCGTCCCGCCGACGTCACCTCCGGCATGGACGACGGCGACCTGTGGATCGCGACGCTCGAGCGCCACGTCGACCGCGCCCAACGCGAGGGTGGCGGGCTCGCGCTGCTGCGCGTCGAGCTCGTCGACGGCGAGCGCCTCGCCGCCGCGGCCGCCGACCCGCAGCCGGAGGACCGCGGTGTGCCGTACGGCCGCCTCGCGCAGGCGATCCGCCGCGCGATCCGCCGGCAGGACCTCGTCGCGTCGGACCGTCAGGGGCGCGCGTGGGTGATCGCGCCGGCCGTCGGGCGCGCGGGCGCGATCGCGCTGGCGGAGCGGATCGGCGCCGGCGTCGAGCACGGCGAGCATTGGCGGGGCGCACCGCTCGCGGCGACGATCGGCTTCGCCGTCTACGGCGAGGACGGACGCGACGCGCCGACGCTGATCGATCGCGCCGAGGAGGCGATGCTCGCCGCGTCGGCCGCGGGCGTGCGCATCGGCGAGGCCGCTCCTCAGCCGCCGCTCGGCGAGCCGGACGGCGACGGCGGCGCTTCGGGCCCACGCCTCGTGCGCTGAGCGCGCACGCCTGTCAGTCGCGTTGGGGCCCCGGCCCGTGCGCAGCCGGTCGGCGCGTCCGCAACCGGTCGGTCGCGTCGGCGGCCGGTCAGCGCGTCCGCGCCGCGCTCGGCGCCATCGGCAGCGCGCCGACGCGGATCAGCCCGTCGTCGCCGCCGAGCGCGGCGTGCGCGGCCTGCGTGAGGTCCCAGCTGCGGCCCTTCACGAACGGCCCGCGGTCGATCACCGGCACCACGATCGTGCGGCCCTTGTAGTAGAAGGCGACCGGGGTGCCGCACGGCAGCGTGCGGTGGGCGACGCCGAGCGTCCAGCGTTCGAGCGGCACGCCGCAGGCGGTGGTGGCGTCGGACGAGGTGGGGCCGTACCAGGACGCGATCCCCGGCCGGTAGACGCTCAGCTCGAGCTGCGGGACGCTCGCGTCGTCCTCGGCGGCGCCGGCCGCGGCGGTGCCCGCGACGGCGCGCAGCTGCAACGCGCCGACGCGGTCGGGGCGCCACACGACCGCGAATCTCCCGTCCGGCGCGACCGCGGCGCTGGCGACCGGGACCCATCCGGCCAGCGCGTCGCGCCGCTCGATCGAGACGACGCCCGCCGCGCGCGGGGCCGTGCCGGCGATGCGCACGCGGCCGCGCAGCAGCGCCGTCGAGCGCACCGCGACGGCGAGCCCGCCGCCGCTCGCGCGCACGAGCGGGTTGCCGAGCTTCACCGTGAGCGGCGAGCCGTCCGGCAGGTAGAGGATCCCCGGCGCGGCGCCGCCCGGGGTCGGCGGGGCCGCAATCGCCGGCACGGCGGCGGCGCCCAGCGCGAGCAGGGCGACGAGCGTCACGGTGAGCAGGCGATGACCGGTCATGTGCGGGTGCCGGGCCTACGAGGTGAGCTGACGGGCTCGCGACGCGTTCGGGACGCGGCGCTACGGCCGAGATCGGCCGATTCGCCCCCGCGAGCCGGGCGGCTCGCATCGGGTCCCCCGCCGGCCGACCGCAGGGCGGACGACCGTTCGGCAAGGCGCGCGAAGTATACGGAACACCGCACATTGCGGGGTGAAAGCCGCCGCAACTTGAAACCGTCTCGTCCGTTGTGCGTAGTACACATGCGCAGCACCACGCGCGCGAAGGTCCTCCCCTGACGCGGCCGGTGCGAGCGCCTTTGACTTCAAAAAGTGAAGTGGCTAGGCTGACGCCTATGCTTGGATGGCAGCGGTGCGCCCTCGCGCGCACGAGCTCCTCCACCATGAACGCGCCGCGGAGCCACCCCCGCCCAGCGCACGCGAGAAACGGAATCACATGTCAGTAGCGGAACTTCAGGAACTCGAGGAGATCAAGGGGCTCGTCGCGCGCGGGACGCAGCTCGGCGTGCTCACCTATGCGGAGATCTCCAGCGCCGTCAGCGAGCTGGACCTCGACGAGAGCGACGTCGAGGAGCTGCACGGCTTCCTCGAGAGAGCCGAGATCGAGCTCGTCGAGGAGATCGACCCGGCGACGGCCGCCAGCAACCAGGTCGAGCGCGCGCCCGACAGACGCGGGCGCCGCAGAGCGAGAACCGCGCTCGACCTCAAGCCGGACATGACGACCGACTCCCTTCAGCTGTTCCTGAAGGACATCGGCAAGGTCCGCCTGCTCACGGCGCAGGAGGAGGTGGACCTCGCGAAGCGCATCGAGCGCGGCGACCTCGACGCGAAGCAGAAGATGGTCGAGTCGAACCTGCGCCTCGTCGTCTCGATCGCGAAGAACTACCGCAACCAGGGGCTCCCGTTCCTCGACCTGATCCAGGAGGGGACGCTCGGCCTCGTGCGCGCGGCGGAGAAGTTCGACTACCGCAAGGGCTTCAAGTTCTCGACCTACGCGACCTGGTGGATCCGCCAGGCGATCGCGCGCGCGCTCGCCGACAAGGCGCGCACGATCCGCATCCCGGTCCACGTCGTCGAGAAGCTCAACAAGATCGGCCGCGCCGAGCGCAAGCTCGTCACGGAGCTCGGCCGCGAGCCGACGGCGGACGAGATCGCCGAGGTGACCGGGATCGACCCGGAGGAGGTCGACTCGATCAAGCGCTCCGCGCAGGCGCCCGTCTCGCTCGAGAAGCCGGTCGGCGACGAAGAGGAGTCGGAGTTCGGCCAGTTCATCGCCGACGAGCGCGCCGAGTCCCCGTACGAGCGCGCCGCCGAGATCCTCACGAAGGAGGCCCTGCGCGAGGCGCTGGAGAACCTCTCCTACCGCGAGCGTCGCGTGCTCGAGCTGCGCTACGGCCTCGGCGGCGAGCACCCGCGCACGCTCGACGAGGTCGGCCGCACGTTCAACGTCACGCGCGAGCGCATTCGCCAGATCGAGAACCAGAGCCTCAAGAAGCTCCAGCAGCTCGCGGAGGCGCAGAAGCTCCGCGACGTCGCCTAGGCCAGGGCCGAGCGCAACTCCGGGGGCAGATCGATTCTGCCCTCGGGGAAGGTCGGCATCAGCCGCTTCGCGAGCGCGTCGCATGGGCGGCCGGCGAGCAGCGGCAGCAGGTCCCTGACGCCGGACAGCGCGCGGATGGAGGGCCCGATCTGGAAGTCGGCCGCGTTCGGAGCGTCCGGGTCGCCGATCACGCCGTCGGCGATCAGCCGGTCGACGCGGTCGAGCGTGGCCGGCAGGTCGCGCAGGATCGCCTGCGCGTGCTCCAGGTCGGCGTCGACGCGCTTGGCCAGCGAGCGCGCGACCGGCGCGTTCAGCCGGCCGACGAGCCCGGGCAGCGGGAAGCCGAGGTCGCGCGCGAGCCGCGCCCGCGCCGCGTTGTCGTGCGCGAACGTCCAGCGGAAGACGCGCCGCGGGACCATCTGCAGCTCCGCCTCGCCCCACCGCTCGGCCTCCTCGACCGCGCGGCGCCGCTCCGGGTCGGCCGGGTAGAGCGGGGGCTCCGGAATCAGCGTCTCCAGGACGTGGGAGAGCTCCACGGAATCCTCGATCTTGCGGCCGTCGAGCTTCAGCGCGGGGACGGTGCCGCGGCGGTAGCCCAGCAGCTTGAGGATCAGCGGATGGATGCCCGGCGGCAGCTCGACCCACTTGGTCTCGACGCCCTTGTGGGCGAGCATCATTCTGGCCGAGTTCGCCGGATTCGAGATCGCAAAGCCGTACAGGCGCGCTTGCACGAACACGACGCTACTCAAGCTGCCGCGCCCGCGCGCCGATGGACACACCGTGTTCGAGATCGATGTCGCCCTGCGCCGCCTCGTCGAGGCGAACGGCTCCGACCTGCACCTCAAGGTCGGCACGCCGCCGCTGATGCGCGTCAACGGCGACCTGGGCCCGATTCCCGACGAGCCGCCGTTGAGACGCGAGGACACCGAGCGCGTGCTCGACCAGATCCTGCCGACCGACGAGCATCGCACCGAGTTCGCGAGCGACGGCGAGGTCGACTTCGCGCACGGCGTGTCGGGGCTCGGCCGCTTCCGCGTCAACGCCTTCCGCCAGCGCGGCACGATCTCGCTCGTGATGCGCTCGATCCCGACGAAGATCAAGACGGTCGACGAGCTCGGCCTGCCGCCCGTCGTCTCCGAGCTGGCCGAGGAGAAGCGCGGGATCATCCTGCTGACCGGCACGACCGGCTCCGGCAAGTCGACGACGCTCGCGGCGATCATCGACCACATCAACAGAACGCGTCCGGAGCACGTCGTCACGATCGAGGATCCGATCGAGTTCCTGCACCAGGACAAGCGCTCGATCCTCAACCAGCGCGAGGTCGGCTCCGACACCGCCTCGTTCGGGCGCGCGCTGCGGCGCGTGCTGCGCCAGGACCCCGACGTGATCCTGATCGGCGAGATGCGCGACGAGGAGACCGTCCACACCGCGCTGTCGGCGGCCGAGACCGGTCACCTCGTGCTCTCCACGCTGCACACGATCGACGCGCCCGAGACGGTCAACCGCATCGTCGACTTCTTCCCGCCGCACCAGCAGCAGCAGGCGCGCGCGATGGTCGCCGGCACGCTCAAGGGGATCATCTCCCAGCGGCTCGTGCCGACGCCCGATCGCCGCGGTCGCGTCGCCGTCTGCGAGGTCCTGCGGATGACCGGCCGCGCGAAGGACATGATCCTCGACCCGGAGCAGACGGGCCGCCTGCGCGAGGTGATCGCGGAGGGCGCGTACTACGGGATGCAGACGTTCGACCAGGCGCTCCTGCACCACGTGCAGGCGGGTCGCGTCTCGATGGACGACGCGATGCGCGTCGCCACGAGCCCGCACGACTTCAAGCTGCTCGTCGCCGCCGAGGGTCGCGTCGCGACGTCGATGGAGGACGTCGGCGGCGGTCGGTCGGCGGCTCCGCCCCCGGCGCCCGGCGAACCCCGCGAGCCGGTCGGCGTCACCGCCGCGACGCCCCGCGACCCGGAGCCGGCGTCGCCTCCGGCGTCCGCGCCCGACGGGCCGCCGCCCTCGGTCGCCCCGCCCGGCCTCGGGTGAGCCGTCACTTCACTTTGGAAAGTCTTGCGCTACCATAGGGAGTGCATGGCCTCTCCCAACGACGACTGTCCCGTCTGCCGCACCGCAGAGGTCGTCTGCGGCAAGTGGACGCTGCTGATCATCCGCGACCTCGCCGACGGCCGCTCGCGCTTCTGCGAGCTCGAGCGCTCGCTGCAGGGGATCAGCCCGCGCACGCTCTCGCTGCGCCTGCGCGCGCTCGAGGAGGAGGGGATCGTCGAGCGCCGCACGTTCCCCGAGGTGCCGCCCCGCGTCGAGTACGCGCTGACGGAGAAGGGGCGCGCGCTCGTCCCGATCATCGAAGACATGCGCACCTACGGCCGCCGCTGGCTCGGCGCCGACGGCTCGTGCGCGCCGACTGAGATCGCCGTTCCGCCGGCAGCGGTCGTCGCGTAGCTGCAACGCGCGCTGCGCCGAGCAGGATCGCTCCGGCCGGGCGCGAAACCGCCCCGCATGCGCAACCGCATGCTGCACGGACTGCTGGAGGCGTTCGCCGAGGACGCCGGCCTGCAGCTGGCGCACGACACCGCGAACGGCGCCGAGGTCCCGTTCGAGGTCGTCGAGGAGCCATCCCGTCCCACCCGCCCACGCGCCGCCGCCTTCTACTGCTATCGCCCGCAGACGGCGGACTTCATCCGTTCGCGCATGGGCGTGCTCGACCGTCTGCCGAGCTACGTGCCCGCGGCGCGCGCGCTCGCCGCGATCGACGGGATCGACGCCTACCTGCGCCGCCGCGGCGAGCCGCGCATCCCACCCGACGGCCGCGAGCGCGCCGACGCCGTGCTGCGCTCGTTCCTGTCGGCCGTGTTCGCCGAGACGAGCGCGTTCGGCCACCAGCCGGAGGCGTTCGCCGCCGCCTACGCGGAGCTGGAGGCGACGCTCTACGAGGGCCGTCAGGTCGCGACCGTGATAGCTCCGCTGCTCGGGCTGGCGCTCGAGTCCGACGAGGTCGCGCTCGGCGAGGGCCTCTCGCTCGCGCGCGGCGAGGCGCTGCCGGACGTGCCGCCCGAGGCCGTCTGGTCGACGCCCGGCGAGGTCGAACAGGGCGCCGTGCTCGCCGTCCTGACGGTCGAGGGCGAGCGGATCGCGGGGCCGCCGGTCACGACCGCGCGCACGCGCTTCCGCCGACTGCTGAGCGCACTGCGGCTGTTCGAGTCCGGCCCCTTCGCGCTCGGGCCGCTCGCGTGGGCGCGCGTCGACGGCGGCGCCTGGCACGTCGCGCCGCTGGGCAGCGCTCCAGTTCGTGCGCG
>DASVFS010000056.1:0-2391 GCA_036379915.1 Conexibacter sp. | reverse complement strand
GTCGCGCCGACAGGCGAGCACGCACAGCCCGCTGTCGAGCCGCTCGCCCTCGAGGTGCTCGGCGTGGAAGACGTCGAGCGCGAGCGGGTCTCCGTCCGGGCCGCGCGCGTCGGAGCGCTCGAGCAGCGCGAGCACCTGCGCGACGCCGCCGTCGTCCTCGAGCGCCGCGTCCGTCACGCCGCTCGGCCAGCTCGCCGGCTCGGGCGCGACGTCGAGCGGGCGCTCGAGCCGCCACGTGTGCCACACCGGCCGGTAGCCGGCCAGCTCCAGCGGGCGCTCGGCGGCACGATCGCCGGCCGCGACGGACTGCTGCAGCTCGCCAGCGCCGCGCTCGAGCGCGCGCGCTTCGACGAGCTGGCGCAGGTGCGAGCCGAGGCCGCGCCCGCGCGCGCGCGGATGGACGCGCACCTCCGCCTGCGGCGGCGCGACGAACGCGTAGCCGATCGTCTCGCCGCTGCCGTCCTCCGCGATCCACGCGTCGCGCGCGAGGTCGGCGCCGGGGCGGTCCCAGTCCTCGATCACGTCCGCCAGCTCGCGGTCCGAGCGGCCGGTGTCGGCGACTTGGCATGCGGTCGTCAGCACGAGCACGGCGACCGCGTCCTCGTCGCTCCCCGCGGGGTGGTGCAGCCGCACGCCCGCCGGAGGCCCCATCGGCTAGGTGGTCGCTCCGTCGAGCCAAGCGCGGCGCGAGACGTGGTGCGGCGAAGGCTCGCCGCTCGCCAGCTCGCGCCGCACCTCGCCGAGCAGCCCGAAGCGCTCGGCGACGACGTCGTGCTGGTGGATCGTCTCGAGGTTCTCCTGACGGGCCGAGACGAACGCCGCGTCCGCCAGCGCGGGGAAGCGCTCGACGACGCCGCCGATCATCTCGCGCACGCAGTCCTCGACGAAGCGCGGGCGGCGGTGCGCCTTCTCGACCACGGCGCCCTCGTCGCTGCGCTTCATCAGCTCGTAGATCTCGGACGACATCGAGCCCTCGACGATCTCGAGCAGCGTGCGCGCCTCGATCTCGTCCTCGCACTCCTCGGTGCAGCCGATGTGCAGGGTCCCGAGGCCGCGCTGGTTGTGCGTCGCGACCGGCACGTGCTCGAAGATCCGCTCGATCTCGTCGTCGGTGAAGCCGTCGGCGGCGAGCCGCTCGCGCGAGCTGCCGGCGACGAGCTGCTGCGCGCACGGGCACGCCGTCATGCCCTGGGCGGCGACGCCGACGAGCCGGCGCGTGCCGCGCTCGGACGCGACCGCCGAGCCGAACAGCGTGTAGATCTCCTGCGTCTGGATGCCGGAGACGGGCGCCGGCTTGTGCTCCGGGTAGCGCGCGACGATCGTGACCTCGGCGCGGCGCGCGCCCTGGCGGTCGCGCACGCGCTCGGCGACGTGCTGGGCGAGCGTCTCGGCCTTGAAGGTCGCCTCGCCGAGGATCACCTCGCCGATCGCGTCGTTGACGACCTCCTCGAAGCGCGACATGTGCGCGCCCTTCTGGAGCGGCCCGAGGTCGACGAAGCACTCGACCTGCGCCGAGAACAGCTGCTCGTGGCCGTCCTGTCTGATGCGGATGACCTTCTCGACGCCGGTCACGCCGACGCGCGAGAGGCTGACGTGCAGCGCCGGGCGCTGGTTCTGCACGTCGGGTGCGGCGATCGAAGCGGTGCGGGAGCTCGTCGACATCCCGCCCAAGGGTAGCGAGCCACGGGCGACGCGCCATCTGTCGCAACTCGCGCGCGAGAACCAGCAGCGGCCCGCGATCTTTGTGGTATCACTCCGCACAGGCTGGAAGCCGCCTCCACGCTCATGGGCGGGAGAGCACGAATGGCTAGCCCATCGCGATCGACATCGCGAACGTAGCGTTCAGTTACGAGGTGCAGTGAGGAGAGGGGGGCTCGCCCTGCGCGGGTCCGAATCAGCGTCTCGATAGGAACGACAACGTGACGGAGAAGGCAGCAGTGCTGTCGGCGGAGGAGACGCCGTTGCTCGAGTTGGACGAGCTGCGGACGCTCATCGCCGAGGGGCAGGAACGGGGGTACCTGACCTACGAGGAGATCTCCGGATGCCTCGAGGAGGTCGATGTCACGAAGGAGCAGATCCAGGACCTGCATGCGCACCTGGAGGAGCACGGCATCGACGTGATCGAAGCGGACGGTCGCCCCGGCGCGGCGACCGAGGGGGGAGCGACCGAGGGCGGCGAGCGTCCCGAGCAGCGGACGTCGTCGAAGCGCCCCGAAATCGACCTGACGGTGGAGCCGAGCCTCGACTCGCTGCGGCTCTACCTGCGCTCGATCGGTCGCGTGAGCCTTCTCACCGCCGAGCAGGAGGTCCACCTCGCGCAGCGCATCGAGCGCGGCGACATGGTGGCCAAGCAGCAGATGATCGAGGCCAACCTGCGGTTGGTCGTCTCGA
>DASVFS010000055.1:0-4491 GCA_036379915.1 Conexibacter sp. | reverse complement strand
GTCGTGACGGCGAGCGGGAAGCGGCTGGAGGCCGACTGCGTCGTGATCGGCGCCGGCGTGATGCCCGACACGATGCTCGCGCGGGCCGCGGGCCTCGACCTCGACGAGGAGCGCGGCGGGATCCTGTGCGACGCCCGGCTGCGCACGAGTGCGCCGAGCCTGTGGGCGGCCGGCGACGTGGCGTCGTATCAGAGTCGCCCGAACGGCCGGCGGATCCGCATCGAGCACTGGGATGTCGCCTTCAACCACGGCAAGACGGTCGCGCTGAACATGCTCGGCCAGGAGGTCGAGCACGACGTCGTGCCGTACTTCTTCTCCGACCTGGCGGACTGGGCCTCGCTCGAGTACGTCGGGCCGGCGGCCGGCTGGGATCGCGAGGTCGTGCGCGGCTCGCTGGACGAGGGCGCGTTCAGCGTCTGGTACCTGGCCGACGGGCGCGTCGAGGGTGCGCTGTCGATCGGGCGCGCGGACGACCTCGAGCACGCGCGGCGGCTGCTCGCCTCGCGCGAGCCGCTCGGCGACGACGCGATCGCGGCGCTCGGCGACCGCGACGCCGACCTCGCGGCGCTCTGACCGGCGTGACGCCGCCCGTCGAGGAGGCGCGCGAGCGGATCGCGCAGATCGCCGTCACGCTGCGGCAGTTCGTGCACGCGTCGGGCGCGCTGGAGGCGACGCTGCTGCTGGATCAGGGCGCCGAGCTGCCGGTGCTCGTGGTCGCGTGCCCCGCGCTCGGGCCGCTGCTGCTGGCCGAGGGCGAGGAGATCGTGCAGCTCGACGCCGACCGGCTCGCGGCGGAGCCGCTCCCGCTGCCGGCGGTGAAGGCGCTGCCGCCGTTCGCGGTCGACGCCGTGCGCGCCGAGATCACCGCGCCGCTCGGCGGGATCGAGCACCAGGCGCGCGCGGTGCGCGAGCTGGCCGAGGCGTTCCCCGGCCGCAGCGTCCTGAGCGTCGCGTTCGCGACGACGGACGTCGAGACGCCGCTGACGATCGCCGCCCGCCGCGACGACCCGCTCGTGCTGAGCCTCGGCGCCGAGGAGCAGTTCGAGCTGCCCGCCGGCTGGCCCTAGCTAGAGGCTGACCGACCCGTCCGGGCCGATCGTCCAGTGGGGGTTGTGGGCGACCTCCCACGGATGGCCGTCGGGGTCGAGGAAGACGCCCGAGTAGCCGCCCCAGAACGTCTCCGCGCCGTGGCGAGGGACCTGCGCGCCGGCCGACTCCGCCTCGGCGATCACGGCTTCCACCTCCGCCGGGGAGGCGCAGTTGTACGCCAGCGTGATGCCGCCCCAGCCGCCGGGATCGTGCGCGATCCCGCTGTCCTCGGCGAGCTTGGCGCGGTCCCACAGCGCCACGATCATCCCGCCCGCCTGGAAGAAGGCGACGTCGTCCGCCGGCGCCGCGCCGCTGCGCCAGCCGAGCGCCTCGTAGAAGGCGCGCGAACGCGCGAGGTCGGCGACGCCGAGGGTGACGAGGCTGACGCGTTGCTCCACTGCAAGCATCGTCTCACGGCTCGCGACGGCGAAACGCGTGGCCGAGCTAGCCTCTATCCTGATCCGCCGATCCGTTGCGGGATCGTCTAACGGCAAGACGCTCGGCTCTGGACCGAGAAATTGGGGTTCGAATCCCTGTCCCGCAGTCGCAGCAAGGTAGTAGTCCCGTCGGTGCGAACTAAGTAGTGCATTTTTTCCTGCACCTACGGATAAGGAGCGATTCTTTCGATATACCTAAGACATGGTTGGTGACCCAACTATGTCGCAGGGTGTCGCGCTTGTCACGTTGCGGCACGGGACGGAGGAGCGCATCGCCCGAGCACTGCGGCGCCTGGACTGCGTCACTGTGGTCGAAGACGCACCGGAGTGCGCGCTCGTCATGGCCGGTCGGGTCGCGAGAGTGCAGATCGTCGTCGCCGGCCCCGCAGACGTTGACGAGCTGCTTCGCGCTCGCGGTGCCACGGGCGAGTGCATCGCGATCGTCAACGCCGTACTCGACGACGGAACCGCCGCACGCCTCGAGGATGCCGGGATCGCCTACGTCGATGCCGGTGGCCGTGGCTGGCTGCCCGGCCGCGCTCGCACGAGACGCCGCCGTGTCCCCGATCCCGGCACGCCGCGCGCTCCGCGTGGCGGCAGCCTGCGGCTCGCGCAGCTGCTCGCGGATCACCCGCACGAGTCGTGGACGGAGCGCGGCCTCGCCGAGCGCGGCGAGAGCACGCAGGTGACGGCGCACCGCCTGCTGACGCAGCTCGAGCTGCGCGGCCTGGTTGAGCGTAGAGGAACCGGACGTGGGGCAAGCCGGCGAGTCACCGACGTGCGGGCGCTGCGCAGATGGCTCGCCCGCTATGGCCGCCCCGGACGCGCGCAACGGCTCGCGTGCTTCCTGCCCGACGCTGCGCCGATCGCGGCGCAGGCCGATCCGCTGCTCGTGTTGACCGGGGCACTGGCGGCCGAGCGGCTCGGGCTGCCGGTGCTCACGGCGACCCCGCGCGCGACGTATCGCGTGCAGGCGACCGGCGAGGCGCTCGAGCAGATCCCGCCGCTGCTCGGCGGCTTCCGCACCGAGAGAGGCGCGAACGCGGTGCTGATCTCGGACCCGGAGCGGCTGGCGTCGGCCGATGCCGGCCGTCTGCCCGACGGGCAGGCGGTCGCGCCGCCGAGCCGCATCATGCTCGACCTGCACCTCGAGCCGCGAGGCAGAGCAGCGGTGTCCGTCTTTCTCGACCTCTGGTCTGCGCAGACAGCGCTGTGAGCGACGACGTCGTTCACGCACCAGGTCCGCTGCTGCGCGAGGTTGCGAGCCTCTCCACCTGCTCGGGGGGATGGGCGCCAAGCACCTGATTGTCGTTGGCGGGCTCGTTCCACCGCTGCTGGCGCCCGACGCCGCCGACGCCCACCAGGGCAGCGCAGACATCGACCTCTGTCTGTCGGTGGCAATCGTCCACGGCGCCACACGCGAGTACTGCCGCTCGATCGAGGAGCACCTGGATCCGTGGTTCGAGCTGATGTCGCCGAGTGGCTTCCGTTTGACGAGGATCCGACACGCCGGTCCCGTGGGCTTTCTTGCGGCGAAGGCGGACGCGCTCGACGGGCGCGACGATCCGAAGGACGGCTACGACGTCGCCTGGTGGTGCTTGAACGCCGCCGCGCGGCCCATGGACGTCGCCGAGCTGGTGCTCACGCGGCCCGCCTTCGCCCATCCGCTGTTCCAGGAGAGCGTCGCGCTGCTGCAGCGCGCGTTCCGGGCGCCTGACTACCCCGGCCCGGACGGCTATGCGCGCGAGTTGCACCCTCATCTCGAGGCCGGCGACGAGCTCTACGAGCTTGCGCGAAATGCCGCGTACGCGTCAGTCGCTGCGGTGATCGAGCTGCTGGTGCCACGTCTCTGGGATGGGGGCGCCGCGCGGTAGGAGATCGGCGCGAATGTCGCGCACTTGACGCTCCGCGCGTCACCCGGCGAGCAGACGGGAGCCTGACGCTGACGGAAGCTGAACGCATCGAACAGGCGGGCAGCGGGCTCGCCTCCTAGGACCGGAGGGTTCTCATGCGTTCCACCATCAGCATCCGTCGTCCGTCGGCCTCCATGATCGTCGCGCTCGTCGCGTTGTTCGCGGCGCTCGGCGGGACCGGCTATGCAGCCGCCACGATCAGCGGCAGAGACATCCAGAAGCGGACCATCCCCGCCAACCGCGTCGTCAACAACGCGCTCGGCGGCGGCCAGATCAACGAGTCGAAGCTCGGCCCGGTGCCGGTCGCGCAGCAGGCGCTGACCGCGCAGACGGCCGCGAGCGCGACCGAGGCCGGCCACGCGACGAGCGCCGACACGGCGACGAACGCGCAGCAGCTGCAGGGCCGCGACGCCGGCAGCTTCCTGTCCAACACGATCCGCCTCGTGTCGAATCAGACCGCTCCCGTGGCGACCGACACCGGCGCCGGCGTGTCGGTCACCTGCAGCGCCGGCGAGAAGGCGATCGGCGGCGGGGCTGCGTGGCTCATCAGCGGCGACGCCGCGACCGAGCTGAACGCCCCGATCACCGCGTCGATGCCGCTGCCCGCGGCGGCCGGCACGAACAACATGGTCGGCTGGCAGGCCCACGGCCGCAACCTCACGGGGTCGCCCCGCACGCTGCGCGTGTACGCCGTCTGCGTCCCGAGAACGGCGTAGCCGCAGGCTTTAGTCGGCGACCCACACGGTCACCGGCTCGCTGCGCCCCTTCAACTCGACGGCCCCATGGCGCCGCAGCCCCTCGGCTGCGGCGCCGAGCCGTGCGTGGGTGGTCTCGGACAGGAACAGGTGGCCGTCGGTCTCGCGCGCGAGCCCCTGCAGCCGCGCGGCGACGTTCGTCGCGTCGCCGACGGCGGCGTACTCGACGCGTCGCTCCGAGCCGACGAGGCCGGACATCACGTGCCCGCTGTTGAGCCCGATCCCCGCCTCCAGCGGCGCGTCGGCGAGCCGCTCCTCCAGCAGCCAGGCGTTGAAGCGGGGGAGCGCGCCGTCGAG
>DASVFS010000054.1:0-4821 GCA_036379915.1 Conexibacter sp. | reverse complement strand
CAGCGCGCAACGCGCGAGCGCGCCGAGGCCGCGGCCGAGCGCCGTGTGCGCGAACGGGATCCGGCGCTGCAGGGCGAACGGCACGCCGTACGCGGACAGGACCTGCTCGAGCAGCGGCGCGCCGCGCTCGGGCGAGCGCAGGACCAGGGCGATGCTGTCCGCCGGCACGCCCTCGTCGAGCAGGCGCAGCACCTCGGCCGCCACCAGCTCGGCCTCCGCGCGCTCGCCGCCGGCCACGAGCTGCCTGACCGCGTCGCCCGCCGGAACGCGCGGAGCGCCCGGCTCGAACAGGTGGCGCTCCAGGTGGTGGAGCGCGGCGCGCGCGTCAGGCGCGAAGTGGGAGTCGTCGGGCGGCAGCTCCGTGACCTCGGTCGCGAGCTGCGCCAGCTCCTGAACGAGCTCCGACGCGCGCCCGGCGAACGCCGTGCGCCCCGGCTCGTACGTCAGCGAGACGGTCACCTCCGCGTCGGCGACGCGCGCCAGCGTCTCGACGGCGTCGCGCTCGAGCGGGGTGAGGTCGTCGAACCCGTACAGGAGGACGGGCGTCGCGCCCCACGCGCCGGGTTTGGCGCGCAGCGCGTCGAGCGCTCTCCAGGCGAACAGCTCAGGGTCGACGCGGCCGAGCCGCTCGAGCGCGCGCGCATAGCGGTCGTAGATCGCGGCGGCCTCGTGGGCGGCGCGCGGCGCCTCGGCCCAGGCGCGCACCGCGGCGGTGAAGCGCTGGGGCGTGACGAGCGAGCGCTCCAGCTCGGCGATCAGCGCCAGCGCGGCCTGTGCGAACCCGGGCGTGCCGGCCACGCGGTCGAGGGCATCGAGGGGAGCGTCCGCGATCGCCTGGGCCACGAGCCGCTCCCGTTGCAGCGGGCCGACGCTGCGCCTCCACCAGTCCGCCCGCCGCGCGATCTCGCGCGCGAGCCCCGCGAACGTCGTGACGCGGCCCGCCTGCGTGGCCCCCTCCCCGAGCAGCTCCCGCTCGAACGCGAGCACGTCGTCGCGCGTCGGCACGACGAGCCACGGCTCGCGGCGCCGGCGCGCGCGGAAGGCGTCGAGCACGACGCCCGCCTTCGCCGAGTTCGCGGGACCGGTGACGAGCTGGAGCGGCATGGGCTCGACATGGTCGCGCGTCGCGGGGACGCCTCAGCGGGCAAGCAACGCTCGCAGCGTCGCGGCGACCTCCGCCGGGTGCTCGACGACGTGCGCATGCGTGAAGCGCAGCGGCGTCCAGCCCGCAATCGTGAGGCGCGCCGACCGCGCCCGGTCCTCCTCGAAGGAGGCGCGGTCGTGGTGGAAGGCCCAGCCGTCGAGCTCCACCGCGAGCCGATGCTCCGGCCATACGGCGTCGACCTTCATGCCGAGGACGAGGTGGTTCGTCAACGGGCGTGGCAGGTCCTCGGCGGCGAGGAGAGCGAGGAAACGGTCCTCGAGCTCGGAGCGGGTGAGGGACGTGGCGTGCCTCTGGTGCTGCTCGAGCGCCGCTCTCAATGCCCTCCGGCCCGCTTCGCCGCGGCCTTTGGCGCGTTCCAGCGCTGCTTCGAGCGCCGCGGCGTTCAGCCGGCCGAGGCGGTCGGTCTCGCGCAGCAGCTTCGCCGTCTGCGCGGGCGGCAGGATCGCCGCGAGGTCCACGAGCGTGCGCGCGACGGTGGTGACGCGGACGCCGCGGCGGGTCGTGAGGTCCTCGGTTCCGAGCGCGGTCGTGCGGTGGATCACGACGCCGCGGACTTGCACGCGGCGCGTGGTCGTCACGTCGGCCGCCTCGCTCTCGCGGAGCCCGTGGAGCGCCGCGGCGGAGCGGTGGCTCAGCACCGCGCCCGGTCCGGCGGCGAGGGCCGCCGCGAGCCAGCGCCCCTCCAGGCGCAGCTGGGCGTGGCCGACGGCGTAGACGCCGCGGTGGAGTGGCAGCAGCTGTCCGCTCGCCACGCGCGCCTGCACCATCCGGCTGGTCAGTCCCGCATCGAGGAGCTGGCCGCGAGTGACCACGCCGTGCTGGCGAGCCGCGATCGCTCCGGCCACTCCATCTCGATGACTGTCAAGTTGTGTACCTCTGAGGTACACAACTTGCAGATCGCGCGCCATGCCGGCGAGCGTGGCAGGGGAACGCGCGCGGGTGGGGCGGGGAGTGCGGCGGAAGTGCGGAGCGGCTCCGCGCTCCGCGCTACGCGACGGCTTCGGCGGCCGCGGCGTCCTGGGCGGGGGCGTCGGCCTCGGCCTCGGGCGGCTTCGCGCCCTCGCGGGCCCACGGCTCGTCGAACTCGACGCGCCAGCGGCCCTCGTCCGTCTGCTCCAGCGCGAGGCGTGCGCGGAAGGATCTGCCGGCGCGCGATCTGAAGCCCGTGACGGGTCTCTCGGTGCGGCCGGTCCTGATCAGCTCGCGCACGATCGCGGCGGTGAGCGTCTTGCCGGCCTTCGCCTTCCAGATCACGAACCCGCAGCCCGGATCGGTGCGGGACCAGCACGAGTAGCCTTTGCGGTTCTCTACGATGTCGTGGCCGCAGACCGGGCACGGGCCGAGGTTCGCCCGCGGGATGCGGACGTCTCTGAGCTTCTCGTCGAGCGTCGCGACGGTCGCCTCGGCGAATCTGACGATGTCGGACATGAACGCCTTGCGCGAGTCGTCGCCGGTCTCGATCTTCGCGAGGCGGTGCTCCCAGTCGCCGGTCAGCGACGGCGACGTGAGCTGGTGCCCGTCGAGCAATCGGACGACGTTCAGTCCCTTCTCGGTGACGACCAGGGCGCGTGCGTCGCGCTCGATGTAGCCGACCGCCAGCAGGCGCTCGATGATCGCCGCGCGCGTCGCCGGGGTTCCGATGCCGGAGTCCTTCATCGCCTCGCGCAGCTCCTCGTCGTCGACGAGTCTGCCGGCCGTCTCCATCGCCGCCAGCAGCGAGCCCTCGGAGTAGCGCCGCGGCGGTCTCGTGACCTTCTCCTCGGAGCGCACGTCGCGCGTCTCGACCGCCTCCCCCTGCTCGAGTCTCGGCAGCCGCTGCTCACGCCCCTCGTCCTCCTCGCCCTCTCTCGGCTCGGCGTCGACCTGCTCGCCGTAGACGCCACGCCAGCCCGGCACGAGCATCACCTTGCCGCGCGTGCGGAAGACGTGCCCGGCGACCTCGGTCTCGACCTTCGTGTTCTCGAACACGGCCTCGGGATGGAAGACCGCGAGGAAGCGGCGCACGACGAGGTCGTAGACCTTGCGGTCGTCGTCGCTCAGCTTGTCGAGCGGATGGGTCGCGTTCGTCGGGATGATCGCGTGATGGTCGGTGACCTTCTCGTTGTTCACCACGCGACCGAGCGGCAGCATCTCGAGCCCCGTCACGTAGCGGGCGCCCTCCGCGTACTCGCGCTGCTGGCCGACGATCCCCGCGATCGGCTTGATCTCGGGAATCATGTCGCTCGGCAGATAGCGCGAGCTCGTGCGCGGATACGTGAGCGCCTTGTGCTCCTCGTACAACCGCTGCGCCGCGGCCAGCGTGCGCCGCGCCGAGAAGCCGAAGCGCCCGTTCGCGTCGCGCTGCAAGGAGGTCAGGTCGTACAACAGCGGCGCGCGCTCTCTGCGCGTGGACTTCTCCAGCTTCGAGATCGTCCCCTCGATGCCCTGACATGCCGCCACGATGGCGGCGGCTTCGTCAGCCGAGGCGATGCGCGGCTGGGCACCCGCGTGGAAGCGCCCCTCGTAGAGCCGCTCCCCGGAAGCCGCGAACGACGCATCGACGATCCAGTACGGCTCCGGTCTGAACGCCCGGATCTCCTCCTCGCGGCGCGCGAGGATCGCGAGCGTCGGCGTCTGCACGCGGCCCAGCGACACCGCCCCGTCGAACGAGGAGCGCAGCCGGATCGTCGCCGCGCGCGTCGCGTTCATGCCGACGATCCAGTCCGCCTCGCTGCGCGAGCGGGCGGCGTCCTCGAGCGAGCGCAGCTCCTCGCCGGGGCGCAGCTGCGCGAACGCCTCCTCGATCGCCGTCTTCGTCATCGAGGACAGCCACAAGCGCTGGACCGGGAGTCTCGAGCCGGCCTTCTCGTACAGGTAGGCGAAGATCAGCTCGCCCTCGCGCCCGGCGTCGCAGGCGTTCACGACGACGGCCACGTCGTCGCGGCCGAGCGCGCGCTTGACGACGTTCATCTGTCTTCTCGAGCGGTCGTCGCGCACGACGAGCTTGAACTTGTCGGGCACGATCGGCAGATCGGCCATGCGCCATCTCTTGAACTTGTCGTCGTACTCGTCCGGCTCGGCGAGCTGCACGAGGTGGCCGACCGCCCACGTGATCACGTGCTCGGGACCTTCGAGGATCCCCTCCCCTCTCTGGAAGGGACCGGGCAGCACGCGCGCGAGGTCTCTGCCGACCGAGGGCTTCTCCGCGATGACGAGGGTCTTGCTCATGAGCCCGTGCAGGGTAGCGGTCCGGTCAACCGGCACATGCGCCGCTGGACACCGGCCCGCTGCGGCGGGCGGCCGCGAGCGCGTCCGCGACGACGGCGTTCGGGACGCCGTAACCGCCCTGGGCGGAGGCCGGAGCGCCCGTTCTGGCGGCGAAGACGGTCGTCAGCACGCGGCCCCGCGCGTCGACGACCGGGCCGCCCGAGTTGCCGCTGCGCACGCGCCCGCGCAGCGGCGTGACGCTGCGCCGCACCGGCCCGCGCCCATAGGCGTCCTGGGAGATCACCGCGCGCGTGGCGCCGATCCGGCCGGCCTCGACGTCGAACGGCCCGTTGAGCGGATAGCCGAGGATCGCGCCCGCCGTGCCGGACGCCGGATCGGACGCGAGCGCGAGCGCCGGCGCGCCGAGGCCCGTGACGCGCAGCACCGCGACGTCGTCGCGCACGTTCAGC
>DASVFS010000053.1:0-18538 GCA_036379915.1 Conexibacter sp. | reverse complement strand
ATCGCGCCGGAGCCGAAGCCGTCCGGCTGACTCACGACGACGATGCTCGGAATCAGCCGGTCGCCGGGCCCCAGCGTGCAGCGCACGGTGACGGTGACCGCGGCGGTGCCGTCCGCGTTCACGACACCGTTCGGCTTGATCTTGACGTCCACGGAGGTGCGCGCCGGCGCGACGGCCGGCAGGCCCAGCGCCAGCACGCAGCCGGCGACGACGACGAGCAGCGAAAGACGCACGAGTCGCTCCTTTGAGCTCAGGTGGGAGCCCCCGCGACTCCCGACGTGGCTCGTTCTATCAGCGTCGCCGCCGGTTTGGCAACGGGCGCGCGCCCGTCAGCGTGCCTGCAGCGCGTCCATGCCGACGGCGAGGGCGAGCACGAGGCGGCGGTCGATCGTCCGCTCGGGGTCGCCGCTCATGTCGATCGTGTAGACGTCGCGCAGCTTCATCAGCTGCCGCTCGTGACTGCCGAGCACGGCGTCGCCGCGCTTGAAATCGAAGTGGTAGGGGATCGGGAGCCAGTCGGCGAAGTCGCCGACGTAGGGGATGAAGCCGGCGAAGCGCCGGAACAGCGCCACGAACAGGCTGCGCTCGCTGACCTGCGCGAGCTCCTCGCCGGCCGCGTCGAACAGCCCGTACGTCGAGCGCAGCAGGCTCGCGCCGAAGACCTTCTGGATCTCGCCGATCTTCCGTCCCTCGGCGTCGGTGACGTCGTAGCGGGCGCGCGGGTCGAACGCCTGCCGCGCCTTGATCCGCATCAGCTCCTGCGCCTTGGAGGCGTCGGCGTAGAAGCGGATGTCCTCCTTGAACTTGAAGCGTCTCTGCTCGACGAAGGCGAACGGCTCGCCGGCGGCGCCGTCGGCGCCGGGCAGGCTGAACTCGTAGCGGTTGACGACCGGACGGATGAGCTGGCGCAGGACGAAGCGGTCGTGCGCGGTGGGATCGACGAGCATCCGCGGCACTGTACGTGCTTGCCTGACGGGGCGCCGAGCGGGGTAGGGTCACTCCATGCCGACCGACGAGCAGATCCAGGAGCAGATCGACGCGCTCGAGCAGGAGCGGCTCGCGTTGCGCGAGCGCGAGGGGGAGGGGGATCCGACGCAGGCGCAGGACGTCGCCCGCCTGGAGGAGATCCGCGTCGAGCTCGACCGCCTGTGGGACTTCCTGCGTCAGCGCCACGCGCTGCGCGAGGCGGGTCGCGACCCGGAGGAGGCCAGCGAGCGCTCCGCCGAGGTCGTCGAGAAGTACTGGCAGTAGCGCCGGCGCCCGTCAGGCCGCACGCTCGAGCAGGTGCTCGGCCGGGCCGGGCCGGCCGAACAGGTATCCCTGCGCGTAGCGGATCCCGAGCGCCTCGAGCGTCTCCACCTGCCGCTGCTCCTCGACGCCCTCGGCGATCACGTCGATCCCGACCTCCGCCGCGAACGTGACGAGCGCGGCCGCGAGCGCCCGCGCCATTGGGCTCTCGTCGAGCCGCCGCGTCAGCGTCAGGTCGAGCTTGATCCAGTCGGGCGCGACCGCGAGCACCTGACGGAGGCTGGCGTGGCCGGCGCCGAAGTCGTCGACCGCGACTCTGCCGCCGGCGGCGCGCAGCGGCGCCAGCCGGCGCTCGAAGTCCGCCTCCTCGAGCTCACGGTGCTCCGTGATCTCGGCGATCACGCGAGGCGCGGCGTCGCCGAGCGCGTCGCGGAAGCCGGGCGTCGCGACCGTCTCGGGCGAGACGTTCACGCACAGCGCGACGTCCGCCGGCAGCAGCGGCAGCGCGTCGACCGCCGCCCGCACGGCGAGCAGCTCGAGCGGGATCCCGAGGTCCACGCTCCAGGCGTCGGCGAACCAGCGGTCGGGCGCGTGGACCGGATCGCCCGGGAAGCGCGCGAGCGCCTCGTAGGCGATCGTGCGTCCGTCGGCGAGCGCGACGACCGGCTGGAACACGGGCACGAGCGCCTCCGTCTGCAGCGTTCCGGCGATGCGCGCGACGCACGCCTCGTAGCCGGCGCTGTCGGGGTGGGGCGTGCTCTCGCGCACCGGTCGCGTGCAGCAGAGGATCTCGCGCGCCGCGCCGTCCTCGCCCTCGACGATCCGCGTCGTCGTCTCGACCCAGCGATAGTCGCCGGACTTGCGGCGCAGCCGGTAGACGACCGTCGCCGGCGCGCCGGCCAGGACGCTGCGGTGCACGCCGCTGACCTTCGGCACGTCGTCGGGGTGGAAGAGGTCGTACGCCCACGTCCCGACGAGCTCCTCCGGCTCGTACCCGAGCAGCTCGCGCGCCGCCGCCGAAACGAACCGATACGTGCCGTCGGGCGCGTGCGCGGAGACCATGTCGCTGAGCCGGTCGACGTCCCAGTGCCCCGCCATCGCGGAAGGCATCGACACGACCGCGGCGACACTTGAATACTCAAGAAACATGGCAGCATTGTGCGGCGCTACAATCTGACGTTGACGTAAGGATCAAGATCATCGCCGCCGCAGCCGACACCACCGTCGTACGCCGCCGCCGCCTGGGCGTCGCCGCCGAGCACGAGCACTACAAGTGGTGGGCGCTGTCCTGCACGAGCCTCGGCATGCTGCTCGCGACGACGAACTCGGGCACGCTGATCATCGCGCTGCCCGAGCTCGAGCGAGCGCTCCGCACCGGCCTGCTCGAGCTGGTGTGGGTGATTCTGGCGTACCTGATCGCCTCGACCGTCCTGCTGCTCAGCTGCGGCCGCCTGGCGGACCTGTTCGGCCGCAAGCGCGCGTACGTCGCCGGCTTCGTCGTGTTCGCGCTCGCCTCGCTCGGCGCCGGCTTCGCGACCGACGGGACGCAGCTGATCCTGTGGCGGATCGTGCAGGGGATCGGCGCCGCATTCCTGTTCGCGAACGCGTCGGCGCTCGTCACCGACGCGTTCCCGCGCGAGCAGCTCGGCGTCGCGCTCGGCACGAACGTGATGGTCGCCGCGATCGGGCTCGTGCTCGGTCCGGTGCTCGGGGGCGCGCTGATCGAGATCGGCTGGCAGTGGGTCTTCTGGTTCAACGTCCCGCTCGCGTTGGCCGGCGCGCTGTGGGGCGCGCTCGTGCTGCACGAGCTGGCGCGGCCCGACGAGCGCCGCGGCCTCGACCCGCTCGGCGCGCTCACGTTCGTCGCCGGCCTGACCGGCCTCGTGCTCGGCATCTCGCGCGGCGGCCTGTCCGGCTGGGACGACCCGGTCGTGCTCGCGGGCCTCGCCAGCTCGGTGGTCCTGCTGCCGCTGTTCGTCCTGATCGAGGCGCGCGGCCGCGCGCCGATGCTCGACCTGACGATGTTCCGCGACCGCATGTTCGCGGCGGCGACCGCGGCCGCGTTCATCAACGGCCTCTCGCGCTTCGCGCTGATGTTCGTGTTCGTCTTCTACTTCCAGGGCGCGCAGGGGGACGACCCGATCACCGCGGGGATCAAACTCGCGCCGCTCGCGCTCGGGATGCTGATCAGCTCGCCGCTCGCCGGCGCGTGGGCCGACCGCCGCGGCTCGCGCACGCTCGCCGCGCTCGGGATGCTCGTCACCGCCGCCGGGCTCGCCGGCATGACCGCGCTGCAGGCGGGATCGGCCTACTGGGTGTCGAGCGTCTGGCTGTTCGTCGTCGGGATCGGCTCGGGCATGTTCAACTCCCCGAACACCGCGGCGATGATGGGCACGGTGCCGCCGCACCGCCGCGGGATCGCGGCCGGCGCGCGCATGATGCTGCAGAACACGGGCGCGATCCTGTCGATCGCGTTCGTCTTCGCCGTCATCACCGCCGCGGTCCCGAGAGACGTCCTGTTCGCGATCTTCTCCGGCATCGCGTCGGGCCTCTCGCCCGCGCAGCTCGCGCCCTTCATCCACAACATGCACACCGCGCTGTGGGCGCTGGCGGCCGTGTCCGTGGTGGGTGCGATCGTGTCGCTGATGCGTCCGCGCCAGGAAGCGTCCGCGTGAGCGCCCAGCCGGCGACGCTGCTGCGGATCGGCGACGTCGCCAGGCTCGTCGGCACGACCCCGCGCACGATCCGCTACTACGAGGAGAAGGGGCTGCTGCCGCCGCCCGAGGATCGCGCCGCCGGCAAGCATCGCCTCTACGACGAGCAGGACGTCGAGCGCCTCAGAGAGCTGCTGCGGATGCGCAACCTGCTCGGCGTGCCGCTCGAGGAGCTGCGCGAGCTGATCTCCGTCGACGACGAGCGCACGCTGCTGCGCAGCGAGCTGCACCGCACCGACGCGCCCGACGAGCGCGAGCGGATCCTGCGGCGGCTCGACGCGCTCGCCGAGCGTCAGCTGGCCGCCGTCGAGCGGCGGGCCGCGGAGCTCGACGTGCTGCGCGAGGAGATCCGCGCGCGCCGGCAGCGCATCGCGGACCTCCTCGCGGGACGCGACTGACTACGCGCCGACCGGCTCGGGCGCGGCGGCGGGGGCCGGCGCCGGCAGCGGCTCGGCCGCGTGCTCGCCGCCGACGCGCGGCAGCCACTCGAGCCAGCGCGGCAGGTACCAGTTGCGCTCGCCGAGCAGCGTCATCGCGGCCGGCAGCAGCACCGCGCGCACGATCGTCGCGTCGATCAGGATCGCCGCCGCCAGCCCCACGCCGAGCTGCTTGAACTCGATCGCGGAGAGCGTCGCGAACACGCCGAAGACGGCGACCATGATGATCGCGGCGCTCGTGACCGTGCCGGCCGTCGTCTTCAGGCCGTGGCGGATCGCGTCGTTCGTGCTCATCCCGCGGTCGTACGCCTCGCGCACGCGGCTGAGGATGAACACGTGGTAGTCCATCGAGAGGCCGAACAGCACGACGAACAGGAACAGCGGCAGCCACGAGGTGATCGCGCCGGTCGATCTGAAGCCGAGCGCCGACTCGCCCCAGCCGTGCTGGAAGACGAGCACGAGCAGGCCGTACGCCGCGGCGACGCTCAGCAGGTTCAAGGCGATCGCCTTCGCCGCGATCACGAGCGAGCGGAACGTCACGAGCAGCAGCAGGAACGCGAGCCCGAGCACGAACGCGAACACGTACGGCAGGCGGCTGCTCATGAGCGCGTTGAAGTCGGCCGTCGCGGCCGTCATGCCGGACACGGCGACGGTCGCGTCGGCGGGCAGCTCGGCGCGCAGCGCCGGCGTCAGCTCGCCGCGGATCACGTCGAGCGCGTGGCGGGAGATCGCGTCCGCGCCGTCGCCGTCGATCGGCAGGTCGATCGCCGCGACGCGGCCGTCCTTCGCCGTGTCCACGGTGATCGGGTCGTTGACGACACCGCTCGCGAGCGCGCGTCTGCGCAGCTCGGCGATCGCCGCCCGCCCGGCCGGCGTGTCGACCGCGTCGCTCTCGACGACGACCGTCGCCGCGATCTCCTTGCCGGGGAACGACGCCTGGATGCGGTCGTACGTCTGCATGATCGGCAGGCTGCGCGGCAGCGTGTCGGTGCCGGGGAGCGCCGTGTGCATCCCGAGCACGGGGATCGCGAGCGCGAGCAGCAGTCCGCCGGAGATCAGCAGCGCGGCGAGCGGGCGGCGCAGAACGGCGTCGATGATCGCGCTCCACGCGCGGGAGGTCGTGCCGCCGCGTCTGCGCATCAGGAAGGGGACGCGGCCCCGCTCGACGCGGTCGCCGAGCTTCGAGAGGACCGCCGGCAGGATCGTGAGCGAGGCGACGAGCGTCACGCCGACGACGAGGATCGCGCCCATCGCCATCGCCGTGAACGTCGTCGCGCCCGCGATGAACATGCCGGCCATCGCGACCATCACGGTCAGGCCGGAGATCAGCACGGCGCGCCCCGACGTGGCGGCCGCCGCCTCCAGTGCGGCCTGCGCGGAGCGCCCGGCCTCCCGCTCCTCCCGCTCGCGGCGCAGGTAGAACAGCGCGTAGTCGACGCCGACCGCGAGGCCGATCAGCAGCACGACCGAGCTGACGCTGTCCTCGACCGGGACGACGTGCGAGCCGATCGCGACGAGCCCGAGCGTCGCCATCACGGACGAGAGCGCGAGCAGCAGCGGGATGCCGGCGGCGACGAGCGCGCCGAACGCGACGACGAGGATCGCGAGCGTGATCGGGATCGACAGCAGCTCGGCCTTCTTGAAGTCGTCGGCGAACATCTGCGAGATCGCCTCGTCGGCGCTCGCGTCGCCGAACTGCTCGATCCGCAGCGCGGGATGCGCGCGCTGCGCTGCGGCGGTCGCGGCCAGCAGCGGCTTCACGTCGGTCCCTTCGACGTCGCCGCGCAGCTCCATCGTCACGAGCGCCGCGTGGCGGTTGGGCGCGACCTGGGGCGCGTCGACCTTCACCACCTGCCGCTGCGCGCGCATGCGGTGCGCGACGTCGGCGATCGCCGCCCGGAACGCTGGATCGTCGGCGGTCGCGGACCTGGAGGAGACCAGCACGGACTCGTGCGCGTGGTCGGGAAAGGCGCGGTCGAGGATCCGCTCGGCGCGACCCGACTCGCCCGGCCCGCTGTCGTCGCCCGAGCTGTTCGTGCCGACGACCATGTTGCCGACCGCGAACGCGATCAGCACGAACGCGACCCAGCCGAGCACGGCCGCCTTGCGGTGGCGCGCGCTCCAGCGGCCTGCTCGTGCGGCGAAGTTCTTGGAAGGCATGGCGACGTCCTCTCTCGTGATGGAAGCGGTGGCCGTCGCAGCCTCCCGCCGCGGCCGCGCCCGTCCAATGCGGGCGGCAGGCAGTTCGGCGTGGGGCAGGGCACCGGGCGAGGGTGGGGCTAGCCCCCGGCTAGGATCCCCGTCCGATGCGGATCCTGCTGCCCGACGACACCGAGCTGCAGCTCGACGACGGCGCCACCGGCGCCGACGCGGCCGCCGCGATCGGCGCCGGACTGGCGCGCGCGGCGCTCGCGGTGAAGGCCGACGGCCGGCTGCAGGACCTGTCGGCGCCGCTGCACGACGGCGCGCGGCTGGAGATCGTCACGCCCTCCGGCGACGACGCGCTCGAGCTGCTGCGCCACGACACCGCGCACGTGCTCGCGGCCGCCGTGATGGAGCTGTATCCGGGCGTGAAGATCTCGATCGGGCCGCCGATCGAGCAGGGCTTCTACTACGACTTCGAGTTCCCCGACGGGGTCACGATCTCCGACGCCGACTTCGAGCGCATCGAGGCGAAGATGCGCGAGCACGTCAAGGCCGACGAGCGGTTCGTGCGTGAGGACGTCGGCGTCGGCGAGGCGTTGGAGCGCTTCGTGCGCGAGGACCAGCCGTACAAGGTCGAGCTGATCGAGGACCTCGTCCACAGAGAGGGCGTGGAGACCGTCTCGCTCTACACCAACGGCCCGTTCACCGACCTCTGCCGCGGCCCGCACGGCCCCGGCACGAAGCGCATCAAGGCGTTCAAGCTGCAGTCGGTCGCGGGCGCCTACTGGCGCGGGGACGCGAGCCGCACGATGCTCACGCGCATCTACGGCACCGCCTTCTTCTCCCGAGAGGAGCTGGAGGAGCACCTGCAGCGGCTGGAGGAGGCGAAGGCGCGCGACCATCGCCGGCTCGGCGCCGAGCTCGGCCTGTTCCGCTTCTCGCCTGTGTCACCCGGCGCGGCCTTCTGGCTGCCGAACGGCACGCGCGTCTTCAACGCGCTCGTCGCGCTGTCGCGCGAGATGGGCGAGCGGCACGGCTACACGGAGGTCAAGACGCCGCAGATCTTCGACAGCGTGCTGTGGGAGACCTCCGGCCATTGGGGCAAGTACCGCGAGAACATGTTCGTGACGCAGGCCGAGGACCGGCAGATGGCGATCAAGCCGATGAACTGCCCCGGCCACGCGCACCTCTACGCGAGCGAGCGCCACTCCTACAGAGAGCTTCCCATCCGCTATTCGGAGCCCGGGCTGCTGCACCGCAACGAGCCGTCCGGCACGCTCCACGGGCTGCTGCGCGTGCGCCACTTCGCGCAGGACGACGCCCACATCTTCTGCACCGAGGAGCAGGTCCTGGACGAGGTGATCGGCTGCCTCGACTTCGCCTTCTCGACGCTCGAGCTGTTCGGCTTCGAGGTCCAGCTGGAGCTGTCGACGCGGCCGGAGCAGCGCATCGGCACCGACGAGATGTGGGACCGCGCCGAGGGCAAGCTGCGCGAGGCGCTCGAGAGGAAGGGGCTCGCGTACGAGCTGAACCCCGGCGACGGCGCCTTCTATGGGCCGAAGATCGACTACCACGTGAAGGACTCGCTCGGCCGCTCCTGGCAGCTCGGCACGGTCCAGCTCGACTACTCGATGCCGGAGCGCTTCGACCTCGCGTACACCGGCGCCGACGACCAGGAGCACCGGCCCGTGATGATCCACCGCGCCGCGTTCGGCTCCTACGAGCGCTTCGTGGGGATCCTGATCGAGCACCTCGCGGGTCGCTTCCCGCTGTGGCTGGCGCCGGTGCAGGCGATCGTGCTGCCGATCGCCGACCGCCACAACGCCTACGCCGACGAGGTCGCCGGCGCGCTGCGTGACGCCGGCGTGCGCGTGGAGGCGGACGAGCGCGGCGAGTCGGTCGGGCGCAAGATCCGCGACGCGGAGCTGCGCAAGATCCCGCTGATGCTGGTCGTCGGCGACCGCGAGGCGGAGACGGGGACGGTGTCCGTGCGCGAGCACGGGGCGGAGGAGGCGAGCGGCGTGTCGGTGAGCGAGCTGGCCGCGCGCGTCGCCGAGCAGAGCGCCGCGCGGGCGCGTTGACGCACGTGGCGCCACTCGTCCGCAGCTCCGCGATCCGCCGCTATACTCGCCCGACGTTGATGATCCATCCGCCCACCAACCCGCGTTTCCCCGCTTGACGCGCACTCACGCCGCCAGCTAAGTGCCGGTCCCGCGACGATTCGACCGGCGCCCGCCCGAGCGGGACACGACGCGCATCAACGAACGCATCCGCGTTCCGGAGGTGCGGCTCATCGACGACGAGGGTCAGCAGGTGGGGATCCTCAAGACGCCCGATGCGCTGCGCTATGCGCAGGAGCGCGACCTCGACCTCGTCGAGGTGGCGCCCGACGCGCGCCCGCCCGTCTGCCGCGTGCTCGACTACTCGAAGTACAAGTACGAGCAGGCGCAGAAGCAGAAGGCCGCGCGCAAGCACCAGCAGCAGATCACGATCCGCGAGATCAAGTTCCGCCCGAAGATCGCGCAGAACGACTACGACACGAAGAAGGGGCACGTCACCCGCTTCCTCAAGCACAAGGACAAGGTCAAGATCACGATCATGTTCCGCGGGCGCGAGGTGACGCACCCGGAGCGCGGGCAGATGCTGCTGGAGAGACTCGCGGAGGAGCTGGCCGAGCTGGCCGTCGTCGAGCAGCGTCCGATCCAGGACGGGCGCAACATGACGATGATGCTCGGGCCTTCGAGAGCGATCCTGGCCGAGGGGGCCGAGTCGAGAGCGGCCGCCGACGGCAAGCCGGCGGCTGACGGGACAGCGGCGCCGGTCGCCGCGCAGGCGGACCCCGGAGCGCCCGCCGCCGACGCCGGACCGACTCCGGCCGCCGCGAGCGCCGACGGCGACAGACCTGCGGCGACCGAGGCGAGAGCCGCTCCGGCGGAGGCGAGCGCCGACGGCGACAGACCTGCGCCTGGCAAGGCGAGAGCCGCTCCGACCGAGGCGAGAGCTGCTGCGGGCAAGGCCAGAGCCGCGCCGGCCGAGGAGAGAGCGTCCCCGGCCGAGGCGAGCGCGGACGACAGAGCGGCGGCCGACGCGAGCGGGTCCGCGGACGCGAGAGCGCCCGCCGCGAGAAGAGCCGCACCCAGAAGAGCCGCCGCGAAGCGGGCCGCCGCGCGCTGAGTCGCGCGAGCGCTGTTGCAAAGCCGCGGGTCGCGCGGCGCTGAGCGCGCGGACTCTGCTTTACTTCTCGACTCGATGCCGAAGATGAAGACGCATTCCGGCGCCAAGAAGCGCTTCAAGGTGACGGCGAGCGGCAAGGTCCGCGGCCGGCACGCCAACTCGAGCCACATACTCGAGAAGAAGTCGCCGAAGCGGAAGCGCCGGCTCGGCAACCCCGCCGCGATCAGCGACCATGACGCCCCGCGCGTCAAGAAGCTCCTGGGGGCGGGCAAGTGACCCGCGTCAAGCGCTCCGTCCACGCGCGCAAGAAGCGGCGTGAGGTCCTCGAGCTCACGAGAGGCTTCCGCGGCGAGGCGAACCACAACTACAGACGCGCGAAGGAGGCCTTGCTCAAGGCCGACCAGTACCGCTACCGCGATCGCCGCAACCGCAAGCGCGACTTCCGTCGCCTGTGGATCACGCGCATCAACGCGGCGGCGCGTCAGAACGACCTCTCCTACTCGCAGTTCATGCACGGCCTGCAGCTGGCCGGGGTCGAGGTCGACCGCAAGATCCTCGCGGACATCGCCGTCCGCGACGCCGAGGCGTTCCGCCGATTCGCCGAGCGCGCCCGCGAGGCGTTGGCTGCGGCCGCCTAGAGCCGAATCGCCAACACTCTGATCGGGCGCCGCTCCTCCGGGACGGCGCCCTTCTTCGTTAAATGACCATCACCTCACCCCACAACGACAAGCTCAAGGAGATCCGCAAGCTCGCGCGGCGGCGCGAGCGGATGGTGAGCGGCCGCTTCGTCGCCGAGGGGGAGGACCTGCTCGCGGCCGCCGACGCGGCCGGCTGGCCGGCGCTGGAGCGCTACTGCGCGGCGGGCAGCGGCCTCCCGGGCGTCGAGGTCGAGCCTGACCTGCTTGCGGGCGTGTCGCAGCTCGGCTCCGGCACGCGCGCGCTCGGCGTGTACGAGCAGCGCTGGGCGGATGCGCCGGCCGGGCCGCTGTGCGTCGCGCTGCACGGGATCGCCGACCCCGGCAACGTCGGGACGGTGCTGCGCGCGGCGCTCGCGTTCGGCGCGTCGTCGGTCGCGCTCGGCCCCGACTGCGCGGATCCGTACGGGTTCAAGGCCGTGCGGGCGTCGATGGGCGCGCTGTTCGCGGTGCCGCTCGCGCGGGTGGACGCGAGCGGGGCGGAGCTGGTCGCGGCGCTGCCGGGCACGGTCGTCGCGCTCGACGCGCGCGCGCCGGAGGTGCTGCACGGGCCACTCGACGGCGCCGTCACGCTCCTCGTCGGCGCCGAGCGGGCCGGCCTGCCGGACGACGTGCTCGCCGCGTGCGAGCGGGTCGTGCGGATCCCGATCCGCAGCGAGTCGCTCAATGCGGCGATGGCGGCGACCGTCGCGCTCTACGAGGTGACGCGCGAGACCGTCGTCACGGACCGTAGGATGCCGACGCCATGATCGAGCGGATCGACCAGTTGCGGCAGGAGGGCGAGGCGGCGATCGCCGCCGCCACCACCACGGACGCGCTCGAGCAGGCGCGGATCCACTTCCTCGGGCGTAGAGCCGAGCTGCCGAACATGCTGCGCGGCGTCGCGCAGCTGCCGCCCGACCAGCGCGGCGCCGTCGGCAAGGCGGCGAACGTCGCGCGCAAGACGCTCGAGCAGCTGATCGAGGCGCGGGGCGCCGCGCTCGCCGGCGCCGAGCTGGAGCACAAGCTCGCCGAGGATCGGATCGACGTGACGCTGCCCGGCGCGCCGATGCCGCCGGCCGGCGGGCTGCACCTGCTGACGCAGACGCGGCGCGAGATCGAGGACGTCTTCGTCGGGCTCGGCTACACGGTCGCCGAGGGGCCGGAGGTCGAGCGCGTCTACTACAACTTCGACGCGCTCAACCACGACCCGGCGCACCCGGCGCGGCTGCGGACCGACACGTTCTACGTCGCCGACGACGTCGTGCTGCGCACGCACACCTCGCCGATGCAGGTGCGCGCGATGGAGCGGCAGCCGCCGCCGATCTTCCTGATCGTCCCCGGGCGGGTGTACCGGCGCGACTCCGACGCGACGCACACGCCGCAGTTCCACCAGATCGAGGGGCTCGCGGTCGACGAGGACATCACGCTCGCGGATCTGAAGGGGACGTTGCTCGCGTTCGCGCAGGCGATCTTCGGCGACGAGCGGCAGGTGCGGCTGCGTCCGCACTTCTTCCCGTTCACCGAGCCGAGCGTCGAGGTCGACGTCTCGTGCTTCAACTGCACGGACGGGGTCACGCGCGACGGCGCGCGCTGCCCGCTGTGCAAGGGAACGGGCTGGATCGAGATCCTCGGCGCGGGGATGGTCGACCCGAACGTCTTCGGCTACGTGCGCGACCACGGCTACGACCCCGAGCGGATCCAGGGCTTCGCCTTCGGGATGGGCGTCGAGCGGATCGCGTTCCTCAAGCACGGCGTCTCCGACCTGCGGCTCTTCTACGACAACGACCTGCGGTTCCTGGGGCAGTTCTGATGCGCGTCCCGCTCGCCTGGCTCCATGAGTACGTCAGACCGGACCTCGACGCGGCAGCGCTCGCCGAGCGGCTTGCGCTGACCGGCACGGAGGTCGAGCGCGTCGTGCACCACGGCGTGCCGGCGGTCGAGGGGTTCGTGATCGGGAAGGTGCTGAGCGCCGAGCGGCACCCCGACGCCGATCGGCTGCGCGTCTGCACGGTCGACCTCGGGGGCGAGGCGCCCGCGCAGATCGTCTGCGGGGCGCCGAACGTCGCCGCCGGCCAGACGGTCGCGGTCGCGCAACCGGGCGCGGTGATGCCCGACGGGACCAGGCTGCGCAAGGCGAAGCTGCGCGGCGTCGAGTCGGCGGGGATGATCCTGAGCGAGCCGGAGCTGGACATCGGCGTCGAGAGAGCCGGGATCATGGTGC
This sequence comes from Conexibacter sp., assembly GCA_036379915.1. Classification (GTDB taxonomy): domain Bacteria; phylum Actinomycetota; class Thermoleophilia; order Solirubrobacterales; family Solirubrobacteraceae; genus Conexibacter. The sequence continues at coordinate 5,922 of DASVFS010000053.1, read as the reverse complement.
TCGCCGAGGATGGCGCGGCGCCGGGCGGCGCGGGCGCGCCGGCCGGTGACGGGCTCACCGCTGCGCGGCTCGCGCCCGGCACGCCGCTCGCCGACGTGCTGCCGATCGCGACCGACGTGCTCGAGCTCGAGATCACGCCGAACCGGCCGGACTGCCTCGGCGTCTACGGCGTCGCGCGCGAGGTGCACGCGGCGACGGGCGCGGCGCTCGCGCCGGAGCCGTGGGCTGAAGATCCGGGGACCGGCGGCGACGTGGCGGACGCGGCGGTGACGGTCGAGACGGACCGCTGCAAGCGCTTCATGGCGCGCGTGTTCGAGGACGTGACGGTCGGGCCCTCGCCGGCGTGGCTGAAGGCGCGGCTGATGGCGGCCGGGCAGCGGCCGATCTCGAACGTCGTCGACATCACGAACTACACGATGCTGCTGGCCGGGCAGCCGCTGCATGCGTTCGACCTCGACCGCGTCGCGGGCGGGCGGCTGATCGTGCGCGACGGCCGCGACGGCGACGAGCTCGAGACGCTCGACGGCGAGCTGCGCAAGCTCGACCCCGACATGGTCGTGATCTGCGACGCGGACGGGCCGACGTCGCTCGCCGGCGTGATGGGCGGCGCGAGATCCGAGGTGCACGAGGGCACGACGCGCGTGCTGCTCGAGTCGGCGGTGTGGGACGGACCGAACATCCAGCGCACCTCGACCCGGCTCGCGCTGCGCAGCGAGGCGTCCGGCCGCTACGAGAAGGGGCTCGCGCCCGAGCAGGCGCAGGACGCGCTCGCGCTCGCGACCAGGCTGCTGATCGAGCTGTGCGGCGCGCGGGTCGCGCCGGGGACGATCGACGTCGACCCGCCCGGCGGGCGCGACGCCTCGAACGCGGTCATCCGGCTGCGCGACGCGCGCGTGAGCGGGCTGCTCGGCGCGCCGATCGCGCGCGAGCGCTCGGCCGCGATCCTCGCCGCGCTCGGGTTCGGCGTCGCCGACGCGGACGACGGGCTCGACGTGACCGTCCCCGCGTTCCGGCGCAACGACGTCACGCGCGAGGCCGATCTGATCGAGGAGGTCGCGCGGATCGACGGGGTCGACAAGCTGCCGGCGACGCTGCCCGCGTCCGGGCACGCGGTCGGGCGGCTCACGCCCCCGCAGCGGCTGAAGCGCCTGGCGTCCGACACGCTCGCCGCCGCCGGCCTGCACGAGGCGATCGGCTGGTCGTGGAGTGCCGCCGAGCTGGCGGACCGGCTGCGGCTGCCGGCGGACGACCCGCGGCGCGCGGCGGTCGTCGTCGAGAACCCGATGTCGGCCGAGCACGCGCAGATGCGCACCACCCTGCTCGGATCGCTGCTCGACGTGGCGCGGCGCAACGTGACGCACGGGACGCCGGACGTGGCCGTGTTCGAGGCGGGCGCGGTGTACCGGCCCGGCGACGACTCGCTGCCGCGCGAGCCGTACACGGTCGGCGTGCTGCTGACGGGTGCGGTGCGGCCGGCGTCGTGGCGCGAGCCGGCGCCGCCGGCGGCGGACTTCTTCGCGGCGAAGGGGATGCTTGCCGCGTTGCTCGATGCGTTGCGGGTCGACTGGTCGGTGACCCCGTCCCACCCACCCCGCGAGCCGTTCCTGCATCCGGGCCGGGCGGCCTCTGTGGTGGTGGCCGGCTCCCCGGTGGGGTGGCTCGGCGAGCTGCATCCGTCCGTTGCCGCCGAGTGGGAGCTGACGTCGGCGGTCGCCGCCTTCGAGCTTGACCTCGACGCCGTGATCGCCGCGGTCCCCGGCCCGGTCCGCTACGAGGACTACACCTCGTTCCCGCAGGTGCGGCAGGACCTCGCGGTCGTCGTGCCGCAGGAGGTCGCCGCCGCCGACGTCGTCGCGGCGGTGCGGGCGGCGGGCGGTCCGCTGCTCGCGAGTGCCGAGGTGTTCGACGTCTACCGCGGCGCCCAGATCGGCGACGACGAGGTCTCGCTCGCGCTGCGGCTCGCGTTCCGCTCGCCCGAGCGGACGCTCACCGACGACGAGGTGGCCGGCCTGCGCACCGCCATCGAGTCCGCACTCGCCGACGAGGTCGGAGGGCGGATCCGTGCCTGACCAGGAGGAGCGGCAGATCGTGGTCGCTCAGCGACCAAAAAGTGACGCTCGTCTGCGGACGGGGCGGTGCGGACATGCCTAGCGTGGCGGTGCTCGGGGCATCCGGATACGCGGGGGCGCTGGCGGCGCACCTGCTGCATCGTCATCCGCACTTCGAGCTGGTCGCGCTCACGTCGCGGTCGGACGTCGGGCGGCGGTTGGACGACCTCTATCCGCGGTACCGCGTGCCGCTCACGATGGAGGAGCTCGACCTCGACCGGCATGCCGACGGCCTCGACGCGGCTGTCGTCGCCTACCCGCACCACGCGGCGGCGTCGACCGTCGCGGGCCTCCGTGAGCGGGGCGTGCGCGTGATCGACCTGTCCGCCGACTTCCGTCTGCGCACGCTGGAGACCTACGAGCGCTGGTACGGAGCGCACCCTGCTCCCGACCTCCTCGATGCCGCCGTCTACGGCCTCCCAGAGCTCGGATACCGCCAAGGAATCGCGAGCGCCGACATCGTCGCCAACCCCGGCTGCTTCCCGACCGCCGCGCTGCTCGGCCTGGCCCCGCTCGCCAGAGCCGGCCTGCTCGCCGACGTCGTGATCGACGCGAAGACCGGGGTCTCCGGCTCGGGGCGGGCCGCGACCGAGGAGACGCACTTCGTCACGGTCGACGAGAACGTCGTCGCGTACAAGCTCGCCGGGCACCGGCACGCGCCCGAGATCGACCAGGAGCTGGCGGCGCTCGGCGCCACGGCCGGACCGGTCACGTTCGTCCCACACCTCGTGCCGGTCGACCAGGGCGAGCTGATCACCTCCTACGTCAAGCCCGCGCGCGACGTGACGCAGGCCGAGCTCGACGCGCTCTTCCATGACGCCTACGCCGACGAGCCGTTCGTCGAGCTGGCCGACCGCCCGCCCGGCATGCACGACGTCGAGAACACGAACATCTGTCGGATCAGCGTTCACGGCGACCGCCACGACGGCCGTGTGGTCGTGCTCGCCGCGATCGACAACCTGTGGAAGGGGACCTCCTCGCAGGCGGTGCAGAACCTCAACCTGATGTTCGGCTTCCCCGAGGGCGACGGGATCTCGTGACCACGGGGTTCTTCAGCTCGCGCTGGGTGGAGAAGCCCCAGCACGTCACGGAGCTGGACGGCGGGCTCCCGCAGGGCTTTCGCGCTGCGGGCGTCGCGGCCGGTCTCAAGGCCGGCGGCGCGCTCGACGTCGGCCTGCTCGTCTCCGACGCCGACGCCACCACCAGCGCGGCGCGCTTCACGCGCTCCGGGGTCGTCGCCGCGCCCGTGCGGCTGTGCCGCGAGCGCTGCGACCTCGCGCACCTGCGCGCCGTCGCCGTCAACGCCGGCAACGCGAACGCCGCCACCGGCGTGCCCGGCCTCGAGAGCGCCGGCGCGACGCAGATCGCCGCCTCGCGGCTGACGGGCATCGATCCGACTGGCGTCGCGGTGGGCTCGACCGGCGTGATCGGCGTGCAGCTGCCCGTCGACCGCGTCCTCACCGGGCTCGAGGCGGCGCGTGAGCTGCTGCGTCCCGACGGCGACGAGGACTTCGCCGCCGCGATCCAGACGACCGACGCGTTCGAGAAGCGCGCCGCGCTGCAGGTCGCGCTGCCGAGTGGCAGCGTGCGGCTGAGCGCCCAGTGCAAGGGCGCGGGGATGATCTCGCCCAACTTCGCGACGATGCTGTGCTTCGTGCAGACCGACGCGGCGCTCGACCCGGAGACCGCTGACCTGCTGCTCGGGGTCACGGTGAAGCGCTCGTTCGACCGCATCTCCGTCGACGGCCAGCTGTCGACGAACGACACCGCGATCCTGATGTGCAGCGGCGCGAGCGGGGTGCAGGTCGCCCCCGAGTCTCCAGACGAGCTGGCGCTCGGCGAGGCGCTCGACGCGCTGCTGCGCCAGCTGGCGCTCCTCATCGTCAGAGACGGCGAGGGGTCGAAGCGCGTGGGGCGGGTCGTCGTGCGCGGCGGCGACGGCGACACCGTCGAGCGTGCGGCGCGCGCGGTCGCCAACTCCCCGCTCGTGAAGGCGGCGCTGCACGGCGGCGACCCCAACTGGGGGCGGATCGCGCAGGCCGTCGGCGGCGTGCTGCTCGACCTGCCCGTCGATCTCGACATCGCGATCGAAGGCGTGCCGGTGTGCGAGGCCGGCGGCGTACGCGCCTACGACGAGCAGGCGCTCGCGCAGGCGGTGTCGAAGGACGAGGTCGAGTACGCGATCGGCCTGAACGACGGCGAGCCGCGCGCCGAGACCGAGGTCTTCTTCTCCGACCTCTCGCACGAGTACGTGTCCATCAACGCCGACTACAGAACGTGAGCATGACGCGCTCGATCCCCGACGTCGGGACGCTGCTCGAGGCGCTCCCCTACATCCGCGAGTTCCACGGCAAGACGGTCGTCATCAAGTACGGCGGCGCGGCGATGACCGACCCCGGCCTGCGCGAGGACTTCGCGCGCGACGTCGTGCTGCTCAAGTACGTCGGGCTGAACCCGATCGTCGTGCACGGCGGCGGGCCCGACATCACCGCCTACATGGAGCGGCTCGACATGCCGGTCGAGTTCGTCAGCGGCCTGCGCGTGTCCGACGAGCAGACGGTCGAGATCGCGAAGATGGTGCTCGTCGGCAAGGTCAACAAGGACATCGTGCTGCGGCTCGGCCGCCACGGGCAGCCGGCGATCGGGCTGTGCGGCGACGACGGGCTGCTGTTCCGCGCCTCGCGCCAGGCGGCGCCCGGCGGCGAGGACATCGGCTTCGTCGGGACGATCGAGAAGGTCGAGCGCGGCGTGATCGACCACGTCGCGACGGACTACATCCCCGTCGTCGCCTCCGTCGGCGCCGACCGCGACGGCCACTCGTACAACATCAACGCCGACGAGGCGGCAGGCAAGCTCGCGCGCGAGCTGGGCGCCTACAAGGTGATGTTCCTGACCGACGTGCGCGGCTGGCTGCGCGACCCGTCCGATCCGGAGAGCGTGATCTCGGAGGTCGGGGCGGACGAGGTCGAGCGCGCGCTGGAGACGATCGACGGCGGCATGCGGCCGAAGCTCGCCGCCTGCGTCGACGCGATCCACGGCGGCGTCTCGCACGCGCACATCGTCGACGGGCGGATCCCGCACTCGCTGCTGCTCGAGCTGTTCACCGACGCGGGCATCGGCACGAAGGTCAGGCCGGCGGCGTGAGCCTCGCCGAGCTGCAGGCGATCGAGGCGGCGTACGTCGTCCCGTCGTACGCGCGCCTGCCCGTCGAGCTGGTGCGCGGCGCCGGCACGCGGCTGTGGGACGCCGACGGCAACGAGTACCTCGACTTCCTCGCCGGCATCTCGGTGCTCAACGTCGGGCACTGCCATCCGGCGGTCGCGGCGGCGGTGCGCGAGCAGGTCGGCACGCTCACGCACGTGACGAACCTCTTCTACACGGCGCCGGCGATGCGGCTGGCGGAGCGGCTCGCCGAGTCGTCGCTCGGCGGCAAGGTCTTCTTCTGCAACTCCGGCGCGGAGGCGAACGAGGCGGCGCTGAAGCTCGTGCGCAAGGCGAAGCCGGGGGGAGAGATCGTCGTCGTGCACGGCGCCTTCCACGGACGTACGTACGGCGCGCTGAGCGCGACGCCGCAGGAGTCCAAGCAGGCGCCGTTCGCGCCGCTCGTGCCCGGCTTCGTCGTCGTCGCCCCGGAGCCGGCCGCAATCGAGGCGGCCGTTCACGAAGGCACCGCGGCCGTGCTGCTCGAGCCGATCCAGGGGGGGACCGGCGTCAACGTGCTGCCGGACGAGCTGCTCGCGGCGGCGCGGGCGGCGTGCGACCGGGTCGGCGCGGCGCTCGTGTTCGATGAGGTCCAGACGGGCATGGGCCGGAC
>DASVFS010000052.1:0-6381 GCA_036379915.1 Conexibacter sp. | reverse complement strand
GGCTCGCTCGAGAACCGCGCGCGCTTCCTGCTCGAGACGCTCGAGCAGGTGAGAGCCGCGATCGGCGAGGACTGCGCGGTCGGCGTGCGGCTCTCGACCGAGTCGCTGATCGGCGACGAGGGGCTCGAGCTGGAGGCCGACATCCTGCCGATGATCCGGCTCGCCGACGAGCTCGTCGACGTGTGGGACGTGACCGTCTACGGCGGCGTCGGCGACGAGCCGCCGCCCTCGCGCTTCTACCCGGAGGGCTACCAGCTGCGCTGGCAGTCGGCCATCAAGGCGGCGTCGAGCAAGCCGGTGATCGGCGTCGGCCGCTTCACCAATCCGGACACGATGGCCGAGGCGATCCGCACGGGCCAGCTCGACATCATCGGCTGCGCGCGCCCGTCGATCGCCGACCCGTTCCTGCCGAAGAAGGTCGAGGAGGGGCGGCTCGAGGACATCCGCGAGTGCATCGGCTGCAACATCTGCATCGCCTGCTGGCGCATGAACCGCCCGGCGATCATCTGCACGCAGAACGCGACGACGGGCGAGGAGTTCCGCCGCGGCTGGCACCCCGAGCGCTTCGAGCCGGCCGCCAACGCCGACAACGACGTGCTGATCGTCGGCGCCGGGCCGGCCGGAATGGAGTGCGCGACGATCCTCGGCAAGCGCGGCATGCGCCGCGTGCACCTCGTCGACGCGGCGGACGAGCTGGGCGGGATCATGCGCTGGATCCCGCAGCTGCCGGGGCTCGGCGAGTGGGCGCGCATCGTCAACTACCGCCAGATCCAGATCGGCAAGCTCAAGAACGTCGACTTCATCCCGCGCACGCGCCTCGACGCTGAGGCGATCGCCGAGTACGGCGCGGAGATCGTGATCGTCGCGACCGGCGCGCGCTGGGCGGCCGACGGCTTCAACGGCTACACGCGCGAGCCGATCCCCGGCGCCGACGCGAGCGAGGACTGGATCTTCACGCCCGAGCAGATCATGGTCGAGGGCGCGGAGGTGCCCGGCGAGCGCGTTGTGATCGTCGACAACGACGGCTACTTCATGGCCCTCTCGCTGGCCGAGAAGCTCGCGCTCGAGGGCAAGCAGGTGACGGTCCTGACGCAGTTCCCGGCGCCGGCGCCGTTCATGCGCCACACGGGCGAGCAGACGTCGATGCGCCGCAAGCTCGCAGGCCTGGGTGTGACCGTGCGGACCGAGACGATCGCGACGCAGGTCGCGCCCGGCGTCGTGCGGACGCGCCACACGGCGGAGCGGACCGAGGACGAGGTCGCGGCGGACGCGGTCGTCCTGACGACGCAGCGCCTGTCGAACGAGGGGCTCTACCGCGAGCTGAAGGACGTGGTCGGCACGGAGCGGCTCGCGGCCGAGGGCGTCTCCGCGCTCTACCGCATCGGCGACTGCGTCGCCCCGCGCCTGATCGCCGATTGCATCTTCGACGGGCACCGGCTGGCGCGCGAGATCGACGCCGACGACGCGCACATGCCGAAGCCGTATCTGCGCGAGCGGGCGGTGGTCTAGTGGGTTCCGCGGCGCAGGCACGCTCGGCGATCCTGGCGGACATCGCCGAGGAGACGATCCGCTTGCTCGGCGCCGCCGAGCAGGCGGACGTCCCCGTGCGTGCGCTCGGCGGCATGGCGGTCGTGCTGCGCGTCGGCGAGAAGCCGCCGGCGCTGCGGCGCGGCGTCGAGGACATCGACCTGGCGGTGCCGAAGGGGCAGGGCCGCGGCGCCGCGCGCTTTCTCGCGGCGCAGGGCTACGCGCCGAACGAGGCGTTCAACGCGACGCACGGCGCGCAGCGGATGATCTTCGACGACCACGGCAACGACCGCCACGTCGACGTCTTCATCGGGCGCTTCCAGATGTGCCACGAGCTCGTCTTCGACGACCGGCTCGCGCTCGACCGCCACACGCTGCCGCTCGCCGAGCTGGTCATGACGAAGCTGCAGATCGTGAGACTGAACGAGAAGGACCTGCTCGACCTCTACGCGCTGCTGCTCGCGTTCGAGGTCGCCGACCACGATCGCGACGCGATCAACGGCGAGCGGATCGCCGCGTTGTGCGCGCGCGACTGGGGGACCTACCGGACGTTCACCGGCAACCTCGCGCGGCTGCCGGGCGAGCTCGAGCGCTACGAGCTGGACGAGGCGCAGCGGGTCACGATCGCCGGTCGCGCCCGTGCGCTCGGCGACGCGATCGAGCGCGTCCCGAAGTCGGGCAGGTGGAAGGTGCGGGCGAGGATCGGGGATCGCGTGCGCTGGTACGAGGACCCTGAGGAGGTCGGTGCGGATGCCAACTAAGATCGTCGTCCCCGTCAAACAGGTCGCGGCGCTCGACGAGGACTTCGAGCTGGAGGAGGGCGACGCGGCGGTCGACGCGGACTTCCTCGACTGGAGCCTCAACGAGTGGGATCGCTACTCGCTGGAGGCCGCACTGCAGCTCACCGAGGCCGACGGCGGCGAGGTCGTCGCCCTCTCGGTCGGTGACGAGCAGGCCGAGGAAGGGCTGCTCGCCTGCCTCGCGGCGGGCGCCGGACGCGCCGTGCGCATCTGGGACGAGGCGCTGGAGGGCGCCGACGCGCTCGCCGTCGCGCGCGTGCTCGCCGACGCGGTGCGGCGCGAGGAGCCCGATCTGGTGCTCTGCGGCGTGCAGTCCTCGGACATGGTCAACAGCGCCACGGGGGTCGCGCTGGCGGCGCACCTCGGGTTGCGGCACGTCGCCGTCGTGCGCGGTCTGCAGCTCGACGCGGCGGCGCGACAGCTCGTCGTCGAGCGCGAGCTCGAGGGCGGGCTGAGCGAGACGCTCGCGCTCGCGCTGCCTGCGCTGCTGACGGTCCAGACGGGCATCAACGAGCCGCGCTACGCCACCCTGCGCGCGATCAAGCAGGCGCGCGAGAAGCCGCTCGACGTCGTCGACCTGGACGTGCTCGGTCTCAGCGCGGAACAGGTCGGCGCGTCGAGCGGTGCGCGCGTGCGTCGCCTCGCGCCGCCTCCGGTGGGCGACAGCGCGGAGCTGTTGAACGGGTCGAGCGAGGACGTCGCGGCGCGCATCGCCGCGCTCGTCAAGGAGCGGGTTGCCTGATGTCGACGATTCTCACCATCGCCGAGGCGCGACGCGGCGAGCTGTCGCCCGTCTCGCACGAGCTGATCGCGGCCGGCGCGAGCCTCGCCGCGGCTGCGGGCGCACGCCACCTGGTGGCCGTCGCGTCCGCGGACGCGGAGGCGCTCGCCGACGGGCTCGCGCGCAGCGGCGTCGACGAGCTGCTCACGGTCACGACGCCGACCGAGCACTTCGACGCGCACGTCGCCCAGCAGGCCGCCGAGGCGCTGATCGAGGCCGAGGACCCGGTCGTCGTGCTGCTCGGGCACACCGTCGACTCGCTCGGCTTCGCGCCCGCCGTCGCCGCGCGCGGCGGACACGGCTTCGCCAGCGACGTGACCGAGCTGCGCTGGGAGGACGGCCCGGTCGCCGTCCGCGGCGCCTACGGCGGCAAGCTGGCGGCCGAGCTCGACTTCCCCGGCAAGTCCCGGGCGATCCTCCTCCTGCGTTCCGGCACGTTCGCGCCGGCGATCGAGCCGGCCTCCCCGCCGCGGCGCGCGGTCGAGGTCGCGTTCGGCGCGCCGGCGGCGGAGCACCGCGGCTTCACCGAGGCCGCGAGCGGGGACCTCGACATCACGCAGTCGGAGTTCCTGCTGTCGGTCGGACGCGGGATCGGCGAGCAGGAGAACCTGCCGCGCTTCGAGGCGCTCGCGGAGGCGATGGGCGCGACGCTGAGCGTCTCGCGCCCGCTCGTCGACGCCGGCTGGCAGACGAGCGCGCGTCAGGTCGGCCAGTCGGGCAAGACGGTGACGCCGAAGGTCTATCTGGCGCTCGGCATCTCGGGCGCGGTGCAGCACGTCGCCGGGATCCGCGGCGCCGAGACGATCATCGCCGTCAACAGCGACCCCGAGGCGCCGATCTTCCGCGTCGCGCACTACGGGGCCGTCGCCGACCTGTTCGAGGTCGCCGACGCGCTCGAGCGGCACTTCGCGTAGGGCATGCTGCCGGTCGCCGCGGCGAAGACCCGGGAGGTCATGTGGGACATGCCGGTCGGCCTGCAGGTCGTGTGGTACCTGCTGGCCGGCCTGTCGGTGCTCGTGTTCCTCTACGGGCTCGCCCGGCCGCTCGCGCGCTACCGGCGCGGGCGGCGCGACGGGCTGCCGCCGCTGCGCGAGCTGCCGCGCCGGATCGTCGACGCGACGCGCACGCTCTTCTCGCACGCGACGATCGCGCGCCGCAACCGCTCCGTCGGCTGGGCGCACCGGGCGATCTTCTACGGCTGGGTGACGCTCGCGCTCGGGACGGTGATCGTCGCGCTCTCGCACGACGTCGTCGAGCCGCTGTTCGGCACGCCGTTCTACAAGGGCGACTTCTACCTCGTCTGCAAGGCGCTGCTCAACGCGCTCGGGACCGGACTCGTCGCGGGACTGCTGTACATGATGGTCCGCCGCGCGTTCATCCGACCGCGCAAGCTCGACTACGCGCGCCCCGACCGCGCGCCCGGCGAGGAGCGCTTCGACCGCCGCGTCTACCGGATCGGCGACTGGGTGTTCGTGGGCGTGCTGCTGACGATCGCGCTGACCGGCTACCTGCTCGAGGGCGTGCGGATGGCGATGGACGACCCCGGCTTCGAGCTCGTGCACTTCGGCGGCTGGCCGTTCGCGCAGGCGCTGTCCGGCCTCGGCGAGGGCGCGCTCGGCGACGTGCGCCACGGCATCTGGTGGTTCCACGGACTGCTCGCGATCACGTTCGTGGCGGCGATCCCGTACACGAAGGCCACGCACATGCTGCAGAGCTACGCGAGCCTGATCCTGCGCGACCCCAGAGCGAAGAGCCGCCTGCGCGGGATCCCGCCTGAGCGCGCCGACGCGCCGGCCGGCTACGCGACGCTCGCCGACTTCCGCATCACCCACCTGCTGCAGCTCGACGCGTGCACGAAGTGCGGCCGCTGCCACGAGGTGTGCCCCGCCAACGCGACCGGCCAGCCGCTGTCGCCGCGCGACGTGATCCTCGAGCTGCACGAGCAGTCGGTCGCCGCCACCGGAGGGATCGGCGGCGTCCTCGGGCCGCTGTTGGCGCGCCCGGTCGTCGGACCCGACGCCGTCCGCACCGAGACGCTGTGGGCTTGCTACCAGTGCAACGCCTGCGTCGAGGTGTGCCCGGTCGGGATCGAGCAGGCGCCGATCATCAACGAGCTGCGGCGCGGCCTCGTGGAGGAGGGCGAGCTCGACGGCGGGCTGCAGTCGACGCTGCAGGTGATCCACAGCTCGGGCAACTCGTTCGGCGAGAACAAGCGCAAGCGCGGGCGCTGGACGCGCGAGCTGGACTTCCCCGTCAAGGACGCGCGCAGAGAGCCCGTCGAGCTGCTGTGGTTCGTCGGCGACTACGCGTCGTTCGACCCGCGCTCGCAGCAGGTCAGCCGTCTTCTCGCGACGCTCCTGCACGAGGCGGGCGTCGACTTCGGGATCCTCTTCGACGGCGAGCGCAACGCCGGCAACGACGTGCGCCGCGTCGGCGAGGAGGGGCTGTTCGAGTCGCTCGTGGAGCAGAACGTCGCGAGCCTCGAGCAGTGCGAGTTCGAGCGCATCGTGACGACCGACCCGCACTCGCTCAACACGCTCGCGAACGAGTACCCGGACTACGGCGGTGCGTGGGACGTCGTGCACCACACGACGCTGCTGCTGGAGCTGATCGAGACCGGCCGGCTCGACGTGCGCGACCGGCTCGCGTACCCGGTCACCTACCACGACCCCTGTCACCTCGGGCGCATGAACGGCGGCTATGACGCGCCGCGGCGGATCCTCGAGCTGCTGGGCTGCAGCCTGCGCGAGATGCCGCGCAACCGCGAGCGCAGCTTCTGCTGCGGCGCCGGCGGAGGGCGGATCTGGATGCCCGACCCGCCCGGCATCGAGCGCCCGTCGGAGAGCCGCATCCACGAAGCCGTCGGCGTCGACGGCGTCGAGTACTTCGTCGTCTCGTGCCCGAAGGACGTGACGATCTACGAGGACGCGATCAAGACGACGGGCCACGGCGAGCGGCTCGCGCTGCGCGAGATCACCGAGCTCGTCCACGAAGCACTCGTCGTGCCTCGCTGATCGCCGGGCGCGGGCTCTGGACCACCCGTCCACATGCGGCGTGGACGGCGGCGCGCCGCCGGTAGCCTCCCCGGCGGTGGTGGGCAGGGGATGAGCTTCCGCACCCGGCTGACGCTGTTCTTCGTGCTGATCGTCGTCGTGCCGATGATCGCGCTCGGGGTCGTCGTCGTGCGCATCGTCTCCGACAGCCAGCAGGCCAAGGCGACCGCGCAGAACCGCGCGAGCGCCGCCGCCGCGGTCTCCGCCTTCCACCGCATGG
>DASVFS010000051.1:0-12343 GCA_036379915.1 Conexibacter sp. | reverse complement strand
ATCGCGCCGGCGCGTCGCAGCCACGTCGCGTCAGCGGCCACGTACTTCTCGGCCTGCGCAGCGTCGATGTTGCGCCCGCTCTTGGCTTCGACAAGCAGGACAAGATCGGGGTCTCGGCGATACAGCAGCGCGTCCGCGCGGAAGTCACCGCGCGGCGTGCTCACCGGCACCTCGAGCCGATGGCGCCGCAGGCCCTGGTCGCCGAGCAGCCCCGGCCACCTGCCCTCTCCGCGCAGGAGAGCGATGAGCCCGTTGATCGGGATGAGCCGCTCGTCCACAGCGACATCATCACCGGATGACCAGACGGGCCGCAGCGTCCTCGCCGCGGCCGAAGCGGTCATCCAGAGGTATTGAGTCGACTCACCCAAGATGCTCCATCGGGCGAAAGGCGCGGGCGACCCCCATCCGCACAATCGACGTGATGCTCGCCCGCATCGCCCACGAGCTGTACTGGCTCGGCCGCAACCTCGCGCGCGCCGAGTTCACCGCGCGCGCGTGCGACGGCGTCTTCCGCGCCGAGCTGCAGAGCGCCGCGGAGACGAGCCCGGGCGTGCGCTTCGGCTGGAACGGCCTGCTCGTCATGCTCGGCGCCGGCGGCGGGCTGAACGGGGGCTCGGAAGGCGCCGCGCCGCTGCGGCGCGAGCAGGCGCTCGAGCGGCTCACGCTCGACGCCGACCGTCCCGACTCGATGCTCGCGTGCGTCGAGCGGGCGCGCGAGGGCGCGCGCACCGTGCGCGACGTGATCTCCGCCGAGATGTGGGAGGCGATCAACGCGACGACGCTGTCGCTGCGGCGCGACGCGGGCGCCTCGTGGCGGCTGCCGGGCGGCGCCTACCAGGCCTCGCAGTACGTCAAGCAGCGCACGGCGCTGATCTGGGGGATCGCCGAGCGCGCAATGCTGCGCGACGAGGCGAAGCGCTTCCTCGACGCCGGCGGGCTGATCGAGGTCGCCGACATGGTGCTGCGGATGCTGCGCGTGGCGCTGCCGGCGGGGACCGCCGCCGGCGAAGAGGACGTGCGCGCCGACGGCAACGCGTTCGCGCTGCTGCAGGCGGTCGGCGGCTTCCACGCCTACCTGCGCGCGGTCACGGCGCCGCCGAACGCGCAGCCGGTCGCGCGCTTCCTGCTGTTCGAGCGCGCCTACCCGGACAGCGTCGCGGCGTGCGTCGACTCGCTGCACGAGGCGTTCGCGGCGGCCGACGCGTCGCCGCACGAGTCGAAGCCCGTGCTGCGCGTGTCGCGGCTGGCCGCGGACCTGGAGTTCCAGCGTCGAGCGCTGCCGGACGGCGCCGAGCTGCTCGGCATCTGCGAGCGCGTGCAGCGGGAGCTGGCGCGCGTCGACCAGGACGTCGCGGAGCGCTACTTCGCCGGCGCCGGCGAGCGAGCGCTGGTGGCGGCCTGATGCACTTCTCGATCCGCTACCTGACCGAATACCGCTATCCGTCGCCGGTGACGGACAACCTCAACGCGCTGCGCGTGCGCCCGGCGACGAACTCGACGCAGCGCTGCGACGAGTTCCACGCGCGCATCGACCCGGAGGCGCGCGTGTCCCGCCACCTCGACTACTTCGGCACCGAGGTGCTCGAGTTCGGCATCCCGACCGGCCACGAGTCGCTGACGATCGACGTGCGCGCGCGCGTCGTGACGAGCGAGCCGCCGAGCCCGCCGACCGGCGGCTGGGAGGGCCTGGCGAGCGCCGCCTACCGCGAGGCGGCCGGCGAGTTCCTGCTGCCGTGGCAGGACCAGCCGCCGGTCCCGGGGTTGGAGGAGCTCGCCGCGTCGCTCGCAACGGCGAGCAGTCCGCACGCGGCGCTGAGACTGCTGTGCGAGCTGATCCCCGACACGTTCGCGTACCGCCGCGGCGCGACGTACGTGGGCTCCACGATCGCGGACCTGCTCGAAGCGGGCGCGGGCGTGTGCCAGGACTTCGTCCACCTCGCGCTCGTGCTGCTGCGCCGGCGCGGGATCGCCGCGCGCTACGTGTCGGGCTACCTGTGGGCGGCGCCGGCCGACGGCGGCGCCGACTCGCTCGAGGTCGACACGCACGCATGGCTGGAGGCGCTGCTGCCGGGCACCGGCGGGCGCGGCGAGCCGGCGTGGGTCGGCGCCGACCCGACGACCCGCCAGCTGGCGGACGAGACGCACGTGAAGATCGGCCACGGCCGCTTCTACGCCGACGTGCCGCCGGTGAAGGGCGTCTACCGCGGCTCGTCGAGCTCGACGCTCGACGCGGCGGTCACGATGTCGCGACTGGACCCGCAGGCCGGCGCACGCGCGTGAGCGGGGCTCACCCGACGACCGGCAGCTCGATCCAGGAGGGCCACTCGGCGGCGTGGTGGACGTGCTGGCGGCCGGGCGCGAGGTTGCGGTCCCAGCGGGGGAAGCTGCTGCCGGCGACGTGCACGCGCAGGCGGTGGCCGGGCAGGAACGCGTTCGAGGTGGACCACAGGTCGATCTCGATCCGTCGCAGCTCGTCGGCGCCTTCGGCGATGCGCACGATGCCGTCGCAGACGTTGTAGGAGCGGCCGTCGGGGTGCACGTCGCAGAGGCGGGCGACCCAGTCGGCCGCCGCCGCGGAGCCGTGCCCGTGCAGCACGACGCGTACGCGCCCGGTCACCTCCAGCTCGTGCTGCAGCGGCTCGCTCGTGAACACGAGCACGTCGGGACGCGCCTCGACGGCTCCCTGCGCGGCCGGACCGTTCGGGAACGCCGGCGTCAGCTCGCCGTTGCCGCCCGTCGTCGGAACCGGGTCGGCCGGGTCGTGCGCGAACGCGCTCGGCGGCGCGTCGGCGTCCGGCGCGGTCGCGGCGAGCGAGCCGTCGGCGTGCAGGAACCAGCGCTGCTCGCGGGCGCGGGCGAGCGGCCAGCCGGACTCTTCGCGCCACGCGTTGCGGCCCATCACGAAGATCCGCACCGGCCGCTCCGGCAGCTCGACGCGCGCGCCCGGCGCGAGGTGGCTGCGCAGCCAGGTCAGCTGCAGGTCGCCCCAGTCGCCGCTCAGCGGCGCCCCGTCGCGCCAGGAGTCGAGGCCGAAGCACAGCTCGCCGACCGGATCGCGGAACAGGTGATGGCTCCACGGCCCGACGATCAGCCGCGCGTCCCGGCCCGCCGCCGCCATCGCCGCGAAGTTGTCGAGCGTGCCCTGCGCGAAGATGTCGTACCAGCCGGCGGTGTGCAGGCTGGGCACCCGCACGCGCTCGTACAGGTCGGTCACACGGCAGCGGTCGGCGACCTCCGACCGCCCGATCGCGGCGAGCCCGCCGAGATCGGGCAGGCCCCAGCGCTCGGCGGCCGCGCCGAGCGGCAGCTCCCGGTAGCCGTCCTCGACGATCCGGTCCCACTCCCGCACGACGCCGACCGTGCGCCGCAGTCGCTCCGCCTCGTCGAGGCCGAGCCGCCCGAGCGTGTCCCAGCCGTTCTCGAGCGCCCAGCGCAGCGCGAGCCCCAGCTCGACCGCGCCGCCGCGCGAGAGCAGCCCGTCGGTCGGATCGGACCACGTGAGCGCCGGCGAGATCGCGGCGAGCGACGGCGGCGCGTCGGCGGCCGCGAGCCACTGCGTGTTGCCGCAGTAGCTGCCGGAGTACATCCCCACGCGGCCGTTCGCGCCGGGCAGCCGCGCGGCCCACTCGACCGTGTCGTAGCCGTCCTCGCGCTCCCACCGATACGCCTCGAAGACGCCGTCCGACGCGAACCGCCCGCGCACGTCCTGCACGACGACCATGAAGCCGCGACGCGACGCCTCCAGCGGGTCGAGCCCCTCCCACACGGCGCCGTGGTGGTCGTCCTTCGAGTACGGCGTGCGCTTCAGCAGCACCGGCCACGGCCCGTCGCCGTCGGGCCGGTACACGTTCGCGCGCAGCACGGTGCCGTCGCGCATCCGCGCCGGCACGTCGAACGCGACGTGCACGCCATCAGCCCGCTCGCCATCAGGCACGGTGCGCTCCGCCGGCCCGTGCGACGTCCGGCGCGTCGACGGCACCCGCGTGCAGCGCGGGGTACAGCGTCCGAAAGGTCGTGCGGTGGTCGGCATAGAGCGCCTGCAGCGCCGGGTCGGGCTCCACCACGTCGGTCGGCCACACGAGCGCCGCGGCCTCCTCGTGGTCGGCCAGCGCGCCCGCGGCGATCGCGCCGAGCAGCGCCGCGCCGTAGGCCGGGCCCTCGTCGAGCGCGACGCGCTCGAGCGGCAGGGCGAGCACGGCGGCGAGGATCTGCGCGACCAGCTCGCTGCGCGCCGCGCGGCCGGTGATGCGCGCACGCTCGGCGGGGAGGCCCTCGCGCACGACGTCGAGCACGTCCGCCAGCGAGCACGCGACGCCCTCGACGACGGCGCGCGTCAGCGCGGCGCGGTCGTGGTGCGCCGCGAGCCCGACGAACGCGGCGCGCGCGGCGGCGTTCATGTGCGGCGCGCGCTCGCCCGACAGGTAGGGCAGGAAGTGCAGCCCGTCGCCGCCCGCGGGGCGCTCGGCCGCGGCGGCGAGCAGCTCGCCGACGCCGGCGCCCGCGACGTCGCTCCACCACGCCAGCGAGCCGGCCGCCGAGAGCGTGACGCCGAGCGTCTGCCAGCCGTCCGGCCGCGCCGCGCAGATCGTCTGCAGCCGGCCGAGCGGGTCGGCCGGCTCCGGCGCGCTGCGGATCCCGGTGACGACGCCGGAGGTCCCGAGCGCGACGCCGAGCGGGCCGCCGTCGCGCAGGCCGAGCCCGAGCGCGGCGGCCGCCTGGTCGCCGGCGCCGGCGGCGACCGCCGCGCCGTCCGCCGTCGTGCCCACGCGCTCGTGCGACTCGACCGCAACCGGCAGCTGCTCCGGCGCCAATTCCACGAGCTCGAGCAGCTCCGCGCTCCAGCTGCGCTGCGCCACGTCGAACAGCAGCGTGCCGGACGCGTCGGAGACGTCGGTCGCCGTCCCGGCGGCGGCGAGCCCGCCGCACAGCTGCATGCGTACGTAGTCCTTCGGCAGCATCACGTGCCGGACGCGCCGCCACGCATCCGGCTCGTGACGCTTCACCCACAGCAGGCTGGCCGCCGTGAGCCCGGGGAGCGCGCGGTTGCCGGTCTGCTCCAGCAGCCACGGGACGCCGTGCGCCTCCTCCAGTTCGGCGCGCTCGCGCACGGCGCGCCCGTCGTTCCACAGGATCGCGGGGCGCACCACCTCGCCGCGCGCGTCGAGCAGCACGAGGCCGTGCATCTGGCCGGTCAGCCCGAGGCCGGCGAGCCGCTCGACCTTCAGCTCGGCCAGCACGCGGCGCGCGGCGGCGACCCAGTCGTCGGGGTGCTGCTCGGAGGTGCCGGCGCCCGTCGGGAGGGTGCGGTGCGGCGCCGACGCCTTCGCCAGGACGCAGCCGTCGCGGCGGATCGACAGCCCCTTCGTCGAGGACGTGCCGACGTCGAGTCCGACGAAGACGGCGGAGTCGCTCACGCCGTGCGCCCCTCCTCGATCACGGTCAGGACCTCGTCGAGCACGTCGAGCGCGCGGTCGAGCCGCTCGCGCGGGATGTCGAGCGGCGGCTTGACCTTGATCAGGTTGCCGAGGCCGGCGTAGCGGCTCTCGCCGAACAGCACGCCGCGCTCGACGCCGAGGCGGTACACCTCCATCGCCTCGCGGCGCGCCGGCTCCTTCGTCTCGCGGTCGGTCACCAGCTCGATCGAGACCATCAGGCCGGGACAGCGCACGTCGCCGATCAGCGGGTGGCGCGTCTGCAGCTCCAGCAGCCGGGCGGTGGCGTGGTCGCCGTGCTCCTTCGCACGCGTGCACAGGTCGTCGTCCTGGATCGCCGTGACGGCCGCCAGCCCGGCCGCCATCGCGACGGGGAACTGGCCGAACGTGAGCGCGTCGTCGCCGACGGCGAAGCCCTCCAGGCGCGCGTCGGCGAGGATCCCGGCGAGCGGGAAGCCGCCGCCGACGCCCTTGCCGAACGCGATCACGTCGGGCGTGACCTCGTAGTAGTCGGCCGCGAACATCTCGCCGGTGCGGCCGAAGCCCGTCTGCACCTCGTCCCAGATCAGCACGATGCCGTACTCGTCGCACAGCTCGCGCACGCCGTGGTAGTACGAGCGCGGGAACTCGATGTGGCCGCCGTTGCCCTGGATCGGCTCCATCATCAGCCCGGCGACCTCGCCGTCGACGCCCTTCTCGATCGTGTCGCGCAGCAGCTCGAGGCACAGCTGCGACTCCGCCTCCGGGTCCATGCCGAGGCGCGGACGGTAGGGGTTGGGGTGCGGCACGCGCGTGAAGCGCGGCTGCAGCGGGCCGAAGACGTTGCCCGGATGCGGCCAGCTGGCGGCGAGCGTCGCGAGCGAGCGGCCGTGGTAGCCGTCCTGCAGCACGAGCAGGTTGCGCGCGGCGGGGCGGTTGCGGAAGGCGAGCTTCATCGCCATCTCGGTCGCGAGGCTGCCGTGCAGCGTGTAGCCGACGCGGGCGTGCTCCCACGGCGCGAGCTCCGCGAGCTTGGCCGTCAGCTCGAGCACCGCGCGGGTGTTGAAGTTGGGCCGCGCATGGGTGATCTCGCGCAGCTGGGCGATCGCCGCCTCGACGACGCGCGGGTCGTTGGCGCCGAGGTTGTTCGACCACGCCTGCGCGGTGCAGTCGATGTACTCGCGGCCGTCGGCGTCCCACACGAGCGAGCCGCGCGCTCTCGTCAGGAGGATCTTCGTCTCGTCGCCGCCGACCGGATCGTGCACCAACGATCTGCGCCCCAGCTCCAGGCGCTCCAACAAGGTCCCCGTCAATTTATCCACCCAATCCACATCGATTCATGATCACCAAGATATGCCGCCGTGATTGCGAAGTGAAATGACGTTTTCGGCATCATTCAGAAGCGGCGCTTACGGATCTCGCCTGCTCGAGCCACGGCGTCGCGCCGGCGGCGAACGCGCGCAGCACGTTCTCGCTGAGCCGCGCGACCGGGTTGTCGTAGCCGCGCTGCGACAGCGCGCCCGCCCACGACATCGAGCCGACCGCGAACACGGCGCCGCCGTTCCGCGTCGGCGTGAGCGCGACGTCGGCGCGGATGCGGGCGTCCCGGCTTCCGCTCAGGTCGGGTCCGTTGGCGCAGAGGTCCTCGATGACGAGCCAGTAGGCGTCGCTGTGGCCGTCCGCCGTGGCGAGCACGAGCGTCTCCGGCGGCGTGCCGAGCGCGCCGTCGGCGCTGTCGAGCTCGTCGCCGGCCGCGCCGGCCATCACGTGTCCGCCGGCGCCGATCGGCTCGTCGGGACCGATCCCCGCGAACGCCCACGCGCCCGCCGGCTCGAAGCTGGCCGGCGCCCGCCGGTAGGGCCCGTTCGCGCCGTCGCGGCCCTCGGCGACGAACCCGATCCCCACGAGCGCGTGCGGCGGACGGCCGCGGTGGCGCCACAGCCCCCCGGGCTCGCCGGTGAGCTGATGGTGCTGCTCGCCCGGGGCGGCGTCCCAGCAGCGCGTGCCGGCGTGCCCGCGGCGCACCTCGACGGTGGTCGCGTTCCCCGGCTCGACGCTCGTGACCCAGTAGAAGCCGTTGCCGCCCATGTACATCAGGCGCCCGCCGCCGTCGACGTAGGCGTCGACCGCGTCCAGCTCGGCGCCGGTCACGTACTCCGGGTGGCTGCCGGTGAGGACCGTCGCGTAGCGCTGCAGCAGCTCCACGCCGTCGGCGTGGACGTCCTCGTCGGCGATCACGTCGACCGCGACGCCCGCGTGCTCGAGCCAGTGGACGAGGTAGAGGTCGGCGGACAGGTGGCGCGGGCCGTCGACGAGGCCCGCGCGATACGTCGGGCGCAGGTTCGGCACCGGCCGCGCGAGCGAGCTGATCGCGACCCCGCTGCCGTCGGCGTGGACGTCGTAGGTGGAGCCGCCCCATTCGGGGTGGCGCGCGAGCTGCTCGTCGCCGGCGCAGCCCGCGGGGCGGAAGTCGCCGTAGGGCTTGCCGGCCTGGCACTCGCGCGCGTTCGCGTAGGCCGCGTAGGTGAACGTCGGCAGCCACAGCGCGACCCGCTGGGTGGCGCGATCGCGCGGCGGGCGCACGACGAACGGGATCCGGTCCTCGGCGCCGTCGGCGCGCAGGCGCAGCGCGTAGAGGCCGCTGGCGAGCTCGGCGGGGACCGTCCAGCTGCGGGTCGGCCGCCAGTCGGCGTGGTGGACGTCGTCCGCGTGGAAGCGGACCGCGGCGTATGCGGCGGACGCCAGCGCCGGCGCGATCTGCTCGCCGCGCCAGCGGTGCGAGGGGACGGCGCGCAGCGGCGCGTTCCACAGCCGCCCGCGGTGCGCGTGCGGCGAGCGGTCGACGAGCTCCCAGCCGTCGGCCGCGGCGCCGAGGTCGAGGTCGAGCGCGAGCGGGACGCCGATGCGGTCGGGCTCGACGCCGCGCGCGAGCCGTCCGGCCGCCTCGGCGTCGAGCCGGCCGGCCAGCAGCGTCGGGCGCTCGAGCTTGCCGTCGAAGGTGTCGGCGGCGCGCGGCTCGCCGGCGCGCTCGATCAGCCGCCGCGCCGCCAGCAGCAGCGGCCCGGGACCGTCCGCGACGGTGCCCGGCGCGAGCGCGGCGTCGACGTGCAGCGCGACCCCGGCGAGCAGGCCGGAGAGCGGCGTGACCCACAGCTCGACGCGCGCGCGCTCGGCGTCGATCGCGAAGCCGATCGCGTGCCACACGCGATCGCGCAGCGCGCCCGCGATCCGCGCGCAGCCGAGCTCGCCGCCGTCGCCGAACACGCGCATCGCCAGCTCGCCGCCGGTCTCCGCGACCAGCTCCCAGCGCCGCGCGCCGTCCGCGCCCACGTGGGCGAGCAGCCCCTGCGGCGCGGCCCGGCCGGTCAGCGTCGGGCACGCGAACAGGTGCCCGGACAGCGCACGGGGCCCCGCCGCGAACGCGCCGTGGGCCTCGACGAGGCCGAACGACCCGGGGTGCACGCGCTGGCGCTCGAGCCGCCACGCGCCGTCGAGCGACGACGGCAGCTCGCGCTCGATCAGCCCGAGCGGGCTGCGCTCGTCCCCGTGCAGCAGGCGCACGAGCCGCGCCTCGGCGCGCTCGACGTCGGCGCCGACCATGAACGACAGCTCCTCCCCGGGCGCGACGGAGACGCGGCTCGCGTAGCCGATCAGGTCGGGGACGACCGCCGCGGCGTCCGGAGCGGTCATCGCGCGTCGCCGGGATCGTCCGCCGGCGCCGCCGGCGGACGCGCGCCGCTCGGCGCGCTGACGGCGATGCGGTCGAGCCCGGCCGCGATCACGAGGACGACGCCCTTGAGCAACAGCGCCGTCGCCGCCGGCACGTTCTCGAGCGTGAGGCCGTTCTGCAGCACGCCGAGGAACAGCACGCCCAGCAGCACGCCCGCGATCGACCCGCGGCCGCCGTTGAAGGCGACGCCGCCGAGGATCACCGCCGTCAGCACGTCGAGCTCGAAGCCGAGCCCGAGCGCGCCCGACGGCGCGCTGCCGAGCCGCGCCGCCAGCATCACGCCCGCGAGCCCCGCGGCCGCGCCCGTCGCGACGAACAGCGCGAGTCCGATGCGCCGCACGCGCACGCCCGACAGGTACGCCGCCTCCGCGTTCACGCCGATCGCGTAGACGTGGCGCCCGACCGGCATGCGCGACAGCACCGCCGCGCCGAGCAGGAACACCGCCGCCGCGATCAGCACGAGGTACGGGACCCCGAGCAGCTCGTTCCCGCCCAGCCCGAGGAAGCTGTCGGAGAAGCCGAAGACCGGGTCCGGCGCGATCGTCAGCGCGAGCCCGCGCACGGCCGTCAGCGCGCCGAGCGTGACGATGATCGGCGACAGGTCCCACATCGTCACGAGCATGCCGTTCACCGTCCCGACCGCGGCGCCGGCGAGCACGCCGGCGAGGACCGCGGGAACGAACGGGGTCCCGTGCGAGATCAACAGGCCGCTGACGACCCCGCCGAGCGCGAGCGTCGAGCCGACCGAGAGGTCGACCTTGCCGGCGATCAGCAGCAGCGCCGTCGGCACCGCGACGACCGAGATCACGGACGCCTGGATGAAGACGTTGCGGAAGTTGTCGACGGTCAGGAAGGCGTCGTTGAGCACGGAGAACACGACCAGCAGCGCGATCGAGCCGAGCAGCAGCGAGTGGGTCGCGGCCCACCGCCAGGCCCCCTGCATCGCCGCTCCGGGCCTGCGGGGGAGACGCCGGTCGGGCGTCGTCGTCATCTGGAGGGTCCGGTTCGTCGTCATTCAGTCCTCGGTGGGCGATGGTTGCGGTGGGGCGCCGTGCGCCAGGGCGAGCAGCGCGTCGGGGGTGATCTCGTCGCGCTCCAGCTGCGCGACGATGCGGCCGCGTGCGAGCACGAGCGCGCGGTCCGCCAGCGCCTGCACCTCCTCGGGGTCCGAGGAGCTGAACAGCACGCCCCGGCCGGGGCGGGCGACGAACTGCCGCGCGAGGTCGTAGAGGTCGGCGCGGGCGCCGACGTCGATGCCCTGCGTCGGCTCGTCGAGCAGCAGCACGCGCGCCTCGCTCTGCTCCGCGAGCCAGCGGCCCACGACGAGCTTCTGCTGGTTGCCGCCCGAATAGGTCCACGCGGGCGCGCGCGGATCGGCCGGCTTGAGGCGCAGGAAGCGGGCCGTGTCGGCGAAGCAGTTGCGCTCGCGTCCGCGACGCCGCCACCACGGCCATCCGAGCCGTCGGAAGTGCGGCACGAGCACGTTGTCGAGCGCCGACATCGAGGCGAAGACGCCCTGGCGGCCGCGGTCCGCCGGCACGAGCGCCAGCCCGCGCGCGAGCGACGCCGCCGCCGAGCGCGGGGCGAACGCGTCGCCGGCGAGCGTCACGCGGCCGCCGGTCCGCCCGCGGATGCCGTAGAGGCCCTCGAGCAGCTCGCTGCGCCCCGAGCCGAGCAGCCCGAACACGGCGACCGCCTCGCCGGCGTCGACCGACAGGTCGATCGGCCCGACGCCGGGCGCGACGAAGCCGTCGAGCTCGAGCACGCGCTCCGCGTGCTCCGCGCGCTGCGCGCCGCCCGCGCGCGGGTCGACCGCGGCGGCGCCGTGGCGCGGCGCGATCGCCCCGATCACCTCGCGCGGCGACAGCGTGCCGATCGTGGCGTTGAGCACCGTGCGGCCGTCGCGCAGCACCGTCACGCGATCGGCGATCTCGAACACCTCGCTCAGCAGGTGCGTCACGTAGAGGATCGCCAGGCCCTCGTCGCGCAGGCCGCGCAGCTGCCGGCCGAGGATCCGCGCCTCCGCCTCGCCGAGCGCGGCCGTCGGCTCGTCGAGCACGAGCAGCCGCGGCCGGTGACGCATCGCCTTGGCGATCTCGACGAGCTGCTGCTGGCCGACGCTCAGCGACGACACCGGCGCGCGCGGGTCGACGCGCGCGCCGAGCCGCGTCAGCAGCTCGTCCGCCTCGGCCAGCTCGCTGGAGCGGTCCAGGGCTCCGCCAAGCCCTGTCCGCTCCGAGCCGAGGAAGATGTTGTCGACGACGCTCAGCGGCGGGACCAGCGAGAAGTGCTGGTAGATCACCGCCGTGCCGGCCGCCGCCGCAGCCCGCGGGCTGAAGCGGCGGACGGTCCGCTCGCCGATCGTGATCGAGCCGGCGTCCGGCGCGAGCCGTCCGCTGAGGCAGCCGATCAACGTCGACTTGCCGGAGCCGTTGGGACCGAGCAGCGCGTGGAT
This sequence comes from Conexibacter sp., assembly GCA_036379915.1. Lineage (GTDB taxonomy): Bacteria > Actinomycetota > Thermoleophilia > Solirubrobacterales > Solirubrobacteraceae > Conexibacter. The sequence continues at coordinate 747 of DASVFS010000051.1, read as the reverse complement.
CTCGCCGTCGGCGACCTCGAGGTCGACGCCGGCGAGCGCCTGCTCGGCGCCGAACGCCTTCGCAAGTCCCTGAGCGACGAGCGTCACCGTGGCAGACCCGCTAGTGGTACGCGCTCAGGAAGTGATCGATCAGCTCGGCGTCCCCGACCTTGACGAGCGTCGGCGCGAGCTTCACGTACTCCTGTCTGTCGCCCGGCTTCCAACCCTTGTCGATCGCGCGCTTGGTGACGGCGACGACCTCTCTCGACAGCCGCGGCAGATCGAGCGCCGCCGTGGCACGGAAGAACGAGTCGCCCTGCTTGATCGCGGCGAGCCCGTCCTCGGATCCGTCCTGGCCGATGATCCACACTCTCGAGGGGTCCTGCTTGCCGGCCTTTCTGAACGCCTCCGCCGCGCCGAGCGCGCCGTCGTCGTTCATCGAGACGACGACCGTCACGTCCGGGTGCGCCTGCAGGACGTCCTCGGTGACCTGCAGGCCCTTCGTCTGCTCGACGCCGACCTGCACCGCGACGACCTTCGCTCTCGTCTGCTGCTCGATCATTCTGCGGGGGATGTCGGTGCGGGTCTTGAACGCCCCGCTCAGCGGCGTCTCGAGGATGAGCACCTGCGCCTCGGGATTGTTCGCGTTGATCCACTCGACGGTCGCCTTCCCGGTCACCTCGCCGGACAGCTGCGGCGGGAACAGGACGCCGCCCGCGCCCTGCGACATCGGCTGGGCGTACGTCGTCCAGATGATTCCCGCGTCGA